>DATLTX010000231.1:0-21259 GCA_035533435.1 Binataceae bacterium (SeqCode)
CCATGATACGTCGTGTCGATCGAGTTGGTGATTTCGGTGCCTGACAGCGCGTCGGCTTCCGACCAGATGACTTCCTGCTTGCCGATACGGGCCGAGAAGTTATCCGTGAAGTTCAACTGCGCATAGTACTCGTGCAGATCGTTGCGGAAGTATTCCTGCTGCAACTGGGACTGCGAGTAGGGCTGCCAGTCGCGATTGGTCTCCGCGCGGCCCTGCTGCTTCAGCGTGCCGACCGCGTCATACCAGGGCCGATAGAACGCGAAGAAGTCGGCGTCCTTCAGGAGCAGCGTATCGAACCGGCCCAGGAACTTGTAGTTCTTGACGAAGTGGTAATCAGGACGAATATCGCCAAGCTGGCGCGCCTCATCCAGATCCCAATGATTGAAGTCGAAGCTGCCGCCAGTCTCGGTTGCCGCCGTGCCCGGCACCGCAAGCGTGGTGGTGGGCGTCGGATGCGACAGCGTGGTCGGCGTGCCGTTGTTGTTGCTCGAGCCTTGCCCCCAGCGTCCTTCCTCGCGGGTCTCGAAAAACCCGAACACCGAAAAGTCGCCTTGCGTGATGGTCGCCATCGCGGCCGACGTCCATAGCGTGGCCACCGTCGCGACCGTGGCCACCAGCAGGGTGCGCCAACGGGCACGGCGTTCCGAACCCAGGGTTCTACCGGTCATGAAACTCCTCCTCCACCCGACTCTGTATCCTGTCCCCCAGCGCCGGGCTCTCTCCCTTGGAACCGGCGTGCGCGTCTTCCTAATCTCCCCCGGATTCGGCGGTATAGGGACGCACGCAAAAACCCAAAATTAGGTCTTCGTTAAGCTTAAGGGTTCAAACCGATGGAACATCGGTGTTCCATCAGGCAGATCGGACAGGCTGCGGATCAACTGGAGCGCGCTTCGGCCCGTGAGCGCCGGCAATCGCCGGTTCGATTCACAGTTCCCACTGGAGCGGGTGGCGGACCTCTTCACGATAGACGCATTGCAAACCGGTTTTGATCCGGGTCGCCAGATGGGCGCCGAGCGCGGGATGATGCTGCCGGATCTTCTCGATCGAGCGGCGAATCGCGCGCGTCACGTTGAGCCGCGAGCGCTGGGCGACCGAGGCCGCGCGCCGGTCGCGTCCACCCAGACCCACCGCGCGCGAGAGCTCGCGGGTCAGAAAGGAAATTTCTTCCTCGAGCTCGAAGGCGCGCTCGACATTGCCCTGTCCCTTGGCTTCATCGAGAAACCCACGCAGTTCGTGCAGACGTCGGCGATAGGCGCCCTTCGCGCGTGCGTCGAGCATCTCGCCCGCGTCGCCTGAGCTATCGGAATGCAGTCCGGCGGCGGAGAGTTCTTCTTCGCTGATGCGAGCGGTTGGGCGCGGAGCGAAATTCACGACCGCGCCCGATTCGCTGCGCGTTTCGAGTTCGATCGCGTGAAATTCGCGTCCCGGGTAGCGCAGCAATTGGGCGAGATAACGCATCCCGCGCGAGTCCTTTACCCGCAGGGTTTCGCCGGCGTACGCAAGCGTCCAATACTCGCCCTCGCAGCGAAATCCCGCGCTCTCGGGCGAGGACCCAGCCAACTCGGACTCCACCGTCATCAATCCCAGCCCGTCGGGACCGCTCAGCTCGGAGTCTTCGCGGTCATCGTGATTGTCCCGCCCGTTCGCACTTGCGTCGCCGGCTCGAACAAGCGAACACGACGCGGCTTGCGCCACGTCGTGCGCGCCGCAGCTCGCGCAGGTCCGCGAGTCTCGGTCGGCGCCGGAGTCTTGCTGATACTCGTCGCCCAGCGCACGCGCGATCGCGGCCAGCACCGCCGCGCTATCGCCCAGGTATGGCAGATGCGAGCTGCCCGCCAGCGGCACAAAGCAACCTTGGGGAAGCCGCGCGGCCAGCTCGCGCCCGGCCTGGTAGGGAAATGCGGAATCGTTAATCCGATGGATGACCGTCGTCGGGACTCTCAAATTCGGCAGCACATCGAGCACGTCGGCGTCGTGGATGAACCCCTTGACCGCCTTGATCACGTTCGCGCCCGTGCTCGCCTGCTGGTACATCGCCGCAATCATCCGCAGCGTCGCCCCGTCGGCGTCGGGCGCGTGCAGATCGGCGACCAGCCGCGAGGCCAGCTCCCAGTGATCGATCATCAGCGCTTCCAGCACCTCGGGTATCGCGCGGCCCGCTGCGAGATGATCGGAGCTGGCGAAGGTGCCGAACAGAATCAGGTTGCTGATGCGCTCGGGATGCCGCGCCGCGTACGCTATCGCGACCGGACCGCCCGCGTCGTAACCGAATAGCGCAAAGCGTTCGAGGTCGAGGTTATCGACCAGCATCTCGAGCGTGGCGAGTTCGGAAGCGATGGAAAATTCGCTGCGCGTCCAGTCCGACAATCCGCATCCCTGTGAGTCGTAGCGGACCACGCAGTGGCGCTCGGCGATCGATTCATAGAAGCGGCGGATCGGAGGCACTTGCCACTCGCCGTCGAGATGACTCAACCACGGCGGAGTGCGCACGATCGCGGGCCCGGCGCCAACCGCCGAGTAGGCAATTCGGTTTCCGTGCGCCGCGGTGAGAAATTGAATTCGCTGATCCGTCTGCATCACAATCCCCGCCAGGTTTGCCGCGGCGCTGGCGACGGCTCCACAAGCGGCCATCCACCATCAGCATCGCGCGCAAGAGCGCTACATCAACGGGCATTTCCGGCGCGGCGCGTGAACCATTTTTCGCGCGCCGCGCTTTTCGGCGCTCCATTCGGCCCGCTCGGCTTCCCGAGTAGCATTCAGCTATGTTCGTCGATCATCCGGGAAAATCACGGATGCAGCCTGATGCAGCCACCCACCCTGGGCGCCGTGCAGCACTACAAGACGCGTCCCACTTGGCCTTCTATGCTTCACGTCGAGGCGCGCGGAGTCAACTCCCGAACGTACGTTAGGTTGCAGAATTACCCTATCGGCATGCTCGACTACACGTCCGCGATCGATTCATTATCGATGCTTGACGCGCGAGCGCCGCTGCGGTTGCGACGGTTGGCGATTCTTGATGCTGCCGCGGCCAAGGCGCTAGTCTCAGTCCGATCCGGAGGTAACGCGATGGACACAAAGGGCGCCATACGGGAACGAGTCGAGCAGTCCCGCGAGAAACTGCTGGATCTCAGCCATCGCATTCACGCCAATCCGGAACTCGGTTTCGAGGAAGAAAAGTCGGCGCGCTGGATGTGCGAATACCTGGCCGACGCGGGTTTCGCCATCGAGTCCGGAGTCTGCGCGATGCCGACCGCATTTATCGCACGCGCCGGCACCGGCCCGCTGCACATCGCAATTTGCGCCGAATACGATTGTCTGCCCGGGATTGGCCACGCCTGCGGACATAACATTATCGCCGCGATGGCTGCTGGAGCGGGTGCGGCCGCGGCGCGCGTCGCCGACGACCTGGGGCTGACGGTAAGCGTGATCGGCACGCCCGCCGAGGAGGTTGGCGACGCCAGCGGAAAAATCCTGCTCCTCGAACGCGGCGCATTCGACGGCGTGCATGCCGCGATGATGACCCATCCGGCGCCGTTGGACATGGCCCTGCCGCCGATTATCGCGATCGCAACTTTCGACGTTCACTACACCGGCAAAGAGGCGCACGCTTCCGCATTCCCCGAGGCGGGCGTCAATGCCGCCGACGCGCTGACGATCGCACAAACCTCGATCGGACTCCTGCGCCAGCATATCGGACACAACGATCGCGTCCACGGAATCGTTACTCACGGCGGCGATGCGCCCAATATCGTTCCGGCGCATACCAGCGCGCGGTACATGGTGCGCGCAAAGACGTTGCGCGATCTCGAACAGATCCGGCGCCGCGTCACGAACTGCTTCGAAGCCGGCGCGCTTGCCACCGGCGCGAAACTCGAGATTCGCGGCGGCGGAAAACCCTACGCCGAGATGGTCCACGATCACGCCCTCGCCGGGTTCTACCAGCGCAATGCCGAGCAGACCGGACGCACATTTCTGAATCTCCCGGGGATGGACCGGGCCGCGGGCTCGACCGACATGGGCAACGTGTCGATAGCAATTCCGTCAATTCATCCGATGATCGGCATCAACTCGCTGCCCGCGATCAATCATCAGCCGGAGTTCACCGCGCACTGTATCAGCACCGACGCGGATCGCGCCGTATTCGACGGAGCGCTCGCGATGGCGTGGACCATCGCCGACGCCGCCAGCGACCAGCCAACCCGCGAACGACTGCTCGCGCGGGAAAATCGGCCTTCGGCGGCTTGACGATCGCTCGGGCGCGATAATCACGGCGCGGTGACGGGATAAGCGATGAACCGCTCGATTTTCCAGGCTCCGTCGCTCTGGCGCCGGAACACATCAAGGCCCGGCTCGACTATCGTCGTCTCTGTGGGTTCTTTTTCCCGCCGCAGCGTGAGCGTCCAAATGAGCCGGACCATCGCCAGATCGCCCGAGACTATGATCTCCTGAAGGTCCGGGGCGTAGCGATACGACGTTGCCGGGTCGCCGACCGATCTCTTAAGTTGGTCGCACAGGCTGCTATAGTTGCGTTGCGGCTGACCCTGATAATTCGAAATCAAATCCGGCGCGAACACCGAGCACACCTTGCTCGAGTCGCGCGCATTGAAGGCTATCGTCCACTTTTCCAGAGCGGAGCGAATTTCGCTCTGCGCCGATAGCGTCGAGTCCGCTTCCGCGCACGTCGAGGGCGCCACCAAAGCAACAACTGCAAACAGCACTCCTGCGATCGCCGATCCGGCAATGGCCCGCTTCACTCTCATCACGCACGAACAATAGGTGCCCGATAAATCGTTGTCGAGCCGATCCCCCCGCGGCGCGGACCGGACAATTTGCTATGCTATGGCGATGTTCGCCCTGACAGTTTATATCCGAGGAGGATCGACTCGATGAACCGCGCTGTGCTCTTTCTTTGCATGTTCTCGATCGCCGCGTGCGGAATCGTCGAGCACGACGCCGCCGACGTTCGCCAGGATAACGCCGCGATGACTGCCGCTTCCAAAAAAATCCTCATCTCCGCCGGCGGCGACGTCCCCGGCCATCCTCATCTCCGCACACTCGGCCCCGTCCAGGGTTACTGCGAGAAAGATCTTAAGGGCAACACTCAGGCGATTCCCGGCGACACGATGCGGCTGGCCGCATATCGGCAATACGGTGACAAAGTAAGCGCGATCACCGGCTCGCACGGATGGTTCGTCGAAGCTGGAGACGCGACCAGCGCCGTTTACGAACCCGGGAGCCATCAGGGCTATTGGGAATGCGGCGGAACGGCGGTCAGCTTCACTTCCGCGGAGTCGCCCCCGCGATAGACCCCAGGTTCGACGGATGGTCGTCATCGTGATGGGCGTTTCTGGCGCCGGAAAGACCACGATCGGGCGGATGCTGGCACAATCGCTCGGCTGGGAGTTCCGCGACGGCGACGACCTGCATCCCGCCGCGAAGCGCGACAAGATGGCGCGCGGCATCGCGCTCACCGACACCGATCGGCTTCCGTGGCTGGCGGCGATTCGCGCTCTGATCGATGATTACCTCGCCCGCGCGCAGAGCGTGGTCGTCGCCTGCTCCGCGCTCAAACACGCGTATCGCGATATACTCGTAGGCGATCCAGCGCGGGTCCATCTCGTATGGCTCGACGGCTCGCGCGATCTGATCGAGCGGCGAATCGCCCGGCGTCGCGGCCATTTCATGCCGGCCGGATTGCTGGCGAGCCAGTTCGCCGATCTCGAGCCTCCCGCCAGCGCGATTCGAGTTGAGATTGCCGCGCCGCCCGCCGAAATCGTCGGCGCAATCCGCCGCGAGCTCGCAATTTGAAAACGATCGGCTCCGTTCGTGCCGCTGGCGCAAGCGGTCTGCCGGGCGAGATGACACGAAGGCTTGGTTGTGTCTAATATACGCAAAGTCCCCTGCCCGCTGCTTTGACTATTGTCGCGCGGAGCCGGCTCGGGGTAAAAGGATGCGGCGTGAAAGCGGGCGACAACTTTTTCAACTTCTACAATCACGATTTTGTGCGCGTCGCGGTCGCGATTCCATCCGTGCGCGTCGCCGATCCGGCCTTCAACGCCGCGCAGACTATTGCGCTCATGCGCGACGCCGCCGAGCGGCGGGCAATCGTTGCGCTGTTCCCGGAACTGGGACTCACCGCCTATAGCTGCGACGATCTGTTTCAGCAGCGCGCCGTCCTGGACGCGGCCGAGGATGCCCTGCGCGCGGTTCTGGAAGCCTCGCGTACGCTGAATCTTCTAGCAGTAGTCGGGATGCCGGTGCGGGTGGACAACTCGCTGTTCAACTGCGCGATCGCGATTTCGCGCGGACAAATTCTGGCCGCGATCCCCAAAACCTATCCGCCCAACTACCGCGAGTTTTACGAGCTCCGCCAATTCGCCCCAGCCGCCGCGGCGCTCAGCACGGAGATCGATCTGGCCGGCGCGACGAGCGTTCCGTTCGGCACGCGCATATTGTTGCGCTGCGACGAGCAGCCCTGGCTCGTGATCCACGCCGAAATTTGCGAGGATTTGTGGACGCCGATCGCGCCCTCGGCCCACGCTGCGCTCGCTGGCGCGACAATGATGCTCAATCTTTCGGCGTCCAATATCACGGTCAGCAAGGCCGACTATCGCCGCGAGCTGGTCGCCAGCCAGTCCGCCCGCTGCATCGGCGCATATCTCTACTCGGCGGCGGGCCCCGGCGAATCGACCACCGACCTCGCATGGGACGGACACGCGATTATCTGCGAGAACGGCACGACTCTGGCCGAGTCGCAGCGCTTCAGCGACGACCCGCAATTGATCTGCGCCGAGATAGACCTCGAGCGCCTGATGCAGGAGCGGATGCGCCAAACCAGCTTTGCCGATTGCGCGCGTCTCGAGCGCGAGTCCGCCTCAGGTTTCCGCGCGATCGGTTTCTCGCTCGAATTTCCGCGCCGCAACCGGATGCTGCTCGAACGCGCGTACGAGCGCTTTCCCTACGTGCCGTCAGACCCGGCGGGCCGCGACGCGCGCTGCGCAGAGGTCTATGAAATCCAGGTCCAGGGCCTCGCCAACCGCCTGCGCTACGCCGGCCTGGAGCGCGTCGTGATTGGAGTTTCCGGCGGACTCGATTCCACCCAGGCGCTGCTGGTATGCGCGCAAGCGATGGACCGGCTGCGGCTTCCGCGGCGAAATATCCTTGCCTACACGATGCCAGGTTTTGCGACCAGCTCGCGCACCCTGGCGCAGGCGCGCAGCCTGATGGCGGCGCTGGGATGCAGCGCCGGCGAGATCGATATCCGCCCCAGTGCGCAGCAGATGCTCGCCGATATCGGTCATCCGTTCGCGAAGGGCCTGCAGGTCTTCGATGTCACTTTCGAAAACGTGCAGGCCGGCGAGCGCACCAGCCACCTGTTCCGGCTGGCCAACTTGAACGCCGCGCTCGTGGTCGGGACCGGCGACTTGAGCGAGCTCGCGCTCGGATGGTGCACCTATGGCGTTGGCGATCACATGTCGCATTACGCGGTCAACGCGAGCGTGCCCAAAACTCTCATCCAGCACGTGGTGCGATGGGTCGCCGAAACGGGACGGCTCGGTCCCGAGGCGCGATCGACGCTGCTCGATATCCTGGCGACCCCGATCAGTCCCGAGCTGGTGCCCGGCCGCGCACCCGACGGCGATCCCGCGCAGCAGACCGAGGCGATCATCGGACCGTACGAGTTGCAGGACTTCAATCTCTATTACACGCTGCGCTTCGGATACGCGCCGCCCAAGATCGCGTTTCTGGCATACTCGGCGTGGCGCGACCGCGCGCTTGGACGATGGCCCGCGGTGCCCGAGAACGCGCGCAATCAATATCCGATCGGAAAAATAAAGTCTTACCTCAAGATTTTCCTGACCCGGTTTTTCGCTCAGAGCCAGTTCAAGCGCTCGTGTATCCCCAACGCGCCCAAGGTCGGCTCCGGCGGCTCGCTGTCGCCGCGCGGAGATTGGCGCGCTCCCTCCGACGGCGGCGCCGAGGCGTGGCTCGCCGCGCTCGAACTGGTGCCCGGCAGCGATATTGTCGCGGCGCCCAAGCGCCGTTCACGGGGCGGGCGGCGGTGAGATTTCCTCGAGCGTCAGCCCGCGCGTTTCCGGAATCCAGCCCATCACGACGATAACTCCGACCAGCGGTCCCGCCGCGAAAATCGCGGCCGCATTGCCGAGCCCGCCCAGGGGCCGGGCGAGCAGCCCCACTACCAGGGGCGACAGCGCCCATCCGAATTGGCCGAGCACCTGCACGGTCAGCGAATATCCGCAGGCGCGAATTTCAGTTGGGAACAGCTCGGCCGACAACGCGCTGGTCGCGGTGCGCGCCGCCTGATACGAGAACATCGTCGCAATCATTCCGATCATCAACGCGCGGAAGCTCACCGACTGGAACATCGCGGCCATCGCGAGCGCCGCGCAGATATACGTGAAACTGGTGGTCAGCCGCCGGCCGATCCGATCGATCGCCCATCCCGCGAGCAGGCTGCCCGCGCTGCCCATCAGGTAGGCGGCGATTATCACAACCCCAACCTGCGCGGCCGACCAATGGTGCACGTGGCGCGCGTAGAGGCTGAAAAACGTGATGGTCGGTCCGCCGACCAGACCGATGCTGTTCCAGAGAATCGCGACCATGATGAGCCGCGCGCGGTAGGGACCGGCGATTTCGCGGACCGACTCACGCAGCGTCGGCCACAGACGGCCGCGCGCCAATCCCGCGATGGTTCGCGCCGCCGTCAACGCGCGAAAGCGCATCGTCTCGCGCAGTCCGCGGCCGAGAAAGATCGTAAGCAGCAGCGGCGCGATACCCAGAAAGTACATTCCGCGCCAGCCCCACGGCGACGGCGCGACGAAGCCATAGAGCGCGCCGGCGGAGGCCACGCCCAGAAACGCGACGGTATGCAGCGCCGCGATCGCGCGGCCGCGTTTATCGTCGGGGAACTCCTCGCTGATCATCGTGACCGCGACGCCAAACTCGGCGGCGAGAAATAGTTGCGCGATAGTCTGGAAGATCGTGAACGTGATCATCCCGCGCGACATCGCGGTCATCAGCGTAAAGATCGCGTAGAAAAACACCGTGAGCGTGACAATCGGCTTGCGCCCGTGGAGATCCGCGCTCGCAACCAGCAGGAACGAAAACAATCCGCCAAGGCGCACGATGGTGGCGACCAGGCCGATCGTCGAGTACGACATCCCGAAACTGCGCATGATATCGGGCGTGCACAAATGGAAAATTGTGATGTCGTAACCCTCGAAGATCGTCGCCGACATCAACAGCCCGAACAGAATTGGCAGGTAGGCGCGCGGCGGATGGAGCGCATCAGCCACAGGCGGCGGAGCGGGAGATTCCATGGCGCGATCCATCTTCGGCATCCGCATGCGCGCCCGGCGGCGCGTACGCAAAGCCCCGTAAAGCTTTCAGATTGCGCCATCCACGGCAAGGAACCTCCGCGCGCGGGTATCGCAAGCTCCCTCGACGCGCGGAAATCGATGCGCTAGAGCCAAGCGAGGACCGAGCGGCGCACCAGCTATATTCCAAGGGAGGAATCACGATGAGCGCAAAGACGATTGCGATAAAGGCTCACGACGGCGGCAGCTTTTCCGGCTACCTTGGCCTGCCGCCCGGCGGGCGCGGGCCGGGACTGCTGGTCTTCCAGGAGATTTTCGGCGTCAACGCGCATATCCGCGCGACCGTCGAGCGCTGGGCCGCCGAGGGTTATGTCGCGCTCGCCCCCGACATCTTCTGGCGCGTCGAGCCCGGTCTTCAGCTCGACTACACGCAGGAGGGGATGCAAAAGGGGCGCGCGGTGCGCCAAAAGCTCGATCTCGAGCTGGTGATGACGGATATCGCGGCGAGCCTTGCGGCGCTGCGCGCGCAGCCCGAGTGCGCGGGCAAGGTCGGCGCGGTCGGCTACTGCTTCGGCGGTCTGCTCGCGTACTTGACCGCCGCGCGGACCAATATCGACGTGGCAATTTCGTATTACGGCGGCGGCGTCGAGCAGCGCGCGGACGAAGCGCAATCGATCCGATGCCCCATCATGTTCCACTGGGGCGAAAAGGACGGCGCCATTCCCGCCCCTGCGCGCGAGGCGGCGCGCGCCGCGCTCTCGGCGCATGACGACGCCGAGTTTTACGTCTATCGCGACGCGCAGCACGGATTTAACTGCGATCTGCGCGCGTCGTTTCATCCATTTGCCTCGCAGCTCGCGCGCTCGCGCTCGATTGGACTTCTGCGCCGGGTCCTCGGCCCGCGCCTGGACCTGTCCGCGCTGTGGGATAATCACTGCGACCTTGAATTCTCCGCTCGCGACGCCGACGCGACGATGACCACGATGGTGCCCGAACCGTATGTCAATCATATTCCCACACTCACCGGCGGATACGGTTTTCGGGACCTGCATCGCTTCTACAAATTCCACTTCATCCCTTCGCTGCCCGAAGACACCCGGGTTGTGCCGGTGTCGCGAACGATCGGACCGGACCGCGTCGTCGATGAGATTCTCTTCAGCTTCACGCACACCAAGGAAATCGATTTTCTGCTGCCCGGCATCAAACCGACCGGCAAATCCGTGGAAATCCCGATGGTCGCGATAATCGAGTTTCGCGGCGACAAGCTTTACAACGAGCACATCTACTGGGATCAGGCATCGGTTCTGCGCCAGATCGGCGCGCTCGAGGCGCCGGGCCTTCCGATCTCTGGAATCGAGCAGGCAAAAAAACTTTCGAGCGAGGACATCCCGTCAAATGGCATGATGCCGGCCTGGAAGAGCAGTGCGGGCAGAAAATAGCGCCCGATTAGCAACACAAGCGAGTCTCCGCTAACCTTGCCGGCGTGGAAATCAAACGAGTGTGCGTTTACTGCGCGTCGAGCCGCCGATGCGACCCCGTTTATCACCAGGGTGCCGAGCGGCTTGGGCGCATCCTTGCCCGCGCCGGAATAGCGCTCGTCTTCGGCGGCGGCAGCAACGGCTCGATGGGTGCGCTCGCCGAAGGCGCGCTGGCCGAGGGCGGCCGCGTGATCGGGGTAATCCCGCAGTTCATGGACGAGCTCGAATGGGCGCATCGCGGACTGAGCGAACTCGTCCTGGTGCGCGACATGCACGAACGCAAGCGGCTGATGATCGCGGAGGTCGATGCGGTCGTGGCGCTGCCGGGCGGTTGCGGCACCTTCGAGGAACTGTTCGAGGCGATCGCCTGGAAGCGGCTCGGGCTCTATAGCGGCCCGATCGTGATCGTGAATACCCGCGGCTATTACAAACCGTGTCTGGAATTGCTCGAAAGCGCCGTACGCGAGCGCTTCATGGACGAACGCCATCGCGCGATCTGGAGCGTGGTTGACGAACCTGAGCAGGTGCTGGATGCGATTCGCAACGCGCCGCCGTGGTCGAACCAGAACCGCGCATTCGCCGTGCCCTGATTACATACCAACTAACGACTGGAGCCATCTCGATGCGACTGGTTTTGCGCCGTCTGACTATCGCCGCCGCTATCGCGCTTTGTTTCGCGGCGTCCGCGAGCTTCGCACAAGGCTTCGCGGGAGTATTAACCTATCATAACGACAACGCGCGCACCGGTCAGAACCTTTCCGAGACCGTGCTGACGCCGGCAAACGTCAATTCGAGCACTTTCGGCAAACTCTATGCCTGGCGCGTGGACGGTTACGTATACGCGCAACCGCTATACGTTCCCGCTGGGACGGTCAAGGGACAGAAACATAATTTAGTAGTCATCGCGACTGAGCATGACAGCGTATATGCGTTCAATGCCGATTCACCAAAGGGAAAGCCGCAGTGGAAGAGGAGTTTTCTCTCCCGCAAGCACGACGTCACCACCGTACCCTGGGAGGCGGTGGAGTCACCCGATCTTATTCCCGAAATAGGCATTACCAGCACGCCGGTAATCGACGCCGCGGCCGGCACCATCTATGTAGTGGCAGAAACCCTCGAGAACGGAACAACCTTTGTGCTGCGGCTCCACGCACTCAATATCGCCAACGGTAAGGAGCGCAAGGGAAGTCCCGTCGTGCTGACCGCGACCGTGTCCGGCTACGGCGACGGCAACGACGGGAAGGGTCATGTCTCCTACGATCCCAAAACCACGAATCAGCGCTCCGCCCTGGCGCTGGTGAACGGGGTGGTTTATATCGCGAATGCCTCACATGGAGACGTCCGGCCCTATCACGGCTGGGTGCTTGGCTACGACGAATCCACGCTCCATCAGGTCGCGGCATTTAACGCCACTCCGAACGGAAGCGACGGCGGAATTTGGATGAGCGGGTCGGGCCCCGCCGCGGATTCCGGCGGCGATCTCTACATAAGCACCGGAAACGGCACCTTCGACATCGACGAAGGCGGAACTGACTATGGCGACAGCTTTCTCAAGCTAGGCGAGTTGAGCGGTACATTAGGCGTGCTGGATTACTTTACTCCCTGGAATCAGGAAGACCTGAATCAAAATGATTTCGATCTTGGCTCCGGTGGAATGTTGCTGCTCCCCGACCAGCAGAGCGGCATCACTCATGTGGCGCTCAGTGCGGGAAAAGACGGGAACATTTACGTGGTCAATCGCGACGCGATGGGCGGATACAACACGGCCACCAGTAACAATAGCCAGATCGTCCAGGAACTTGACGGACAGATCGGCGCGTTCTATAGCGCGCCGGTCTATTGGAACGGATCGGTATATTTCAGCGGCGGGGACAGCCCGGTTACCCAGTTCCAGGTAAGCGGTGGAATGCTCTCCTCGAATCCTGTATTCACCGCATCAGTCGGCGCCTTCGGATGGCCGGGCTCGGTCCCGGCAATTTCTGCCAACGGCGCCAGCGGCGGCATCCTGTGGGCAATAAGGAGCGACAGCTTCGGAAACACGGCAGGCCACGCGGTGCTTTACGCCTTCGACGCCTCTGACATTGCGACTGAACTGTACGACAGTAACCAAGCGGGCGCTCGCGACCTTCCCGGCCCCGCGGTGAAATTCAGCGTTCCGACCGTGGCTAATGGCAAAGTATATGTCGGCGGCCAGTACTCGGTAACTACATTTGGCCTGCTGAAATAGATTCGGACCGCGGCGACTCACGCACGCAGCAGGAAATCGCTCAAATCCATCGCGAAGGTCCCGTCGGTCAGGCTCATCGATTTGGGCGAGCGCTTGAGCTGCAGCTTCTCGAGGTCCTGCCCGCGCGGCAGGATGTAGATGATATCGCCCGAGGAAAGCGAGAGCAGGCGGACACGCTCGTCGCCGCGGCGCTCGGTGCCCGCGACCTCGTACGGACTCACGTGATAGCCGAATCCGCGCGCGCGCATCGTGTAGTCGTCGACTTCCTCGACCACGCCCACGAAGATTCGGGTATTGTCGTCGCGGAACAATCGCTTATCCACCAGCACTATGCGGTCGCCTTCGCGGATTGTCGGCATCGTTAGAACCCTCCCTCGATCCGGCCCATCAGATTTCTGAGGGTTGATCTTACTCCGCCCACGCTGCGGAAACGATCCCGCGCACCGCGCCTCAGGCGCTCGCGCGCAGCTCGGCCGCGCTGCCCGCGGGACTCTGGGCGGGTTCCTCCCGCGCCGACGAGGCCATCCATCCGCGAATAACGTCGCTCAGCTCGCGCGTGCGGATCAAGTCAAGTCCGAAGCGAATCGGCAACGAGCGCGGCAACGCTTCGATACATTCACGTCCGCGCGGCCGGCTGGCAATCCGATCGATCAGCCGCGTGGTGAATGTCCTGCGCGAACCCCGCAGGTTCGGATCATTGTAAACTCTGACGATTAAATCAGCCGCCAGCAGCACCGCATCGGCGAGGCTGATCGAGGGGCTGGCAAACTGGTCAAGCGCCTGGCGCAGCGGGAATTGATCCGGATTCCACATCGCGACCGCGCCCGCGCGCAAGATCGTTTCGATCGTGGGCGTGCTGAATGAATAGCCCCATCCCGAGAGCTTGGTGTTGGTCGTGGCAAGCTCCGCCGCATCCAGGCATCCCGAGCGCACTCGCGCCTGCAACGCGGAAGAGGTCCACACCCGGCGCACCCCGAATTCAGCCTTTGCGAGAGCCGCCATGATTCGGTCGTCGGACCACAGCACATGCCCCGGCATCGCGGCGATCACCACGCTCTCAGCTCCGTGACGGCCGAGCAATTCGATCAGCCGCTCGCGCCGATCGGCGTCGATCGCGGCAAGCGCGGCTCCGTCGCGGACCCGGCAAACCGACTGGATACCATCGGCCAGCGCGCGAAGCTGAACATCGGCGCGTAGCTTGCTGTCGTTCCCGTTGCCATTGATCGAGGTCGAAAATCCCGGCGGCAAGCGCAGCAACGTGTCCTCGAATTGCAGCCTGCGCAACTCCGCAAGGGTGGCCTGCGAAACCACGAACTGGCGCGGCCAGGTCGCGAGCAGATGCAAGCGCCCCAGCATGCAGAGGGTCGCGATCGCGGTCAGGTCGATCACAATCGCGTTGGCGCGATCGAAAAAGCCCAGCGCTTCTTCGAGCTCGGCCGGCGTGCCCATGCAGCACTTGATCGACGCGTCGGGACGCTGCGCCAGCACGAACATCGTCTGCAGGTCATTGACCCCCATGCGCTCGGCGATCGCGTGAATCGGAATGGGATTGTTCTGGTAGGCGCGCTCGAGCAAACCCATCAGGTCCTCGCGCCGCGCAGCGGCCGGCAGCACCGTCTCGATTGTCGCGGGCAGAGCCGCCCAGTCAACCGTCTCGGGCCGGACCGCCGCCATCTCGATTTCCGGCTGTCCGGGAAAGCGTTTGTTCCATCCCAGGGCGCAGTCCCGGTAGCGCCAGGCGTACTTGCTGACGATCTGCTTTACGACGCCGGACTTGCGGCTGAAGCGGCCTTCGGGCAGCTGGAATTTATCGCCGACCCGTTTGCCCTTGAGCGCCTTGGCCATCGGCGAGTTCGGCCCGTACTCGTCAATCGATTCGTCGGGATCGTTTGCGTCTTCGAGCACGAGCCATTTTTCGGCATTGGTATCCTGCTCGACGAAGCAGACCGCCGCGCCCGCGGCGGCCGAATCAAAATCCGCCACGTGCGGCATCGGCCCAATCGGTCCGAGCGCCGCAAGAAAGGCGCGATGCGCCTGGATATCGCCCGGATGCCGCCGCAGCAGCTCGTATGCGTAACTCAACGACTCGATCGCACGGCCGCCCTCGCGCATGATGCGCACAGCTTCGCGCCCGAGCGCGATTGGAACGCTACGCGCCGGCGGCATCGCGGCCGGATCGGCGATCACCAGCTCGTGGCGTCCGAGGCGTTCGGCGGCGATCGAGCGGCGCAGGCGCATCACTGAATCTTCGGGATGCTGCGCCAGATAGCGCTGGATCATCTCGATCGCGGCTTCCGGATCCGATTTCTCAAGCCGCGCGAGATCGGCCTCGGATGAGTCAGGCGCGCCCGCGGCGCTCGCCTCGGCCGCGCCGCCACGGGCGGCCGCGGAGATGATATCTTCGCGGCCCAGGCGCGAAGCGCATTCAATCAAGCGCCTGCTGTCCGCGGCCTGACCGCTTGCGGCCAGCGTTTGCCACAGCGGCAGCGCGTCGCGATAGCGGCCAAGATCATGGAGCAGAGCGGCCAGCTTGCGGCGGTCCTCGGCGGAAGTACCGGCCTGATGCGCCGCCAGCGCTTCGTCGGCGAATTTAGAGGCCTGATCGAATTTGCCCTGCGCCAGACGCAGATTGGCGCGCAGAATGAGCAGCGCCAACGGTGCGACCGCGCCCTCGGGCAGTCCGGCCAGGAGCGCGTCCGCCTCGTGCCAGCGCTCAAGGCGTCCGAGCACGTCGGCCGCGGCTGAGACGGCGAACGGAAATTCACCCTTGGGTACAGAGTCGGGACGCGCGATCGCGCGCGAGAGCATCTCGGCCGCAAGCTGAAGGTCGCCGGGTTCGTCGCGCTCGCGCAGCGTTATCGCCAGATCGTATTCCGCGTCATCGCGCCCGCCGACCGCGACCGCGCGGCGAAAAACCTCGATCGCCTCGTTCAGATTGCCCCGGCCGCGCAGTACGATTCCGTATTCGACCAGACCGTTGGCGTCTTCGCGTTTGAGGGTATGCGCCTGCTCGATGTCTTTGCCGGCGCCGTCGGCGTCGTGCAGCGCGATCCGCGTCTGCGCGCGGCCGATAAGTCCCTGCACTTCGTTTTGCGCCGAGCCTTCGTGCTGGGCAAATTCTATCGCCTGGCTGAAGCAGCCTTCGGCTTCGCGCACGCGCGATTCCTCGCTGGGCGGCGCGGCGGGATCGGCGCCGTCAGACGGAGCCGGTGCGGGTGTGGCCGCACTTAATTCCGCGAGCAAAATCGATTGGCCCAGAATCAGCCACGGGTCGGACTGACCCGCCATGGTCTGCGCGGCCGCCCGCGCGTAACGCTCCGCGCGCAGATAGTCGGCGCCCGAAAGCGCGCGCCGCGCCATCACCATCGCCACTTCCGGGTCGGTGCCCAGCTCGGGCGCGACGTTCGTCTCGAGCGCGCCGGCGTCCATCGCGAGCGGTGCGTTGTTGAGCCATAGCGCCAGCGCGCGTCCGCTGGAAGGAAACTGCATCCGCAGCCGGTCCGCCAATGCGTGCGCGCGATCGCGTTCGCCCAAAAGCTCGTGGGCCAGCGCCTCGTTGGTGCAGGCCTGCTCGTCTTCCGGGGCCAGCGAACGCGCCGCGATAAACAGCATCGCGGCCCGCCGCGCTTCGCCCTCGCTGAGCCACGCAACGCCCAGATTGGTCAGCACGCGGAACTTCTGTCCGGGGGTAAGCTCGCCCCAGCACTGCTCACGCAGACGCAGCAACGCCAGCCGCGCCATCTGGCTCGAGTGCTGATTGATATATTCAGCCGCCGCCGTGATTTGCGCCTCGAGCGCGTCGGGCGGCGTCCCGTTGGGTTCGAGCACGACAGGATGCGCGTCGAGCCGCATCAGCGAGTCGGCGCGGGTGATAGCCTGGCGCTTGGCTGCCGAGCCAAACTCAGTCAGGATTTGAGGATATTCGTCCAAGAGCTCCTGGATATCGTCCCAGGTGATGACTTCGATTGCGCTCGGGCCGTCGCCCTTTTGCGCGCGGTTGAGATCATACAAGATGCGCTGCAGGCTCGCGCTGCGCGCCGCGGTGGTTGCGATCACGAAGCGGCCGATCGGCAGCCCGAGACTCAGAGCGCGCTCCGCGGCGTCTTTGATATCATTGGCCGAGAGGGCACTCTGAACCTCGCGCAGCTCGCAGCGGACCGCCGCAAGCCGCGGCCGTCCGCTGATTTCGAGCAGATGGATTCCGCGCTCGCGGCGCTCGGGATCATGCAACCGTTCGATTTGCGCCAATTGCCAGTGGCGCCGCAGAAGCCGCAGGCAGAGCCGCTCGAACTCGTCCGCGCTTCTGGGCAATGGATATCCGGCACCTGATATAGCCATAGTGTAGAGTTTATTAACATAATGGCGAACGTAGCGGAAGAGCCCGTGTTAAAGTCCAACTTTCGGCGTCTATGCAGCGCTGATACCATGGGGAGTTTCAGCGATGCTTACGCTTGACAACGTTACCAAATCCTTCGGCGCGCGAAGGATTCTCGACCGGGTTAACTGGTCGATGCCCGACGGCGCGCGGGTCGGGTTGGTGGGCCTTAACGGAGCCGGAAAATCCACGCTTTTGCGCATGATCGCGGAGATTATTCCGCCCGATTCCGGGCGAATCGCGCGGCCACAAAAGACCCGGGTCGGATATCTTGCCCAAGACGCGCCCGAGATGGGCGGACGCACCGTTCTGGCCGAAACCCTGTCGGCGCTGGAACGGATGCAGGCGCTCGATCGGCGCGGCCGTGAGCTCGAACAAGTCCTCGCGCGGGAACATTCGGGGCCCGTGCACGACGCCGCGCTCGAGGAATATGGCGAAGTGCTGCACGAGCTCGAGCAGCACGACTTCTACAGCGCCGATTCGCGGGCGACCGCGGTGCTGTTCGGCCTTGGCTTCAGCGAGGCGGATCTGAGCCGCGACGTGGCTGAGTTCTCGGGCGGAATCCGGATGCGGATCGCGCTGGCGAAGCTGCTGCTCGACGGACCGGACTTCATGATGCTCGACGAGCCGACCAATCATCTCGATATCGAGGCGCGCAACTGGCTCGAGGATTATCTGGCCGGTTACACGGGCGGAATAATCCTGGTCTCGCATGATCGTTATTTCCTCGATCAGGTGACCAACCGCACCGCGGAAGTCGCACGCGGAAAAATCACCGACTACGTCGGGAACTATTCGCGCTATTTGGTCCAGCGCGAGGAACGCTTCGCGCTCGAGATGGCGGCGTACGAAAATCAGCGCGCCGAGATCGAGCACATCGAGCAGTTCATCAGCCGCTTTCGCGCCCAGGCGAGCAAAGCGCGGCTGGTGCAAAGCAGAATCAAGCAGCTCGAAAAGATCGAGCGGCTCGATCCGCCGATGGGCGCCGAAAAGCCGCCCGCAATCATCTTTCCTCAATGCGATCGCAGCGCTCGCCGCGTCTTCGAGCTCAAGGGCGCGGTCAAGAAGTACGGAGATCTTGTCGTCTACGACGGGATCGATCTGGTGGTCGAGCGCGGGCAAAAGATCGCGCTGGTCGGACCCAACGGCGCCGGAAAATCCACGATGATGAAGATCCTGGCGGGGGTCGAGGAGCTCTCCGGCGGCGAGCGCATTGTCGGCGAGAAGGTGGCGCTCGGCTACTTCGCGCAGAATCTTGCCGAATCGCTCAATTACGACAAGACCGTCCTCCGCGAGCTGAGCGACTCGGCCGACGCGATGACCACGCCGCAACTGCGCGGGCTGTTGGGCGCGATGCTGTTTTCCGGCGACGACGTCGAAAAACGCGTCGGCGTGCTGTCCGGCGGCGAGCGCGCGCGGCTGGCGCTGGCCAAAGTGCTCGCCCAGCGCAACAACTGCCTGCTGCTCGACGAGCCGACCAACAACCTGGACATTATCGCCAAGGACTCGTTGCTCGAAGCGCTGCGCCGGTTTCCCGGGACGGTGCTGATCGTGAGCCACGACCGCTTTGTGCTCAACGAACTGGCGACCGAAGTGATCGAGGTCGGGCAGGGACACGCGACGCGCTATCTGGGCAACTACGATCAATACCTCGAGAAGAAAGCGCTGATGGAAGCGCATGTTGCCGCATCGGCGCCGGTGAAGATCGAGAAGCGCCGTGCTGACGCGCAGGCCGACAATCATTCGCGCAACGACCGGGGCCCCAAGGAGAATCGCGACGCCGAGCGTAGCCGCGATCGCGCGGTAAAGCAGAGAAAGCAGATCGAGGAAGCGATCGGAAAAAGCGAAACCGAACGCGCTAAACTCGCCGAGGAAATGAACCGTCCCGATTTCTACCTCGCGCGCAAGGACGCCGACGAACTTATCGCGCGCTACGAAAGCCTCGGCCGCGAAGTCGAGAAGCTATACGCCGACCTGGTCAAGTTCGAAGAACCCGGAAAGGGACTTTAACCACGGATTTCACAGATTCTCAGACAAATTGGTTCAGCGCTCGCCGCTTTGGCGGCGGGCGCTCCGGAAATCCGCCTGCCTAATCAGTGAAATCTGTGGTTTCTTCTTCTTAGTTTATTTCCCTGAAATACGCGCGGATATCGTCGGCGAGCAGCTTCGGTTCTTCCATCGCGGCGAAATGTCCCCCGCGCGGCATCGCGGTCCAGCGCTGCACGTTGTACACTCGCTCCGCCCAGTGCCGCGGTGGCAGCACCAATTCGCCGGGAAACACCGCGACTGCCGTAGGCGCCTCGATTTTCGTCCCGGGCTTGAGGCGCCACGGATGATGCCGCGCTTCGTAGTACAACCGCGTCGATGAATTAATCGTCTGCGTGACCCAATAGACCATCACGTTGGTCAGCAGTTGATCCTTGCTGAAGCGCGATTCTACGTCGCCCTTGCAATCGC
The DNA here is from genome assembly GCA_035533435.1 of Binataceae bacterium (SeqCode). Classification (GTDB taxonomy): domain Bacteria; phylum Desulfobacterota; class Binatia; order Binatales; family Binataceae; genus JBARDN01. Next base: position 19,876 of record DATLTX010000231.1, read on the forward strand.
TCCAGGTGCGGAACTTCTCGATTATCCACGCGGCCAGTCCCGCCGGCGAGTCGTTGAGCCCGTACGCAAGCGTCTGCGGCTTGGTGCCCTGAATCCATTGATAGCCGGTCTCGCCAGTGCGGAACTTTTCCATGTTGCCGAGGAAGACTTTTTCCTCGGGCGTAAGTTCGACGGCGCTGCGTCCTTCGGCCGGGCCGATCGCGATCATGTTGATGTGGATTCCATAGACGCTCGGCGCGTATACTTCTCCCATTCGCGAGGTGATCGCCGCGCCCCAATCGCCGCCCTGCACGGCGAAGCGCTTGAAGCCCAGCACGCCGGTCATCAGCTTGAAGAAGATTTCCGCGATCGCCTGGATATTCATCGCGCGGGCGCGCGGATGATCTGAAAATCCGTAGCCCGGCAGCGACGGTGCGATAACCGTGAACGAATCTTTCGCGTCGCCGCCGTGCGCGGCCGGGTCGGTCAGCATCGGGATGATGTCCATGAACTCGACGATCGATCCCGGCCATCCGTGGATGAGCAACAGCGGTTTGGGATTCGGCCCGCGCCCCGGTTCATGGATGAAATGGATTCCGAGCCCGTCGATATCCGCGCGGAATTGCGCGAAGCGATTGATGCGCGTCTCCTGCGCGCGCCAGTCGTAGCGCGTGCGCCAGTAGTCCACGACCTCGCGGATATAGGCAAGGTTCGCGCCGTACTCCCATCCTGTTCCCGGCACTTCATCGGGAAAGCGCGTCCGCTCGAGCCGCGCGCGCAGATCGTCTATCACCTCATCGGACACCGCGATTTTGAACGGTTCGACGCTATAACTCATCAGCTATTCCCCAACTCGATTTGCCAAAGTCGTACAGGGAAAAGCGTTAAAGCGTCAAGGCGGCTTTCGCGCCGATCCATTGGCATCACAAGGGCATATCATGCCATAGGAGCGCGTAGCTCTTTTTCGGAATCGATCGACGGAGGAATCAAGATGGCAGACGGAAGGCTCGCGGGCCGCGTGGCGGTGATAACGGGCGGCGCATCAGGGATCGGCAAGGCGACTGCGGAACTATTCGCAAAGGAAGGCGCCAAGGTGGTGATCGGAGACTTGGCGACCAGTGCGGGCGCGAAAGTCGCTGAAAAGATCGGCGCGACATTCGTAGCGATCGACGTGAGCAAATCCGAGGACGTGGATGCGCTGGTCAAGACCGCGACTGACAAGCACGGCCGGCTCGACGTGATGTTCAACAACGCGGGAATCGGGATCGGGGCGCCGCTGCTCGGCACCAGCGCCGAGGATTATCATCGCACCATCCGCATCGACCTCGACGGCGTGTACTGGGGCTTGCAGGCTGCGGGCAAGGTGATGGTTGCGGCGGGACGCGGCGCGATTGTGAACACCGCC
>DATLTX010000232.1:0-28682 GCA_035533435.1 Binataceae bacterium (SeqCode)
GTGGCGGCGCTGGCGGCTTTCTCGAGCGCGAAGAACGCGCCGGTTTCCGCGTCCGCTTGCGCGGCCGCCGTGGTCGCGCGAATCTGCTCCGCGCGCGACGCGACCGCAAGCACCGCTGACGCGACGAGCCACGCGTGCACGGCAGCGTCGGCGCTGACGCCGTGATCGCGCACGATCCCGAAGACGAAGGTTGAACCCATCAGATCGACCATCTCGTTGACCAGCCGCGTCGAGATCAGTTCGCGGCGCAGGCGATGATTCGCGATCGAGGCGCCGAAACGGCGCGCGATCGACGCCGGGAAGTAGGGGACCAGAAAACGATCGACCAGGTGCGGGTCGGCGCTCAGCGGCGCGTCTTCGGTGCGCATCACGAGATCGATTTTCGAGTACGCGGTCAGCAGCGCAAGCTCGGGCCGGACCAATCCGGCGAAGCGCGCGCGACGTTCGCGCAGCGCCTCGCGCGTGGGAAGAGCCTCGTCATGGCGGCGCAACAGGCCGCGTTCCTCGATCGCCTGCATGTGTTCGCGGAACGCATCGACGCGGGTGCGGCTGCGAATCTGCTCGAGCGAGAGCAACAGCGCCTGATCGCGATTGTCGCGCAGCACGCTTTGGGCGACCTCGTCGGCGAGTCCGGCCAGCGTCCGGTTGCGCTCGGCGAAACTCAGAGTGCCGCGCGCGACCTCGGGATCGAGCAGAATCTTGAGATTCACCTCGTGGTCGGAGGTGTCAACGCCGGCGGAGTTATCGATCGCGTCGGTGTTGATCCGTCCACCGGCGAGCGCGTACTCGATACGCGCCTTCTGGGTGAAACCCAGGTTGCCGCCTTCGACGGCGATCTTCGCGCGCAGCTCGGCGGCTGCGATGCGGCATCCGTCGTTGGCGTGGTCGCCGGCCTGCTCATCGGTCTCGTCGCTCGCGCGGACGTAAGTGCCGATTCCGCCGTTGTAAAGCAGATCGACCGGCGCGCGCAGGATCGCGCCGATCAGGCTTTCGCCGTCGAGCGCGTCGGCGGTGATTCCGAGCGCGGCGCGTGTCTCGGGACTGAGTTCGATTCGCTTCTGCCCGCGGCGCCATACGCCGCCGCCCTTGCTGATAAGCGCCGAGTCGTAATCCGCCCACGACGAGCGCGGCAGCTCGTAGAGCCGCCGGCGCTCCTCAAAGCTCGCGGCGGGGTCGGGCGCGGGATCGATAAAGATGTTGCGATGGTCGAACGCGGCGATGAGGGCAAGGTTGCGCGAGCGAAGCAGACCGTTGCCGAACACGTCGCCCGACATATCGCCGATTCCGATCATCGTGATCGGCTGGCCGCGGTCGGGGTCACGGCCAATCTCGCGCAGGTGACGCCGGGCGGATTCCCACGCGCCGCGCGCCGTGATCCCCATCGCCTTGTGATCGAAGCCGTGCTCGCCGCCCGAGGCGAAAGCGTCGCCGAGCCAGAAGCCGCGATCGAGCGCGATCCCGTTCGCGATATCCGAGAACGACGCCGTGCCCTTGTCGGCCGCGACCACCAGGTACGGACCGTCGCTGTCGAGCACCTTGACGCGCGGCGGATGCGCGACGCCGTGCTCGGTAAGGTTGTCGGTCAAGTCGAGCATCGCGCGGATGAGCGTCTGGTACGCTTCGACGCCGGGCGCGGCGCCCTCGGTGGCGCGTTTGACGACAAACCCGCCCTTGGAACCCATCGGCACGATGATCGCGTTTTTGACCGTCTGGGTTTTCATCAGTCCCAGGATTTCGGTGCGGAAATCGTCGGGCCGATCGCTGAAGCGGATTCCGCCGCGCGCGACCTTGCCCGCGCGCAGATGGCATCCTTCCATCCGCGGACTGTTGACGTGAATCTCATACAGCGGCGGGGTGTCGGGCAGGCCCATGACCTTTCCGCTTTCGATTTTCAGCGCGATGTACGGATCGGGCTCGGGTATCGGGCAGAAAAAATTGGTGCGTACCGTCGCCTCGAGCATCGAGAGCAGCATGCGCGCCGCGCGATCGTCGGCGATATTCTCGATCGGGCTGAGCTGATTGATGAAGGCGGCGCGCAGTTCAGCGGTATGCGCCGGATCATCGTCGCGGTCCGGATCGAGTCGCGCGGCAAACAGCTCGAACATCGCGTGCGCCAGAGCCGGATAGTTGAGCAGCACTCGTCTGAGCGCCGGTCGCGCCGGCACCAGCCGCATCTGGAATGCGGCTTCCAGGTACGCGCGCAGCAGTGCGGTCTCGCGCCACTTGAGGCCGGCCGATACTACCAGTGCGTTCAGCGGATCGTTCTCGGCGCGGCCCGCGCCCACCGCGGCGATCGCGTCGGCGATCGCGTGCGCGCCCGGAGACTTCCGCAGCGGCTGCCCGTCGGGCCCTTCGACGGAGAACGCCTGCACGTATGCGGCTGCGACCCGGCCGTCGATGGTGGGTTTGAAAGTGTGGAAATCCTCCGCCAGCACCTTGACGCCGAAGTTCTGCAGCATCGGCATCAGGTCAGAAAGCATCGGCGGCGCTCCGATGCCCAGCATCCGCAACTCATCCGCGTTTTCGCCCGCCGAAGAGCCGCGGATAAGTTCCACGTGAAACGTCGCGCCGGTTTGCAGCAGTTCTTCGACCCACGCGATATCCACGACGGCGCGCCGGGCGGGAGCCGCCGCTCGATACTCGTCGGTGAACGCGGCGGCCCATCGCGCGGCGAGCGCGCGCCCGCGCGCAGCCCCGAATTTTTCGATCAGCCGCTCGGTCAGGCGCTCTTCCCAGCGATGGGCCAGGCGGGCGATCTCGGTTTCGAGCTCCTTGATCTTCTGCGCCTTGGGCGGCTCGGCGGCGAAGCAGAAATGCAGCCGGGCGGTGTAACCCTCGCCCATCGCCAGGTAGTAATAGATGAGGGTGCCGCCAAGTCCCGCGGCCAGAGCGGCCTGGATATTCTGGCGCACGCGCGCCGAGAATGCCTCGCGCGGCATCACCACCATCGCGATCACATTTCCGCGGTAGGCGTCGCTGAGCACGCACAGCCGCACCGTCGCTTCGCTCTTCACGTCCAGGATCACGCGCAATTGCGCGCGCAGCTCGGAGATCGGCGCGCGAAACAGCTCATCCTTGGGAAACGCGTTGAACGCACTGACCAGTTCTTTGTAGTCGTGCGAGCCCGCCGCCGCGCCCTCCGCTTCGAGCACCGCGTGCAGCTTGGCGCGCAGGATCGGGATGTGCTGCGCCTCCTCGGCGTAAGCCTTTGAGGTGAACAATCCGACGAAGTGGTCGAAGCCCGTCACGTGTCCCGCCGCGCTCGTGCGGCGAATCGTTACACTGTCCATCGGAGCGCGGCGATGCACCACGGATTCGGCGCGGGTTTTTCCGATCACCATCGGCGGACCGTCAAAGAACAGCTTGCGCCGCGCGGGCGCGATCTCGTCGAGCGAGCCCGCGGTGCGAAAGCGCGATTCGTCGTGGTCGCGCATGATGCCGAGTTCGCTGCCGGACTCGGCGGAAAACTTCGCGCTGGCGCCGTCGCCGGAAAGATCGTAATGACGGTAGCCAAGAAAAACGAAGCCACCCTGCACCAGCCAGCGCAGGAAGTCGCGCACCTCGACCAGCTCGCGATTGGCGGCGGTTTCTTCGCAAATCTGCAGCGCGCGCGCGGTCATCGGCTCGAAATCGCCGGTCGCCTGGCGCACTTCGATCAGAACGGTGCGCACGTCGCGTGCGATCCGTTCCGCGTCGGCGGCGGAAGCGGCGAGTTCGAGCTCGGAATAGGTCAGAGATTCGCCCAGCTCGGACGACGAAGCCTGCTCGAACGAGATGATGGTCCCTTCGGCATCGCGCGCGACCTTGTAAACCGGATGCAGCATCGCGAGCACGGGCGCGCCGAGCTGGTGAAAGTAGGCGAGCAGGCTATCGACGATAAACGGACAATCGCGCATCGTGGTTTCGACGATCGTGACGCCGCTCGCGTCGGGCGCGGGCGTGACCGAAACCGCGAATGGTTGCGGGCGCTGCAGGAAGAAGGCGTACGCCGATTTCAGCGCGACGAGATAGTGATCGGGCGGAGAATGATCGATCCGGTCGTGCGGCTCGCGCGCGAACAGCCGCTGTGCGAAGATCTTGAGGCGCGCTGCCTCGTCGCCAGGAAAGTTACGCTCGATAATTTCGGACAGGGCATCTGCTTTCGCCAAGGCGATCACCTTTCACAACAACGAGTAACTCGGTGCGGCGACTGAACCCGCTCGATCGATTATATTGGTTCACGGCCCGAGGCCGATAGCGCGAAAATCGGCGCCGCGAACCGCACCCGGCCGGCGCGCCAGGAATTTCGACTAATCGAGACACATTGGGATGGCGGAAATCGAGATCACCGCGATGACGCTGGGGCCGTACGGCCTCGGCCATCGCGACGGCAAGACGATCATGGTGCCCGATGCGGCGCCCGGAGATCGGCTCGAAGTCGCGATCCGCTCCGAGCGGCGCGACTATAGCGTCGGCGCGATCGAAAGAATCATCGCGGCCGGCCCCGAACGCCGCGCCACGCCATGCCCGTATTTGCCGCATTGCGGAGGATGCGATTGGCAGCAGATCGAATACCCGGCGCAGGTGCGGATCAAGGCGGAGTTGATCGCCCGGGAACTGAGCCGCGCGCTCGGCGTGGAGATCGATCCGGCCGGGCTCGTCGAGCCGGCGCCGGCGGAGTTCGGCTACCGCGCGCGGATTCGGCTCAAGGTCGGGCGCGGCGGCGCGCTCGGGTTTCACGAACTGGGCAGCAATGAACTGGTCGCTATTGATCGCTGCCTGCTCGCCGAAGACGGCCTTGCGATGCCTTTAATACTAGCGCGCGTGCTCGCGCGCGATCTCAGCGAGATCGAAGCGGTTGCGTCGAGCGGAAATCGAACCGTCCTGGTCGGCTATTTGAAGAAGCCGGCCGGCGCGGAGCAGCTCGAACGCGCGCGCCGCGCGCTCGAGACGGACTCGCGAATCGCGGGGATTGTGCTGCGCGCGGGCGAGTATCGCGCCGTGCTGGGCGAGGTCGAGATCGACGCGGAGATCGAGCCGGGCATCACGCTGCGCGCGGGCGCGGATTTGTTCAGCCAGGTAAATCGCGCGCAAAACCTGCGGCTGGTTGCGGAGGTGATGGCGATGGCGGCGCCGGCGCCGGGCGCAAAGCTGCTCGATCTGTTTTGCGGCGCCGGGAATTTCAGTATTCCGGCGGCGCGGCGCGGGGCGCGCGTGACCGGAGTGGATTCCGATCCGCCGGCAATAGCGGCGGCGGCGCGCAACGCGGAGCGGATGGATTTGGGCCAGGCGCAATTCGCCGCGATGAAAGCGCACGAACTGGCGGCCTTCCTTAAGCGCGCGCGCTTCAAACCGGACGCCGTGATTCTGGATCCGCCGCGCACCGGCGCGGCCGCGCTGGTCGAGCCGATCGCGAAACTTGGTCCCGCGCGAGTGGTGTACGTGTCGTGCGATGCGCCGACTCTGGCGCGTGATCTGCGGGCGCTTGCGGCGCACGGTTACAAATTGTCACGCGTGCGCGCATTCGATTTCTTTCCGAACACGCATCATGCCGAGATCGCGGCCAACGCGGTATTGACTTAAATCACGGGGCATCCTTAATGTAGGTCATTCGGTTCAGTGCCTTCCCGCCAGAGGGTAATTCAGAACGATGCCCAAGCAGGAAAAGGAAAAGGTCGCCCGCCCGAAAATTACCATCATCCCCGGGCGGGGAGTGGCCCAGACCATCAACTATTTGCTCGAAGATCGAGACGATCTCGAGTGGATCATCGCCGTGGGGCGGACGAAGAACGGGGAACTGTTCTTCTATGACACGGGCGGCGATATCGTCGAGGATCTCGGCACGCTCGAGTACCTTAAGGCGCGCATCGTGCGCGCCCATTTCGGCGACGAGTACGAATAAGAGCGCATCGCGGCGCATCGTGGCGGCCAGGCGGGCCGCTCATCGTCAGTCCTCGAACTCCTGCTCGGGCGCGCGCGCGTAAATCGTTCCATCTTCGATCTCGATCGGCACCCGGTACAATAGTTTTCCGCACGCGGACTCCGGACCTGCAATACATTCGCCCGAGCCCGGTTCATAGTAGGCGTTGTGCGTCTGGCACATCAGGTAGCGCCCTTCCTCGGCGAAAAACTGATTATCGACCCAGTCCATCGCCATCGGCACGTGGCGGCATCGATTGACGTACGCATGGAACTCGCCGGAGAAATTGATCACGAAACATTCTTCGTCGGCGCCGCGAATCGGCAGCATAAACTTCAGCGACTGGCCCGGCGCGATATCCTGCGCGCGCGCGACCCGATAGCGCCGATGCGCCGGCGCGGGCGTGGCGCGCGCGTGGCTGCGCGTCAGCGCGGCGCGGCGACGATGCTCCGAAGACATCCGATCTTCTCGATCTCGACTTCGACCGTATCTCCCGGCTTCATCTCGCCCACGCCCGACGGCGTTCCCGTCGAGATTACGTCGCCGGGCAGCAGGGTCATGATGTGCGAAATATAGCTAACCAGGAAGTCGCACTTGAAGATGAGATTCGAGGTGCGGCTTTGCTGGCGCACCGCGCCATTAAGGCGCGTAGTCAGCGCCAGATCGTCGGGATTGGCGATCCCGGTTTCGATCACGGGTCCGATTGGCGCAAAAGTGTCGAAGCCCTTGGCGCGCGTGAACTGCACGTCCTTGCGCTGCAGGTCGCGCGCGGTCACGTCATTGAGGCAGGTGTATCCGAGCACGTAATCGCGCGCGCGCTCCGGAGCAACCCGGGTTGCGGTGCGCGCAATCACGATCGCGAGTTCGCCTTCGTAATGCATCAGCTTCGATTGCGGCGGATAAACGATCGCCTCGCCGGGTGCGATTACGCAGGTCGAGGGTTTGATGAACAAGAGCGGCTCTTCGGGGAGCTGGCGACCCATTTCCTGCGCATGGTCGCGATAGTTGACGCCCACCGCGACGATTTTGCCGGGCGCGATCGGCGCGAGCATCGCAACCGACGCGGCCGCGAGCGGCGGCGCCGCGGCCGGCGTGAGCGCGTCGAGCGCGCCTTCGAGCGGAGTTATCGCCGCGCCTTCGAGTGCACCGAAACTCACGCGGCCCGCAGAACTGTATCGAACGATTTTCATGCTTGCACTTTCACCAAATTCTCACGCATCGCGCGGCGCGGGTAAACCGGCGCTTGCCGGGTTGTGCCAAAGCCCATAGCATCTTTTTCGCGCGCACGGCACCGGGTCCGCGATGCCGCGGACAATACTGCTGCAAGCCGAAGAAACCTCTGGGATGGAAAAACCGATAATTCGCGGCGTCGAAGCCTTTCCCGTCGATCAGGACGGCCAGACCTACATATGCCTGCGCGATCCGACCGGGCTTGCGCCCGAGCCGATCGTGCTCGGAATGGGCGCCTATTTCATCGTCTCGCTGTTCGACGGCCGCAACGATCTGCGCGAGGTGCAGGCCGCGTTCAGCAAGCGCTTTGGCGAAATTCTGGAAATCGAAAAAATTACCGAGCTGGTGAGCGTTCTCGACCAGGCGCATTTCCTCGACTCGCCTGGATTTCAGGATCATGAGCGCCGCGTGCGCGAGGAATTTCTGGCGCAAACTGATCGGCCCGCCGCGCTGGCCGGGGTTTGCTACGCGCCCGAGCCGGCGCAATTGCGAAGCGAACTATCGGCATTCTTCGATCCTCCAGAGGGGCCGGGCCGCAAACCCGCGCGAAAAACCGGCGCCGCCCTGCGCGGTCTTATCGCGCCGCATATCGATCCGCGCCGCGGCGCGGCGGCCTATGCGCACGCGTACGCCGAATTGATGGCGCATGAGCCGCCCGAGCTCGTGATCATCCTTGGCACTTCGCATTACGGGACGGGTCCCGCGCTGTTCAGCGCGACGCGCAAGAATTACCTGACGCCGCTCGGGCCGGTCGAGACCGATCGCGACTTCGTGGATCAGCTAGCGGCCCGCTACTCGGACGGCGATTTGTTCGCCGACGAGTTTCTGCATCGCGGCGAACACTCGATCGAGTTTCAGGCGCTGTTCCTCGCCTACGCGATGGGCGTGCGGGGCTATCAGGTGGTGCCGATTCTCGTAAGCTCGTTTCACGAAATGATCCGGTCCGGACAGCAGCCGTCAGGCGATCCGCGCGTGGGTTCGTTCATCGAATCGCTCGGCGCGATGATCGCCGCCGAACGGCGCAGCGTGCTGGTGCTCGCGGGGGTGGATTTCGCGCACGTCGGCAGAAAATTTGGCGACGCTTTCGCGGCCGATCAGGCGATCGCCGAGCGTATCGAGCGCGAAGATCTCGAGTTGATTGAAAATATCAAGCGCGGCGATCCGGCCGGGTTCTTCGCCGCTATCGCCGCCGACCGCGACGCGCGAAAAATCTGCGGGGTGGCGCCGATGTACACCCAGCTCGAACTCCTGCGCGGACGCCCGGCGCGCCTGCTGAAGTACGGCATCGCGATGGAACCGCAGACCGAGTCGTGCGTGTCGTTCGCGAGCCTTGCGATCGATTAAAAGCCTTACGGACGATCGAGAACGCCTGCTGAGAAGTCTGCGGCGCAGGGAGGGCAGCCAAAAATGAAGCGTGCATTGCGATTTGGGCTGATCGCCACGGGTTTGATCATCGCGCTGGCCGCCGGGGTCAGAGCCGACGAGAAAGCGGACGAAGCGGCGGCGCAAGCCGTCGCGCTTGGATGGCTGCACGAAATCGACGCGGGCCAGTACGCGAAGGCGTGGCGGCAAACCGCGGCGCCGGTCAAAGCGGCGGCGACCGCGGATCAATTCGCGGGTATGATGGATGTGGCGCGCAAGCCGCTCGGTGCGGTGACCGCGCGCAAGTTCCAGTCCGCGGCCTTTGCTACTTCGCTTCCCGGCGCACGGCCGGGAAAGTACGTGGTCGTGGTTTACGCCACTGATTTCGCCGGGCGCCGCGCCGCGAAGGAAGTCATCACACCGATGCTCGAAAAAGACGGGCGCTGGCGCGTCTCCGGCTATTATATCCGCTAGCGCGCGGCGCGCGCGTTCATTCGATTCCGTAACGTTTGCGCTTGCGCCACAGCGTGGTGACGTTGATTCCCAGCGCGGCGGCGGCTTCGTCAAGCGTCGCGCTCTCGGCGAGCATGCGGCGGATATGCTCGCGCTCGAGGTCTTCGAGGCTTGGGGGATGCGCGCCGCCGGGGGCGAGTTCGGCGCTCTCGCGGAAAATCGAATCGGGCAAATCCTCGCGCGCGATTTCGTCGCTGCGGCAGAGCACAGCGGCGCGCTCGAGCGCGTTGCGCAGCTCGCGTACGTTGCCGGGCCATCGATACTTCGCGATCGCCGCGGCCGCTTCCGGAGCCAGCCGCATCAGGGGACGTTGATGCCGGATCGCGGCCGCCTTGAGCATCCACTGCGTCAGCGCGGGCACGTCCTCGCGCCGCTCGCGCAGGGGCGGGACGCGGATCGTGATGACGTTGAGGCGATAGAACAGATCCTCGCGGAAGCGGCGCCCCGCGACTTCGGCTTCGAGGTCGCGGTTGGACGCGGCGATGATCCGCGCGTTGACGCGAATCGTTCTGTCGCCGCCCACGCGCTCGAAACTCTGCTCCTGCACGAAGCGCAAAAACTTGGTCTGCAGCGTGGCCGTCAGGTCGGCAATCTCATCGAGAAACACGGTGCCGTTGTCGGCCGCCTCGAGCCGTCCGGGCTTGTCCTTTATCGCTCCGGTGAACGAACCGCGCACATGCCCGAATAGTTCGCTTTCGAGCAGCTCGTCGGAGAGCGTAGTGCAGTTGACCACCACGAACGGACCGTCCTTGCGCCGGCTCCAGCGATGCATCTGCCGGGCAAGGACGTTTTTGCCGGTTCCGCTTTCGCCGGTGAGCAGGATGGTCGCGTCGCTGGCGGCGGCCTGGCGCGCGAGTTCGAGCTGATGGGTCATTGCCGGGCTGTTCGATTCGAGCAGCGGCGCGTCGTCGATGGTTTCGCGCAGCGCGCGATTTTCCGCTTGCAGGCCGCGCAGCTCGAGCGCGCGTTCGACGATATGCTGGATTTGTTCGAGCGAGAACGGTTTGGTCACGTAATCGTAGGCGCCGGCTTTCATTGCGGTGACCGCGTTTTCGACGGTCGCGTACGCGGTCATCAGGATTATCAGGCACTCGGGCTGGCGGCGGCGCACCTCGCCGAGCAGCTCGAGGCCATTCATCTCGGCCATCCTGAAGTCGGTCAGCACCAGGTCAAAGGCGCGGCCCGCAAGCATCGCGACGGCCTCGCGGCCATTTTCGGCGGACGCGACGGAATGGCCGAGCGAAGTGAAAAACGAGACGAGGCTGCGGCGAATATTTTTTTCGTCGTCAACGATCAGCAGCGAAGCCATCAGAAATTCCCTCCGGCCGGCAGCTCGACGACGAAGCGGCTGCCCGCGCCCGGATTGCTATCGACGAAGATCCGGCCGCCGTGCGCGGCTACGATATCTTTTGCGATTGCGAGGCCCAGGCCCGCCGAGCCTTTTTCGACTCCGCCGCGTCCGTACTGCGCGAAGCGCTCGAAGATATGTTCGCGAATCTCAGGTGGGATGCCGGGCCCGGAGTCCAGAACTTCCAGTCGCACCTTTGAATCGATCGGGCGGGCCGCCACATTGATCTGGCCGCCCTCGGGAGTGTAGCGCAGCGCGTTGCCGATCAGGTTCGAGACCACCCACGAAAGTTTCACCGCGTCTCCTGAGATTTCGGGAACGGGTTCGAGATGTTCGGTCAGGCGCACGTGTTTTTCCTCGGCCTGAAGTCCGAAGCGGCGGACGACTTCTTCGATAATCCGCCGCAGGTCGAGCCGCTCGCGCCGCACCGAGATTGACCCGAGCTCGCCGCGCGCAAGATTGAGCAGATTGTCGCTGAGCGCCTTCATGCGCGCGCACTCCTCGAGGATCGCTTCGAGCAGCTCGCGCTGCTTGGCGTCGAGCGCCGCGCCATCGCGGCGCAGCAGCTCGGCCGACAGTGCGAGCGAGGTCAGCGGGGTGCGCAATTCGTGCGACAGAGTCGCGATCAGGTTGGCGCGCGCGCGATCCTGATCGCGCAGATAGGTCACATCCTGCAAAATCAGCAGCGTGCCCAGCGGCGCGCCTTCGTCGTGATGCAGCGGCACCGGCTTGAGCACGTAAGTATGGTCGCGGCCGCGCACGTGGAGTTGCACCTCGATGCGCTGGCTGGCGGGATCGGCCTTGCGCAAATTGCGCAGCGCGTCGCGCACGCGCAGATAGTGCGGATGATTGCTGCTCAGATCCTCGAACGGACTGCCGAGCGCGTCCCGCGGCTCGACGCCGATGATCAACGCGGCGATCTCATTGATATGCGCGACCATCCCTTCGGAATCGATCAGCACCACGCCATCTTCAAGGCTTTCAATAATCGCTTCGGTCTTGCTCTTCTCGTAAACCAGGCGGTCGACATTGAGCTGTTCAAAATGCTCGAGCCGCTCCGCCATCTGATTGAACTCGCGCGCGACGGCGTCAAGCTCGGCGAACTTCTGCGGGCCGAGCCTGGTTTGCGCGCGGCGCTGGCCGACGCCGCGCAGGCGTTCGGCAACATCGATAAGCGGCTGCGACAACGACCATCCCAGTCCCCACGAGATCGCGGCGCCGAACAGCAGCACGAGGGCAAGGCTCGCGGCGAATTGAAAAGTGAGGCGCCGTCCGAGATTTGCGGAGCGGCTGTCGGCGCGGAACATCGCGGCCCGATTCATCGCGATCAGGGCGTCAAGATTGGCGTGCAGCGCGTTGAACTCCGCGTCGTGCCGCGCTGTCGGAGGAGCCGCCGCGATCTCGCTGAACAGCTTGTCGCCGCTGGCGCGAATCGTATGCGCCAGTTCGGGCTCGCCCACTTCGGTGTAGTCGTGATCTTCCGTGTCCATCCAGCGCATGAACACGGCGCGCGCGGCGGGCAGCTCGTCCTTTGCGCGGCCGTCGCGTTCGGCCAGCTCGAGGCGCGTCAGCGCCGCGTGCATGTGCTGCGCGGCCTCGATACTGACGTAATTGCGGTAGAGCGTCTGGCGAATCGCGCCGCCCAGGCTGTACACGCGCGGCAGCGTGTACGCGCCGAGCAGCACGACCAGTACCAGCAACAACAGGGTGCCGTTTCTAATCCGATGCCGCAGCGAAGGTGTGTTCATTTTTCCAGACCGGGTTCATCGGCCAGAATTTCGACGTCGATATCGGGCGCGCTCGCGATGATCCGGGCGGTGACATCGCGGTGCAACGCGCGGCGCCATCGCGGTTGATGCGATCGGCCGACGATAATCTTCGAGATTCCATTGTCGCGCGCGTAGTCAAGCATCCCCTTGACCGGGTCGGACGCCTTGAGCCATACGGTTTCCGCGCCGAGGTCGCTGGCGAGATTGATGTTGTCGAGCAGCGCGACGAAGTCTCCGGTGCGGATTTTCTGTACCGATTCGGCCGGCGTTTCGATATGCACGGCGTACCAGTCGGCGCTTAGCTGGGTGGCGACGCGGCACGCCTTGCGCAAGAGCTTGGCGCCGTCGCCGGCATTCGAGGACAGTCCGACCATGATTTTCTCGACGGCTCGCGCCCGCCGGCCGCCCTCGCGCTTGAGCGTCTCGGCGTCCTGACGCTGGCGGGTAAGTCCGCGCGCGACTTCGCGCAGCGCCATCTCGCGCAGCGACGCCAGGTTGGCGGGGGTGAAGAAATTTCGCAGCGCCTGCTCGATTTGCGCCGCGGGATAAATCTTTCCCTCGCGCAGGCGCTCGCGCAGCGCCTCGACCGTAACGTCAACATTTACGACCTGATCGGCGCGGGTAAGGATCGAATCGGGCACGGTCTCGCGCACCTCAATTCCCGTGATCCGCCGGATGACGGGATTGAGGCTCTCGATATGCTGGATGTTGACCGCGGTGATGACATTGATGCCATGCTGGGTCAGCTCTTCGACGTCCTGCCAGCGCTTTTCGTGCTTTGCCCCGACCGCATTGGTGTGCGCCAACTCGTCAACGATCGCGACCTCGGGATTGCGCGCAAGGATTGCGTCGAGATCCATGTCTTCGAGCTCGACGCCTTTGTACGGATATTTCTTGCGCGGGACGACTTCGAGGCCGGCGAGCTTCTCCGCGGTTTCGGCGCGGCGATGAGTCTCGACCAGTCCCACCACGACATCGACATCCTTGGCGCGCAACTGCTGCGCCTCCTCGAGCATCTGCCAGGTTTTGCCGACGCCGGCCGCTGCGCCCAAATAAATCTTCAGGCGGCCCTTTTGCGATCGCGCAACCAGGTCCAGGAATGATTCAGGATCGGGCCGCTTCGCTTCCTTAATGTCCCGCGAGCGCTCCACGTTTACTCGTCACCGTCAGGTTCGGCCGCCGGGTCTGAAGGCTTGCGCGTGAGATCGACATAACGGGTGATGCGTACGTTTTTGATTCGCTCGCGAGCGGTACGCCTGCGCCGCACGCGAGCGAAGGCGAAGAACGCGCCCATCGCACCGCCCCAGATTGCGATCGCGCCCAGCGCCCAAAGCAGCTCGCTCAGCGGAACGCGATGAAGATGGCCGGTGGCAACGCTTGCGCGCGCGATCGGCGCCGCGGCCATCGCAACGCCCGCCAGACGGCGCTGGAACCATCGCTCGCGATCGTCTCTTTCCGGAGAGTTCATCCTGGCGCGCCGGCGCTCCTTGGAGAAGGCGGTTCATCGCCTGGCACCCGCAAGATCGTCCAGCGCGAGGTTCAGCTCCAGGACGTTAACTCCGGGCTCGCCCAGCAGACCCGCCCATCTCTTACGAGTATTGTGACGCACCGCCGCACGAATCGCATCCTCTTCGACTCCCCGGGCGCGGGCCACGCGTGGCACCTGAAGCTCGGCGGCAGCCGGAGTGATTTCAGGATCCAGGCCGCTGCCGGACGCGGTCACGAGGTCGGCGGGAACGCCGCCGGGCGCAATCGGGCCGTCCTGCTTCGATACTTCGGCGACGCGGCCGCGGACGGCGTCGATCAGCGCCTTGTTGGTGGGGCCAAGATTCGAGCCGCCGGAATTCGATGCGTCGTAGCCCTTGTCGCCGGCCGCCGACGGTCGCGGATGGAAATATTTGTCCTGCGAGAAGTTCTGGCCAATCAGCGTCGAGCCGATCGGCCGGCCGTCGCGCATCACCAGGCTGCCATTGGCCTGCGTCGGGAACGCGATTTGCGCGATCCCCCAGACCACAACCGGGTAGATGAACCCGGTCAGCACGGTCAGGACGATCGTCATAATGATTGCTGGTTTGATTTGATTGCGGATCACGGATCACCTCAGGCCAGATGCAGCGCGGCGACGATCATGTCGATCGCCTTGATTCCGATGAACGGAATGATCACGCCGCCAAGGCCATAGATCAGCAGGTTGCGGGTCAGAATCGCGGCGGCGCCCACCGGACGATAGGCGACCCCGCGCAAAGCGAGCGGAATCAGCGCGATAATGATGAGCGCGTTGAATATGACGGCGGACAGGATCGCGCTCTGCGGCGTGGACAGACGCATCACGTTCAGCGCCTGTAGCTGCGGATAGCCGAGCACGAACATCGCAGGAATAATCGCGAAGTATTTCGCCACGTCGTTGGCGATCGAAAACGTGGTGAGAGCGCCGCGCGTGATCAGCAATTGCTTGCCGATCTCGACCACCTCCATGATCTTGGTCGGGTTCGAATCGAGATCGATCATGTTGCCGGCTTCGCGCGCGGCCTGCGTGCCCGCATTCATCGCCACGCCGACGTCGGCCTGCGCCAGGGCGGGCGCGTCGTTGGTGCCGTCGCCGATCATCGCGACCAGCTTGCCCTGCGCCTGCTCTTCGCGAATCAGGCGCAGCTTGGTTTCGGGCGTGGCCTCGGCGCGAAAGTCGTCCACCCCGGCCTCGCGCGCGATCGCGGCGGCGGTCAAGGGATTGTCGCCGGTGATCATCACGGTGCGCAGGCCCATCGCGCGCAGTCGCTCGAAGCGCTCGTGGATTCCGTCTTTGACGACGTCCTTCAGATGAATAACGCCGAGCACGCGTCCGCGATCGGCGACTGCGAGCGGAGTTCCGCCCGCCTTGGCGATTCGCTCGACGATCTCCGCCAGCTCGGCGGGCGCCACACCGCCGTTCGAGCGCGCGAATTCGAGCACCTGTTCGCTGGCGCCCTTGCGGATCATGCGGTCGTCGATATCCACGCCGCTCATCCGGGTTTGCGCGGAGAACGCGATGAAGTGCGCGTGATGCTCCGCCAGATCGCGTCCGCGCAGATTGAATTCGCGCTTCGCCAGCACGGTGATCGAGCGCCCCTCGGGAGTTTCGTCGGCGAGCGACGCGAGTTGAGCGGCCTCGGCCAGCTCCGCCACCGCGACTCCCACCATGGGCAGAAACTCGGTGGCCATCCGGTTGCCGAGCGTGATGGTTCCAGTCTTGTCGAGGAGCAGAGTGTCGACGTCGCCGGCCGCCTCGACCGCGCGCCCGGACATCGCGAGCACGTTGTGCTGCACCAAGCGATCCATTCCGGCAATTCCGATCGCCGAGAGCAATCCGCCGATCGTGGTGGGAATCAGGCACACGAGCAGAGCGACGATAACCGGCAGCGAAAGGATTGTTCCGCCGTACAGCGCGTATGGATAAAGCGTTACGCAGACGAGCAGGAAGATCACGGTCAGCCCCGACAGCAGGATGCTCAGCGCGATCTCGTTGGGGGTTTTCTGGCGCTGAGCGCCCTCGACCAGGCCGATCATCCGGTCAAGGAAGGTCTCACCCGGGTTCGCGGTGATTTTTACCTTAATAAAATCTGAAATTACCGTGGTGCCTCCGGTCACGGCGCTGCGGTCGCCGCCGCTTTCACGGATGACTGGCGCGGATTCGCCGGTGATCGCGGCCTCGTTCACCGCGGCGACGCCCTCGATAACTTCGCCGTCTCCAGGAATCACGTCGCCCGCCTCGACCAGCACCACGTCGCCGCGGCGCAGTTGAGTGGCGGGCACGGTCGATACGGCACCTTCTTGTCCGACCAGCTTTGCGAACGTCTCGGTGCGGGTCTTGCGCAGGTTGTCGGCCTGCGCCTTGCCGCGTCCTTCCGCCATCGCCTCCGCGAAGTTTGCGAATATCACGGTGAACCACAGCCACAGCGCGATTTGCAGCTCGAACTTGACCAGCGCTCCGCGCGCGGCGATCCAGTCGCGCGCGAGGATGACCGTAACCGCAAGCGCGGTGACCTCGACCACGAACATGACCGGGTTGCGCAACTGAATGCGCGGGTCGAGCTTGCGAAAGGAATCGACCAGGG
Source organism: Binataceae bacterium (SeqCode) (assembly GCA_035533435.1). Classification (GTDB taxonomy): domain Bacteria; phylum Desulfobacterota; class Binatia; order Binatales; family Binataceae; genus JBARDN01. The sequence goes on from DATLTX010000232.1 coordinate 16,213, forward strand.
CGCGCCCCACGATGTCGCGGTCCCAGAGTACGGGCGCTTTTCGATCAGTCATCGCAAACAATCCTCCGTTAGTAGCGGGCGCGGCTCAGTAAAGTTTGCCCGAGCGCATCGCCAGGTGTTCCACGATCGGCCCGAGCGCGTCAGCCGGGAAAAAAGTGAGCGCCGCGACGATCAGGATCACGCCGACCAGCAGCACAACGAAAACCGCGCCGGTGGTCGGAAAAGTGCCGGCGCTTTGCGGCACCACGCGCTTGCCGGCGAGCGATCCGGCCAGCGCGAGAGCGGGAATCTTCATCATGAAGCGTCCAAACAGCATCGCGAGCGCGAGCGTGATGTTGTAGAAAGCGGTGTTGGCGTTCAGCCCGGCAAAAGCCGAGCCGTTGTTCGCCGCGCCTTCCGTATAGGCGTATAGAATTTGCGAGAAACCGTGCGGCCCCGGATTGCTAATTCCCGCCAGTCCCGCCTTCGAGGCTACCGCAACGGCAGCAGGCAGCAGGATCGCCGCCGGAAAAATCAGCACGTAGAACATCGCGAGTTTCATCTCGCGCGATTCGATCTTTTTGCCCAGGTACTCGGGGGTTCGCCCGACCATCAAACCCGCAATAAAGACCGACAGCACCGCCATCACCAGCATTCCGTAAAGTCCCGCGCCGACGCCGCCAAAAATGATCTCACCGATCTGCATGTTGACCAGCGGAACCAATCCACCAAGCGGCGTGTAGCTGTCATGCATCGAGTTGACCGCGCCGCACGACGTGTCGGTGGTGACGGTCGCCCAAAGCGCGGAGTTGACGATTCCGAAGCGGACTTCCTTGCCCTCCATGTTGCCGCCGGATTGAAGCGCGCTCGCGCGCTGATTCACCCCGAGCGCGGCCAGCATCGGATTGCCGCGCTGCTCGGCCCAAATTGCCGCGGATGCGCCGACGATGAACAGCAGCGCCATCGCGGCGAACAACGCCCATCCCTGGCGCTTGTCGCCCGCCATCAGGCCGAAGGTGTGAGTCAGTCCGGCGGCGATCGCAAATATCGCCAGCATCTCGAGCAAGTTGGTCAGCGGCGTGGGATTCTCGTACGGATGCGCTGAGTTGGAATTGAAGAAGCCGCCGCCGTTGGTGCCCAGCTCTTTGATTGCCTCCTGAGAGGCGACCGGACCTTCGGCGATTATCTGCGCGGCGCCCTCAACGGTCTGCGCATGAACATAAGGCGCGAAGTTATCGGGCACGCCCTGCCAGACCAGCACCAGCGCAAAGACGATCGAGATCGGAAGCAGGATCCAAAGCGTTGCGCGGGTCAGATCGAACCAGAAATTTCCGAGCGTGCGCGAGCTGCGCCGCACGAAGCCGCGGATAATCGCGATCGCGACCGCGATCCCGGCGGCCGCCGATACGAAGTTGTGAAACGCGAGCCCCGCCATCTGGGTCAGGTAGCTCATCGTCGATTCGCCACCGTACGCCTGCCAGTTGGTATTGGTGGTGAAGCTTGCGGCGGTGTTGAACGCGAGCGCCGGCCCTACCGCGCCAAGAGCCTCCGGATTGATCGGCAGGAAGCCCTGCAACCGCTCGATTGCATAAAGCAACAGCATCCCAGCCATGCTGAACATCAGCATCGCGATCGCATACTCGGCCCAACTCATCTCACTGGCCGGACTGATGCGGCAGACGCGGTAGATGATCCGCTCGACGGGGCGCAGGATCGGATCGAGAAAGGTCGGCTCGTCCGAAAAGACGCGCTTGATAAAACGTCCAAGTGGAACGGTCAAAAGAAGAATCAGCAGGCCGAAAATGCCCAGTTGCAATACTGCATTCAGAAGCATCGTGATTACTCAGTCGAGTGGAGATCAGAAGTTTTCGGGATTGATGAGCGCATAGACCAAATATACGCACAGAACGACGGCGATCGTGGCGCCCATGACGAGGTCGAGCGTGCTCATAGTCGTTGGCATCCCGCGACGTAGGCAAAGCAGGCGATAAAGAAAACGATAGTTCCCGCAACGGATAGCAGATCGTACATGCGGACAGACTGTGCATTGCCCGTGCCATCGGCGGATTGCCGGGTAAAGGCTCAGGCAATTGCCTCGCGAAGGTGTTCGGGACCTCATTTTGCATTGCCGAACGATGCGTTCTGCAAGGTTGCGGGACTCGAAGTGCTGGCAAAATCACGCGGCGTCGCAGTATCATTTTCGGCGCAGAGTAATCTCGTGACGAGGGAGCCAAGATGCGAGCGATACGGCATCCGCTGAGCGGCGCGATTTACGATCTTCAGCCCGCAGGCACAGTTCGCGTCGAGAAAGACGGCAAGACCGGCCTGTTCAGTGCCGACGGGAAGTATATTTCCGGTGATATCTACTCGGCGGATCCGCATCTATGCGGATGGATCGGCGGGCGCGATTTGCCGTCGCGCCATCGCGAGGCTGCCGAAGCGCGCCGCCGCAAATGAAAAGCGCGGACGGCCAGCCGGTCAGACCGTCGGAGCCTGCGCCGGCATCAGGCGCTGGATCGACGCGCGATAGCGGTTCATGAACACTATGGCGCCCGCCATCGCGGCGAACGGGAAAAATCTCGCCACGATAGCCTCCGCTCCGCCAAGTTCGAGCGCGACCAGCGCGACCAGAAGATTGAGCGAGAATGCGGCCGCCCAAGCCAACGTGATGATCACGTTGGCGTGATGAAATAAAGCGGTGCTCCAGAACTCGCGAGGTGTCGATTCGCGCGCGAATTGAAGCGTGAACGGCTTGCCTGCCAGAATCGATATCCACGCCATCGCCGCGAACAGAATCCACAGCAGCACGAAGTTGTAATGCGAGAACATCGCCGCCGTCGAACCGCGCGCAACTGACGCGATTGTCCCGAGTGCGAAGAAGGCGAGTGTCGTCCAATCGACGAGCTTCACGTTTGCGCCGCGTGCACGGGCGTACGCGGTCGCGCACGACGCGGCAACGAACCCTGCAACCACCGCGGTCACCGGCCGACCCGCATACGGCAGCGCGAAGTACAAGATCCACGGAATCGCGCCGGCCAGAGTCTGTATCCGCGCGGGTTTGGGTTCCGCCATCGCGGCAATTGCTCCGTGCCCGCTTACGCTGCGGGTATGCCGGTCACGTAGTCGAAATCGAGCGGCTGATGATTTATCCCGCGCGCGGGAGGCGCGATCCATCCAGCGAATGTTCCCGGCTGGCTAACGGGCTTCATCAGCGAGGCTACGAATTCGCGATCGGCGCGCGATGGGAGCCATTCGACCTGGCGTTCGAGCCACTGTTCGCGCGCGATGATCTCGCCGTCGGGCGTGACACTTACTCCGCTGAAGTGCCCGATTGCGCGATTGAAGCCGCGATGCGGCAGTGCGAGCGCGCAGTCGACTCCGGCGTCGCGAATGATCTTGTTCCAGCGCGCAATTGCGCGCTCGCAATCGGCAATATATGAATCGCGCAGCGTCTCGTTTAGCGCGGACAACGCCGGCTGTTCGATTTCGACGATCGTGCCGTCGTGAGGCTTCGATATCCGCCGCACGCTTTCGGTCAGGCGATGATCGTCGCGCGCGTCGCCTTCTTTGAACCGTCCTTTAAGTCCGGCACTGAAATAGTTCGCGGCGTTCGTCGAAAGCTCGGAGCCAAACAAATCCAGCGACACTGAGTAATGGAAGTTCAGGTAACGCTGAACAATCGCCAGATCGATTCCGCCGAACTCGCCAACCCGATCGGTATCGTGCTGCTTCATCAGCTCGCAGGTCCGCGCGATCACGCGGCCGACGCCGGACTCGCCGACGAACAGATGATGAGCTTCCTCGGTCAGCATGAAGCGACAGGTCCGCGCGAGCGGTTCGAAGCCGGACTCGGCCAGGCTGGCGAGCTGGAATTTCCCATCGCGATCGGTGAAGTGCGCGAACATGAAGTACGCGAGCCAATCCGGCGTGCGCTCGTTGAATGCGCCCAGGATGCGCGGATTGTCGGCGCTGCCGGAGCGGCGGCGGAGCAGCGCGTCGGCTTCCTCGCGTCCGTCGCGTCCAAAATGCGCGTGCAGCAGATAGACCATCGCCCACAAATGGCGCCCTTCCTCGACGTTGACCTGGAACAGATTGCGCAGGTCGTAGCGCGACGGGCAGGTGCGTCCGAGATGGCGCTGCTGCTCGACCGAGGCGGGCTCCGTGTCGCCCTGGGTGACGATCAGGCGGCGCAGGACTCCGCGATGCTCGCCCGGGACGTCGCGCCAGACCGGCTCGCCCTTGTGCTCGCCGAAGCCGATACGCGCGTCGGCTTCGGGCGCGGCGAGAAAAACTCCCCACCTGTAATCGGGCATCTTCACGTAGCCGAAGCTCGCCCATCCTTTCGCATCCACCGAGGTTGCGGTGCGCAGGTAAACCTCGCAGGACTGAAAGCCCTCCGGCCCCATCTCGCTCCACCATTTGAGGTATTCCGGCTGCCACGCTTCGAGCGCGCGCTTAAGGCGGCGATCGCCGTCGAGGCCGACGTTGTTTGGAATCCGTTCGGAGTAATCCATCGCGATCACACTCGCTTCGGATCGAACTCGGGCCGCCGCCCGGTGCCGTACAGTTTGAGCGCGCCTTTTTCGCCGATCGCGTTGGGCCGCTGAAAGATCCAGTTCTGCCAGGCGGACAGCCGCGCGAAAATTTTCGATTCGATCGTCTCCGGGCCGGCGAAGCGCAGCGACGCTTCGAGTCCCGTCAGCGCGTCGGAGGAAAACGCGGCGCGTTCCTCGATCGCAAGCCGCGTCTCGTCGTCCCAGTCGATATCGTCGGGGGTGAAGCAGACCAGTCCGAGCGCGTCGGCATCTTCGGCACTCAGCTCTTCGCCGATCCGCGCGCTCAGCGCCTCGACTCGCTGGGGAGCGTCCAGGAACCTTGCTTGCAGCCGCGCAAGTCCGTTGCACATCGGCAGTGCGCCGAAATTTATTTTCGACAGCGCGATTCGCGCCGGCGCGAGTTCGTCGTCCGCGCGCTTTCCGCGCATCATGTACGCGCGGTCGGCCGCGAGCGCGAGCTCGAGCAGGGTGCCGCAAAAGCACGAACCCGGCTCGATGAATGCAAACATCGAACGCGAGCTTACGTCGAGCCGTTTGAAGGTGCGCTTGAGGTAGAGAACGATCTCGCGAATCAGGCAGTCGTCCGCGTTCGCGGCCAGAAAATCGTCGTGAAATTTTACCCGCGCGAGGTCTCCGTGGGTTCGAAAGATCCAGGTCCGGATGGTTTCTTCGTTGAAGCGCAAATGAAGGATCGCGTCTTCGAGCTCGCGCGCAAACGCGAGCGGCCAGAAGTCGCACCCGAGCGCGAGAGCCTCGCTCGCGCTGGCGGGCGCGTCGCGCTCGGGACCTTCGATATCGAAGACGGCGGCGGAGCGGGCGCGGTCCAGCTCGATGCGGATATGCGGGTACTGGATTCGATCTTCCGCGATGGTCCGCGCGAGCGGCCGCAGCATGATTGCGCCGCGAGCGGCTGCGCGGTCCGAGCGCCGCGCGAATTCGGCCGCTCTCAGCGACGCGACTTCCGCAATCCGCGAGCGCGGCGCGATTTCATCGACCAGCCGCCAATCGACGGCGCGCGCGCCCTTGACGCCTTCTTCGGTGGTGCAGAAAAAATCCGCGTGGTCGCGCCGGACGCGCCGTTTGTCAACTATGCGCGTCAGGCCTCCGGTTCCCGGCAGCACCGCGAGCAGCGGCAGCTCGGGAAGCGAGACGCTGGTCGAGCCGTCATCGGCCATGACGATGTAATCAGTTGCGAGCGCGAGTTCGTAGCCTCCGCCAGCGCAGGGTCCGGCGATCGCGGTCATGTAGAACTGGCGCGAATTGTGCGTCGCATCCTCGATCGAATTGCGCGTCTCATTCGTGAACTTGCAGAAATTCACTTTGAACGGATGGCTCGACTGCGCGAGCATCCTGATGTTCGCGCCGGCCGAAAATACCCGCTCCCGTGCCGAAGTGATCATCACGCATCCGACCTCTGGATGCTCGAAGCGCAGGCGCTGGACGGCGTCGTTCAACTCGATATCGACGCCCAAGTCGTAGGAATTGAGTTTTAGTTCGTACCCGGGAACCAGGCCGCCGTTTTCGTCCACGTCCATCGCAAGCGTGGCGACCGCTCCGGCAATCGACAGCTTCCAGTGCCGATAGCGGGAAGGCTCGGTGCGAAAATCGATGATCGGCGTCATTGGATCAGGTTCCATTTTAGCGTCGGCGCAGGGCAAGGCGAACCTCGCCCGCACCGCGAATCGCGATTGTCAGGCGCTGATGCTCGAGGTCAACACGCGCTTCGCCGCCCGAAATCTCGACCTCGCATCCGCGCGGATATTGCAGCCGCGGGATAAAGATTTCGGTCTCGTCCGTTGCATTCGGGTCGGCGTCGAATATGTACTCGAAGTTGCCCGTCACGCGGTTGAACTTCATGGCGCGCGGCGTTCCCTGGGTTGCGCGGGCGAATGGCCGCACGAAGCCGGCCAGCGCTCGTCCGCCGCTGTTCAAGTCTTTGGGGTCGGTCTGCTGGTCGCGCGAAAAGATGCTCAAGTCCTCCTGGTTCCAGCCGTCGCCGATTGCAAGGTCATTGCGATTGGACGCGGTGTAGTTCCACTGAGTGCTGTTGATCAGCAGCGCGTCGAGCGCGTTGTACATCAGATCGAGCGCGACGATATGGGGGGTCCACGGAGTGTCGGACCGATCGCCGCCGTGGAAGGCGCGGTACGCGTCGGCGCCGTTGAGATCGAACGGAATTCCGAATTCGCCGATCAGGGTTGGCGCCCCGCCGCCGATTCGCTCCGAGGCTTTTGCGAACCGCCCGAGCTGCTGCTCGTAGCGCGTCTGAATCTGCGCGGCGGCGGAAGTCGTCTCGCCGCTCATCGCGCCGAGATTGAAATCGGTGCGAAAAGTTTTCGTGCCCAGCGTAACGATGTCGTACCAGTGGCCCGCGTTGACGCTGCGCGCGGGAGTATCGGCCGGAAAACCCGGGCCGAGAAAGCCGGAGAGCGGGTCGAGTTCCGCGAACAGAATCCAGTCCGGATTGATCGCGCGCATATTTTCCGCGACTCGGGTGAAAAACGGACCCATGTAGTCCTCGATAAAGCTGACCTTGCGATCGCCGACGCGCTGAAAAAAATCCTCGCGCAAAATCTCGTGGCCGCCGTCGCCGCCGAGCCGCCACGCGCCCGCTTGCTCGAATGGATCGGTCCCTCCTTTCCGCCAGATCGATACGGCGCGCGGATTCATCGCGCGCTCGCGCCGCACCACCGCGCGCTTGAGCGTCTTGTCGTAGCCGAGCTCCGGTATGGCGCGGGTCACTCCGTGCGAGACCAGCAGCCCGTCGATCGGCGACCACGCGATGCCGGGAGCCGCGGGAAATGGATTTTCCTCGCTTGGCGCAACGTGGCGATAGCTGAGTGAGTGCCCGATCCATCCTTCATGCGGCTCGTTGAGCGTGTCGAAGCCCATGACATTGGAAAGATCCCGCACGCGGCGCGCAATCTCGGCCTGCGCCGCGAGATAATGGTCCTGCATGTAGTCCTGGACGTTTAAGCCATCGATATTCAGCCCGGGCGCAAAGTCACGGCCCGCGAAAAACAGCGTCCACATGATCCCGTTGGCGGGACGCCGTGCGTTCTGCGACCAGGTCATCGTCGGATAGCGATCTTCCTGGCGCCCGCCGCGTGCGTAGTCGTACAGCGATTGCATCACATGCGCCGATTCCGATTCGCCCAGCCGCCGGTAGTCGATTCCGACCTTGTCAAACATCCAGCACGGCGCGCCGTCGCCGCCGCTCATCCGGCTCCATACATCCTGATGAAAATCGACAAAGACGTAGAGTCCGAAGTCACCGGCGCGGCGGCATAGCTCGGCGTAGTAGTCGAGATATTCGGCGTCGAATTGGCCCGGGCCGCGATGCTCGACAGCTTCCCAGGTGGTCAGTATGCGCAGGCAGTTGAAGCCCCATCCGCTGATCCGCGCGAAATGCTCGTCGGCTTCTTCGCGCGGGAACGGACGTCCGATGAACGAGACTTCACGATGGTCCGAGAAGTCGGAAGGGAAGTTGGTGCCGCCGTCGGGATAGGGAACCTTGCAGTCGCCGCCCAGGTTGACGCCGCGTAAGATCACCCGGCGTCCCGCTTCGTCAACGAACCATCGGCCCTCGAGATGCAGCCGCGGCATTTTTGTCGTCACCATTTATTCGTTCTTTGCCCCGTGATGTTCTCTTGAATCTATACTAGAGAGAAGGGATACAGCGCCAAGCGCGGCGCGGAGACTCGAAACCGATCTTCGCGCTCGCCGCGAGCATGCGCACGAGCTTATGAGGTGAATCATGGGAGTGTTGTCGGGCTACAAGATTATCGAACTGGCCGGGATCGGTCCGGGACCGATGTGCGCGATGCTGCTGTCGGACATGGGCGCCGACGTGTTGCGGATCGATCGCACCGCGGACGGCGGGCTCGGCGTTGCGATGGAGACCAAGTACAGCCTGCTCAATCGCGGCCGCCGCTCGGTCGCGCTTGATCTCAAACATCCCGAGGCGATCGAGGCGGTGCTGAAGCTGGTCGAGAAGGCCGACGCGCTCATCGAAGGGTTTCGCCCCGGCGTGACCGAACGGCTCGGACTGGGTCCCGAGCACTGCCTTAAGCGCAATCCGCGGCTGATCTACGGGCGGATGACGGGATGGGGACAAGACGGACCGCTCGCGCATGCGGCAGGCCACGATATCAATTACATCGCGCTCTCCGGCGCGCTGCACAGTATCGGGCGCAAGGGCGATGCGCCGGTTCCTCCGCTCAACCTGGTGGGCGATTTCGGCGGCGGCGCGCTCTATCTTGCGCTCGGCGTCGTGGCGGGACTGCTCGAGGCGCAGAAGTCGGGCAAGGGGCAGATCGTCGATGCGGCGATGGTCGATGGAGCGGCGTCGCTGATGACCGCGATCTATGGTCTGCGCCTGTCGGGGGTGTGGAACGACAAGCGCGGCGAAAATATTCTCGATACCGGCGCGCACTACTACGAGGTTTACGAGACCAAGGACGGCAAGCACGTCGCGATCGGATCGATCGAAGCCAAATTCTATGATGAACTGCTGCGCCTGTCCGGCCTCAAGGGGCAGGAGCTTCCGCGTCAGAACGATCGCGCCTCGTGGCCGAAGATGAAGGAGCGGATGAAGGCGCTGTTCCTGGGCAAAACTCGCGACGAATGGTGCGCGATCATGGAGGGCAGCGACATCTGCTTCGCCCCGGTGCTCAGCATGGACGAGGCGCCGCATCATCCGCACAATCGGCATCGCGGCACTTTCGTCGAAAGCGGCGGCGTCACCCAGCCGGGTCCGGCGCCGCGTTTCAGCCGCACCCCGAGCAAGATCCAGCGCCCGCCCGCGCGGCCCGGTGAGCACACCGAAGAGGCGCTCGGCGACTGGGGGTTCGGCGCCGCGGACCTCGAGCGCCTGCGCAAAGCCGGCGCGATCGCGCCCAAGCCGTAAATTTAAATCTCAAACGGGCGGCCCCATGTGGCCGCCCGTTCTCTTTTTTTGCGCAGTTTCGGTAATCCGCAATCTTCAGTACGGTCGCCTGATGAGGTGTTCGCGTGAACTCGATGGAAAGGTTTGACCGGATATTCTGGGGACGGCTGTGGCGGCTTGCGAAACCGTTCTGGGTTTCCGAGCAAAAGCGCAAGGCGCGCACCCTGCTGGCGGTGGTGCTCGCGATGATCGTGCTGCTGGTCGGGTTCTCGGCCGTCTTCAGCTATATCAACCGCGACGTGGTAAATGCGCTGCAGAAGTACGACGCCAAGCGCTTTCACTTTCTGCTGATGCTGTTTTTCTTCTGGATTGCTTTTGTCATCGCGGTTTACCCGTTCCTGCCCTACCTGATCGGCAGGCTCCAGATTCTGTGGCGCGAGTGGATGACCGAATGGTTCGTTGCGGCGGGTTTCGGCCATCACGCCTTCTACCAGATGAACCTGGACGGCCGCATCGACAATCCCGACCAGCGCATCCAGCAGGATCTGAACTCGTTTACCTCATCGACGCTCAACTACCTGAACACCGCGATTGGTTCGCTCGTGATGGCGGCGGCGTTCTTCGGAATTCTGTGGACGATCTCGCACGGACTGGCGCTCGCGTTGATCGGCTATTCGGTAATCGGCACCTACGTCGCCATCACCGTGGGCCGCCGCCTGGTCGCGATCAATTTCAATCAGGAGCGCTACGAGGCGGACTTCCGCTTTGACCTAGTTCACGTGCGTGACAACGCGGAGTCTATCGCGATGTACGGCGGCGAAGCGCAGGAGCATCGCGAGCTGAGCCGCCGCTTCGGATGGGTGGTCTCGAACTTCAAGACTCTCATTCAGTGGCAGCTCTACCTGGGCTTTGTGCAGACCGCGTATGACAACTCCGTCGATCTGGTGCCGTGGCTGGTGCTGGCCGGCGCCTATTTCTCGCATAAGATCCAGATGGGGCAAATCTTTCAGGCGGCGACCGCGTTCGGCGCGGTCAAGGGAACGCTGTCACTGGTGATCCGGGATTTCCAGGGATTGACCAGCTACGCGACCGTCGTGCATCGGCTCGCTACGTATATCGAGGAATGTGACAGCGCGCGCCAGGCCGAAGCGAGCGCCGGAATCGAGGTCGCCGAAGCGCCGCATCTCGCGCTCGAAAATGTCTCACTCGCAACCCCGGACGGACAAACCCAACTCGTCGAAAAACTTTCGGTTGAAGTCAAAAGCGGCGAGCGGCTGCTGATCACCGGGCCGAGCGGCGTCGGCAAGACTTCGCTGACCCGCGCGATCGCCGGCATCTGGCGAAACGGCAGCGGCCGAATCGTGCGTCCGCCGCTCGATAATTTGATGTTCCTGCCGCAGCGTCCCTACATGATTCTTGGTTCGTTGCGCGCCCAGCTATGCTATCCGCGCGCGACCGAAGCCACCGACGAAGATCTGAATCGCATCCTCGCCGAGGTGAATCTTGCCGATCTACCCGCGCGCGTCGGCGGACTCGACGCCGAGCGCAACTGGGCCGAGGTCCTGTCGCAGGGCGAACAGCAGCGCCTCGCATTCGCGCGCCTGTTGCTCAACCTGCCCCATTTCGCGTTCCTTGACGAGGCGACCAGCGCTCTGGACCCCGCGAACGAAGCGATGCTCTATAGGCGCCTTGCCGATCTCCCGATCGTTCTGGTCAGCGTCGGCCACCGCGCCAGCCTCGCCCAGTATCACGATCGAAATCTCGACCTGTCGAGCAACGGCCGCTGGGAAATCCGCCCGCTCAAAGAGCCGCCCGCGTCGATCGCGGCGGGTTCAAGTTGAAGTATGGAAAGAGTCTGGTGGACGCAGCAGGATTTGAACCTGCGACCCCGTGCAAGTGAGTTGCGGCGCCCGGGCGAAATGGCAGGATCGGTCGGTACGGTTTGTTAACGTTCAAGATCGCGAAAATCCCTACGGCAGAAGGGTTTGGTGCAGGTCTATTGTCAGATACGTGCGACCACTTAGCGCTATCGAATGATCTCGGGATAGCGCACAGAGTCGGGCACATAGGGCACAAAATTGGGCACAGGAAATCCGCCTGAAAGAACCCGGCGCAGAGCGCGGCACGCCCCGTGCCACAGCGCAGCCGCCCGCAGGGTTGGCGCGGCGTGCCAGCTCAGCGAACGCCTCCGTCAACGCGGCCACGCAGCGGAGCCGCCGAGCGGAAGACTGGCTTATGGCGACCGTCTGGCGCTTGACCCGTAGGTTTTGGCATTGCACATGGTACGCTTAAAGCGTACTGTCCATTGGTGAAGTTCGAGTGGGACGAAGCCAAGCACGGCAAGACCCTGCGCGAGCGTGGAATTGGCTTCGACGACGCCGCCCGAATCTTCGAGGGACCGGTCGCGATCTCGCAAGACACCCGCCGCAACTACGGCGAGGCGCGGTTGCGGGCCGTGGGCGAAAGTGAAGGCGACATTTTGCATGTCGTGTTCACCTGGCGCGGCGACACGGTGCGGATCATCTCGGTGCGGCGCGCCAATCGAAAGGAAACCAAGCTATGGCTATCACGCGAATGACGCTCGATGAAATCAAGGCGCGTCCGTCGAAGCGGGACCGCGCTAAGATCAAAGCGACGACCGAAGAGGACATTCGCCGGCATATGATTGAGGACGGCGAAGACCCGGCCGCGGAACTGCGCGAGGAAGACATCCTCTCACCGTGGTATATCCGCAAGCGGCTAGGCATGTCTCAGCAGCAATTTGCCGATACGCTGGGCATCCCGGTCGCGACGCTGCAGAACTGGGAACAGAACCGGGTAATGATGGAACCCGCAACGATCGCGCTCATGCGCGTCTTGGCACATGAACCCAAAGCCGCACTCCGGGCGCTTCGCCGCCGCCGCGTCGCCTAACCCCATCACCTTTCGACCAGCTTGCGCGTGGCCGAGAAAACGCAAGGCCCATCGTCAAATCTTCGGCCAGGGAAATCCGTTAAGCGCGGCGGCCGCATCGATTGGCAGCACGCCCGCAAGACCACCGACCGTGC
>DATLTX010000233.1:0-5736 GCA_035533435.1 Binataceae bacterium (SeqCode)
GGTTTCGCTGCGGCCGGGAAAATTCGCGCCCAAACGGGGCGGCGCGACGCATCCGACCGGATCGCCGTGCGGCGTCTTCAAAGCCCACGACGGCTACGTTTTCATTATCGTGCAACAGCACGAAATCGGACGGCTGTGGCGAGCGATGAAGCGGCCCGATCTTGCCGACGACGCACGCTTCAAGACCAATCGCGACCGGCTCAAGAACAACGCCGCGATGCGCGAGATTATCGAAGGCTGGCTGCAAAGCTTTCCCGATCGCGACGCCGCGATCGCGCTCCTCGACGCCGAGCGCGTGCCCTGCGCGCCCGTGTACAAGCTCGCCGAATCGATGGCGCATCCGCATCTGCGCGGACGCAAAACCGTGCGCCGGGTGAAAGACCCCGCGATGGGTGAATTCGATATTCCCGGCATGCCGGTCAAATTCTCCGCGTGGCCCGACCGGACCGATGTGAAGGCCTCGCGGATGGGCGCCGATAACGCGGCGATCGTCGGCGAGTTGGCCGAGCTTTCTCCAGCCGACATTGACGCGCTCGCCCGCGCCGGCGTGCTGATCGCGGCGCCCGCACCGATTCCCGCAGCATCGTCATGATTCGCACGGTTCCCGCCGCGTTAAGATTCGTTGCGATCCACGGCATCGCGCTCGAATCGGCTCGCGGCCCGGTACCGAACCTCGCCAGCGCGATCGCCGGCGAACCGATCCGCGGAAATTGGTGGTCGCATCCGATGAGCCACGAAATCTATCGGCTCACAATGGCAGTGCGCGAGTCCCCCGAGGTGCTGGTCTGCCGGCTCGTCGGAGGCAAGATCACTTTTGCTCATCGCAGCGTGTGGCCTGCCCTGGTTCGGATCGCCGATGATCTCGGCCGCGAGCGGCTGGCGGAGATTCACGAGGAGCACACGAAGACCGGTGCGCATCGAGCGGTGAGCGTCGCCTTCCCGCGCTGGGTACCCAAGGAGATCCGCGCCGCCGCGCGGCAGATGTCGCGCGACGATGCGATTCGAATGCTTCGCCCAATCCTGGGCGATCGAATCATCCAGGTTCAAGAGGCAGTTCGATGATCAAATCGCGCGGTCTGCACCACATCAATCTCAACGTGACCGACGTCGAGCGCTCGCTCAAGTTCTATCAGCAGGCGTTCGGATTGGAAGTGAAATTCTGGGAGGACAACCGCCGGATGGTGTTCCTGCGCTCGCCCGGCGCAAGCGACACAATCACCTTGTGCCAGGTTCACAAGGGTGAGGCGGTCGCCGGCGGCGGCGTGTCGCACTTCGGCTTCAGCCTTACGGAAAAAGACAAGTTGGATGAGGTGATCGCGCAGGTTGAGTCCGCCGGCGGCAAGCTTGTGAGCCGCGGCAAGCACGGCGGCTCTTTCCCTTACGCCTATGTCTCGGACCCCGATGGATATGTCATCGAGATTGGCAACGGGTGAGCGCGCGCAATGAAGCACGCCGGACCGAAAGCGCTCGATCAGATCGAACCGCTCCTGGCCAAGCTGCGCAAGCTCAGTGGCCTGAAGGAAAAAACCCGCGGCGTCTTCTACCGCGGGTCAGCGGCGTTCCTGCATTTTCATGAGGACCCGGCCGGGATGTTCGCGGACCTGAAAATCAGCGAAGAGTTCGAGCGTCTTCCCGTGAATACTCGCGCCGAGATCGCAACTCTGCTGAGCCGCGCGGCGAACGCCGTCAAGCGCTAATCAAAGTCAGATGCGCTAGCGGCGGCGCGGGCGCTCGCCGCGGCGCAGATCGGCCGCGGCGCGAGGCAAGGCGTCGGGCCCTTCGCGATGGCGATAGTTCATGTCGTTGCCGCAGTGCGGACAATTGAGGTCCTTCCACTGTACGAATTTTCCGCACAGCGGGCATCGGTAGTGATGCCGCGACTTCCACCAAAACGCGAGCGCGGTCACCGCCACCATCGCGATTCCGAAAATCGTCTGACGCATTACACGCTCCACGCTTTCAGGCCAGACCATCCTTGAGCGCCCGCTCGAGCGCGTCGATATTGCTGTGATGCCCAGCCGCCATCACGGTCAGAAACGCCTTGAGCTGCGCATCGTCGATCGTCGGCAGGCTCTCCTCGATCTTGCGGATCACCCATCGCTGGCCGCGATTTAGCAATTCGCACTTGGCGCGAAACTCGCCAACGGCGCGCACTTTCTCGACGAAGTCTCCCGTCTTGTTGGACGCCGCTCCGCCCAGGCGGCGCACATGATGCGCCAGTTCGCCCGCGTAGTAACCCTCGTCGTGGGCGACTTTTTTGAGCATCTCGCGCAGCACGAGCGAGGCCGCCTGTTCGGTCAACTCGTGCAGCACGCGGCCGCCGGCGCGCTCGGCATCGCCCAGAGTGTTGAGAAGTCCCTCGAGTTGCGTTTCCATCGCCGTCACCTCTTGTCGCGGCTACAGCATCGGCACGACCGGGCAGTACGCGGCGCCAAAGCCCGCATGCCCGTCGATCGCGGCGCGAATCATCTTCGCGAGCGGCTCGAGCGCGCGCGCCGGATTGCCGCTGAGCGCGTGCGCGGCGTTGACGCGGCCCGAAAGCAGCGCCTGCACAATACCCGGCTGCTCCGGCAATTCCTCGATCGCGATCTCTTTTTCCGGGTCGAGCCGCGCCAGCACCTTGACCTTGCGCAGCGCGTCGTCGAAGGTCCCGAGCGAATCCACCAGCTTTATCGGCAGCGCCTGCTGGCCCGTCCACACGCGCCCCTGCGCGACTCCGTCCACGTCCTCGGCGCTCAGATGGCGTCCGGCGGCGACAATCTTGACGAAGTATTGATAGGTGTCGCCGAGCATCTGGTTTTGAAACACCGCGGCCTGCGCGGGCGTGAAGTCGGTGAACGCGTCGAACATATCCGCGTTGGCGCCGTAGCTGATCGAGCCGGTGTTGAGGTACACCTTCTGGGTGACGGGCGCGATATTGAATTTCCCGCCAAGTACGCCGATCGAGCCGGTGATCGTGCCCGGGTCGGCGAAAATCGCGGCCGCCGGAGTCGAGATCCAGTATCCCCCCGAAGCGCCGTAGCCCGACATGCTGATCACCACCGGCTTCTTGGCCGCGGTCAGCTCGACCTGGCGGCGAATCAGCTCAGAGGCGATCACGTCTCCGCCGGGCGAGTTGACCCGGAACACGACGCCACGCACGGAATCGTCTTCGCGCGCGGTCTTGAACGCCTCCACGATATCGTCGGAGCCCATCGCGTTGCCCTCCGGCGAGAGCATCGGATCGAATCCACCCTGCCCGCGCTCGATCGCGCCGGAGCCGTACACCACCGCGATTTTGTCGCCGCCAGTTCCGAACATCCCGAGAATCGATCCCGAACTGCTGTAAGCGGAATATTTCTCGAGCTTGTGCTCGCCGCCGCCGTGATGCTTCACGCGATCGGTGAACTGATCTTCGTACTCGACCTGATCGACGAGCTTGTCCTTGAGGCTAACCTCGGCGTTGAGCGGCGCCGTATCGACAAATCCCTTCACCGCGGCCGGATCGATATGGCGCTCGGCCGCGAGCTGTCCGACGATCTGGTCGTACATGTTGCCAGCCAGCGCGTCGTCTTCTTCGTGCTGCGCGGGAGTAAAATCTTTTTGGGTAAAGATGTTCCCGGCGGATTTGTATTTGCCGATCGCGCCGAAATTCGGACGGATTCCGATCCAGTCGAGCGTCCCGCGCGCGAACATCTCGCGGATTCCCACGCCGGTTATGCCCAGCGACCCCTGCGGCATCAGCGAGACCTCGTCGGCCGCGGCGGCAACCATGTAGGGCAGATTACCCGGCCCGAAATCGCCGGCGCTCTCGATATACGCCGCCGTCCATTTGCCGCTCTTGCGAAACGACTTGATCAGCGCCGCGATCTCCTGCGCCTGCGCCAGATCCATCTGCGGGTCGATCACCTTTACCGCCAGACCGACAATCCGCGAATCCCTGGCGCCGCGATCGATCGCGCGGCGCACGAAGTTGAGCGGCGTCTCGTCGTTGTTGATGAGCCCCAAAATGCCATTGCTGCCGCGCTCGACCACGTTTCCGGTCAGCCTGACGACCAGCACCGAATCGTTCGGCACGCGATGCGCGATGTATTGCGAGGTCGCGACAATCGCGGCCAGCACCGCGGCTATGACCACCGTCCTTATCAGCCACTTGAGAAACTTTTTGAGCATTCGCCCCTCTCTGGCGCGGTCGCTTGACAGATCGCGCTTCCACGCGTTAGCCAACCATACCTTTCCCGCTGGAGCCAGAGCGCGGCCCAGGCGCGAAACCGCGCAAATCGCGATGGATGCCTTCAATGCCAGCGACCCGACCCAATCCCGGACGGGCGGCGACACGATGATGCATCAGCGGCCGGCGGACGGCGCGCATCTCCGGATCGTCGCGATCTGCTTCCTGGCGTGGATTTTCGATTTTTACGATCTGATCCTCTACTCGTTCCTGCTCGTGCCGATCGCGCGCGAGCTGCATCTGAGCCGCGCCGATTCGTCGCTCGCACTTGGCACTTCGTTCCTGATGACGGCGGCCGGCGGTGTGATCTTCGGTTTCGTCGGCGACCGATGGGGCCGCCGTCCGGCGATCGCGGCGACCGTGGCGATTTACGGATTCGGCACGCTGCTGTGCGCGGGCAGCAATTCGCTATGGGAGCTGATTGCGTTCCGCTCGATCACCGGACTCGGGATGGGCGGCGGATGGGCTCCCGGCCAAAGCCTGATTGCCGAAACCGTGCCGCCCGAGCGCCGCGCGCGCTACGCCGCCTATGTGCAGACCGGCGCTCCGCTGGGCATCCTGCTCGCCGCGGCGGCCAGCGGCTACCTGACTCCGGCGGTGGGATGGCGGCTCACCTTCGCGCTCTCCGCGATACCCGCAATCGCTATATTCGCGGGCGTGTTGCGATGGCTTCCCGAGAGCGACGTTTGGATTCATAGCCGCGCGGGACGCCGCTTCCGATGGCGCGAACTCGGTATCCTGCGCCGCTATCGCCGGATGCTCACGCTGCTGTTCATAATTCTGCTGCTCAACAGCGAAGCGTATTGGTTCACGTATAGCTGGATGCCCGGATACCTCGAGTTGCATCGCGGGCTTAGCGCTCTCGGCGCGAGCCGGCTGATGATCAAGATGCAGTGCGGCGGCGTGCTCGGCTACTTCGTGTTTGGAATTCTCGCCGATCGGTACGGACGCCGTCCGATGTTCTTCATCTTCGGCCTCGTCATGGCGGCCGGCCTGCTGCCCGCGACGATTTTCTGGGAACGCGCCGCGGCGCTTCCCGGCCTGATCGCCTCGGCGATGTTCACCGCCGGATTCGGCACCGGAATCTGGAGCGGGATGGCGCCAATGATCTCCGAGTTGCTGCCGACTCGCGTGCGCAACACCAGCTTGGGCCTGCTGCTGAACGTCACGCGCGGATTCCAGTTCTTCACCCCAATAGCAATAACGATCTTGAGCACCCGGCTGGGCTTCGGCCCAACCCTCGCGATCGGCGCAGTCTTCTCGACCGTCGCCGCCGCCATGATCTGGCTATTGCCAGAAACCCGCGGCAGCGACATCACGGCACTCGATCAAGCGTAATGACCGGCGGCCTCCGCATGCGCAAAGAAGATAAAAGCCCGCAAGGCCATGCACCCTGGCCGCACTGAGCCTTCCCCCCAACGACACGGCCACCTACGATGAGAACGATCAGATCGCAACCTGGAACCCCGCGACCGGCCCGTTCGCTGTGGACCTTGCCGATAACATCACCGCCGACCCCGCCAGCG
>DATLTX010000234.1:0-4757 GCA_035533435.1 Binataceae bacterium (SeqCode)
GTGCGAAAGCCAGTGTTGTGCGTCACCTCGATTTCAGTGTGCGCAGGTTCAGCGCGCGGGCGCTTCTCCTGTTAGCAGGCGTCGGTGCTCTGATGCTGGCGCAGGCCGCAAGCGCGGTCGCGGCCGGCCCCAAGCCTGATAAGCGCGGGCTATGGGTTCCGAATGCGGGCGGCAACACGATTGTCGAATTTACATCGACTCAACGCGCTGCCTCTGGTTCCCCAGTTCCCACGCTCACGAACACGAGCAGCGCCTTGGGCTTTCCGACCGCTCTCGTGTTCGACCCGTCGGGCAACATGTGGGTTGTTGACGAGGCTACGCCGGCGATTGACGAGTTCTCATCCAAACAACTCAAGCAGCTCGGGACGGTGGGTGACCCGACTCCAGCGGTCACCATCACGTCGTCAGTTTTCTCAAACCCCCTGGCCGATTTTGATCGCAACGGAAACCTGTGGGTCAGTGACGACGCCGCCAATAAGATTTACGAATTTTCGCACAAGCAGCTTAAAGCCGGAGGCGATCTCACCCCCGCGGTCACAATCACTTCGGCGGACCTTAATGGTGCTCGGAATCTTGCTTTCGACGGCAAGGGCAACCTGTGGATCTCGAATGATGGGAGCGACCAGATCGAGGAGTTCGCCAAAAAAGGACTCGCCAAGGGCGGCGCTCTGACCGCCGCCGTGATTCTATCTGATGACGGATCTGGAAGTATCAGCGTGTGCAAAGGCATCGCGTTCGACCGCAAGCACAATCTCTGGGTAGCGAATCTGGGCAACAGTACAGTCGTCGAATTTCCCGCCTCCGCTCTAAAAGCTACCGGCAGTCCGACTCCCGCCGTGACCATCGGCGCCAGCGGCGGAAGCCTGAACGCCCCGGTCGGACTAGGTTTCGATAAAAAGGGGAATTTGTGGGCCTCCAACTTCGGCAACGACACCGTCGTCGAATTTTCGCCGGCGCAGATCGCGGCGAGCGGAACGCCGACCCCGGTTGTCACCATCTCGGCCACGGCGGGTAGTCTTGTCGGCCCCGAACAATTCTCGTTTGGCCCGTCGATCAAGTAGCGTGAGTACACGGGCACAGCGAACAGGTTGAATCATCAAGGCCGTCCCATCCGGGGCGGCCTTTTTTTTTCGCACCAGATGATCTTGCGGCCCGCGTCAGCTAATTTGATTCCTGATGAAGATGACAACGTCGATTGGCAAAGCAGTTATAGCGCTCACCGCCTTACTCGCGCTTGCGCCGGCAAGTGCGCGGGCCGCGGCGGCCTCGATCGCGGTGCAGGTCCAGGACGTACAGGCGCAAATCGCACTCGCGAGCGCCAAAGTTGCGCCGGGGCATGAAGTCGCCGTGACGGTGGATATCGCGATCGCGCCCGGATGGCACATCTACGGCAATCCGGTGCCCGAGGATTTCGTGCCGACCAGCGTTGCGTTCGAGAGCCCCATTATCGCAAGGCAGCAAATCAAGTTCCCGCCGCCGACTCCGGTTGCGTTCAAAGGACTGGGAGAGACGTTGCCGGTTTATGAGAACTCGGTGCACGCGACCGGGACGGTGCAGATAGATCCGAAGACAAAGCCGGGCGACTACCAGGTTGCGGGCACGTTCAAGTTCCAGGAATGCAACGACAACATCTGCAAGATCCCTCAAGCAGCGAAGTTCGCGATCCCGCTAACTGTCGCCGCGAAATAGTCAACGCGCCCGCCAGGGCACCAAGCCACGACGAAAAAGCGGCGCCCGCCATTTCGCGAGCGCCGCTTTTATCTTGGTGCCGCGGCGGATTACGCGGATGCTAGATTCCGTAAACCTTTGCGACGCTCTCGCCCAGGATTGCGCGGCGGCCTGATTCGGTCATCGGCGCGACGAGGCCCTTCAACTCTTCGAGGTAGTTTCCCGGATGGTCGGGATGCGGGTAGTCACTTGCCCAGAAGAATTTGTCCTCGCCGACTATCTGCATCATTCCGGCTATGGTGCGTTCATCGGGGTCGGCGGAAATCCAGCATTGGCGCTTGAAATAGTACGACGGCTTTTCCTTGAGCCGCACCGTCAGGCCGAGTGTGGTGCCGGAGTAGATTGCGTCGCCGCGATCGAGGAAATAGCCAATCCATCCGGCCTGAGATTCGAGTACGATTACCTTGAGGGTCGGGAAACGATCGAAAACTCCGAGCTGGAAGAATGTTCCGAAGGCGTGCTGCACGCCTTGGCCCGCGAACAGGTCGTAGTACCAAGCCGCCCATGCGAAATTGTCGTAGCGGCGATGGATACCGAAGCTCACCGGCTCGAAGGTCGGATGAATCGCGAGCGGGACCCCCAGATCCTGCGCGGCCGCGAAAACCGGATCGTGCGCAGTGTCGCCGTGCGGCTTGCGCGTGATCGTAAACGGGCACACGAATGCGCCCTTGCATCCGTCTTTCACCGCGCGTTCGAGTTCGCGCGCGGCGGCGGCCGGATCTCCGAGCGACAGATGAGCGATTGGAATCAGGCGCCCGCCCGAGTCGCGGCAGAAGTCGGCGATCCATCGGTTGTACGCGCGGCAGTAGGCATCCGACAGCTCGGCGTCGAATAGTTCAGCCTCCCAGAGCAGTCCGATGGTTGGATAGAGAATCGACTTCGCCATCCCCTCCTTGTCCAGGAGTTGGAGGCGTTCCTTCATATCCATGGTGCCGAAGGCCGCGCCCTTTAGGTACGTGTCCTCGGGCTTGGGCTGGACGGCGCGGAGATCTTCCGGCCGCATCCGCTCCCCGCGCATCGCGGCGGCGCGCATTCGATTGGTCTCCTCGACGCGTTTGCCCATCCCGCCGAGAGAACCGAGCACGCCGGGCCGCGTCATCTGCGCGCGTTTGCGATCGATCTCGAGATGCTCGAAGCCGTCGTCGCCGACCCGAATTCGCATCGCCCGGTCGCGATACTTCGGGTCGATGTATTTCTCCCAGAGGTCAGGCGGCTCGAGGATGTGTCCGTCGCAATCGATGACCAACGTTTCGCTTCTCATAACCGTATCTCCAAGTGAGTTTTGACTTTTTCCCCACGCGCGCGCCCTAAAGGATCGCGATCGGATTAATTGGCGACGCGGTTCCGCGGTTCAGGATTAGCGGGCCCATCGTGAACAGGAACTCGTAGCGCGCGGCCTTTGCACAGGCCGCGGCGAGTGCGTCGAAGTCGGCATTGTCGATCAGGTGCACGCCCTGCGCGACGAGCGTGCCGACGTGAATCGGCAGCGGCACGCCCTCGTAGCCGCTGGGCACGACGTCGCTGACGCTGTCGGAGCCGAGCACCGCGATTTTGCGCGCATGTAGCCATGGCAGGCAGGTCGCATCGAGGCCCGGCAGCCCTACGCGGTTCGGATCCCATCCGCCCTTGGCCTTGCGCCGCGCGGAGCGGCCGGTGCGAATGAGCAGGACGTCGCCTTCTTCGACGCGGACGCGATGCTCTTTTTCGGCGGCGTCGAGGTCTTCAGGGAAGATGCGCTCGCCCGGCTCCATCCAGTCTATTTTTTTGATCTTGGGAATATCGAGGAGCACGCCGCGGCTGATAATTCCCTCGCGCGCGACGGTGATCGCGCATTTTTTTGCGCCTTGAGAGCCGACCTCGCCGGCGTCGAAGCCGTTGTACATCTTCTTTTGCCAGAAGACGTGACACAGAGCGTCGATATGCGTATTCGCCATCCCGTGCGGCGCGATCGCGAAGTAGTCTCCCGCGTATGGCAGCGGCATCTCGTGAGAATCCAGGCCGGCCTGCACCATCAGATGAGTGACGGGAGTTGGATTGTCGGCCGCGGGGATAGTCGCAAGCGCAAGCGCGAGCGAGACCGCTTCGCCTGATTTGACCAACTTGGCGGCGGCGGCGCGTTTCGCGTCAGTAATAAAGTTGAGCGCACCGCGCTCGTCGCCCGTGCCCCAGCGGCCCCAGTTGCTGAACTTTTCGAACATCGCGATGACTTCGGCGGGCGTGCTTCGAGTGGCCATGATAGACTCTCCGGCGTGGGATTGGTTCGCTCGTCCGTATAACACAGGATGTGGCGCCGGCGGTAACTTAACGCTCGATATGTTGCGGCGGGAAGGAGTGGGGCAGCGCAGTAAGCCTCACCGGCGTGTCACGGCGATTGCAAAAAGGAGCAATCGCCGCGCCACGCTACCCTCTCCCGGCGGGAGAGGGTATCTGCAGGCCGCGCGGCGGTGGCAACTTCCGGGCAGAGGGTAAGCTTCGGCGCGTCAGGGAGTGACCGGGAATTGGGCAATCGATACATCGAGGCGGCGCGGGTCTATCACGAGATTACCAAGCACTCGTACACGAATGTGCGATCGTCGCCGCATCGGCTTGATTGGGACAATCGGCCCGCACCCTACAAGATTTATCCCATGGCGGGAGCGCTCGCGCTGCCGCGCGAGTTGGAGCTTTCCGCGATGCCGGCGCTGGCGGCGATTTCCGCGCGCGCGGCGTTGGCGCTGGATACCGCGCTCGGACTCGAAGCGCTGACGCGAATCCTGTTTTGCACGGGCGGTCTCACGCGCTCGAAGCAGGTCGGCGGCGAGGACTATCATTTCCGCGCGGCTGCGTCGGCGGGAGCGCTCTATCCGATCGAGACGTACGTTGCGGCGGGCGCGGTCGAGGGCCTCGAGCCGGGGCTGTACCATTTTTCGCCCGCCGATCTGAAACTGCGGGGCCTGCGGCGCGGCGACTGGCGCGCGTTCCTGGCGCGCGCGGCGGCTGGGCGCCCGTCGATCTCGCAGGCGCGCGCGGTGATTGTCCTGACCTCGATT
>DATLTX010000235.1:0-10243 GCA_035533435.1 Binataceae bacterium (SeqCode)
GCTGTTCTGGCAGATGGCGAATGTCGGTCCGATGCTCGGGCAGACCAATCACTTCGTCAATGCGGCTCCGGAAAAGATTCCCTACGCGATCAATCGCTACATGACCGAGTCGGCGCGCCTGGTCAAAGTGATGGACGATCATCTTGGCCGCACCGAATATCTGGCGGGCGACTATTCGATCGCCGATATCGCGACGTATCCGTGGATTTCCGCCGCCTTCAAACTCGTCGCGAGCGCGATGCCGGAAGTCGCCGGCGAAGCGAAGAACGTCGAGCGATGGGTCAGCGCGATCGCCGCGCGTCCGGCCGTGCAGAGAGGGATGGCAGTCCCGAAACTCTAGCAAACAGACTCCCGGGGTTGGCGCACGCCCGCCAATCTCGCGATCAATCCGTCGTTACCCGTTGACCGACGACATCATCTGCTCGGGATATCGCAGGCCGGCGGCGACGCCCTTGGGCGCGACCTCTTCGATTCGCTTCAAGTCGGCGGCGGTTAGTTTTACCTCGAGCGCGCCCAGGTTTTCCTCCAGGTATTTCCGGCGCTTGGTGCCCGGTATCGGCACGATGTCGTCGCCTTGCGCCATCACCCAGGCAAGCGCGAGCTGCGAGGCGTTGCATCCTTTCTCTTTCGCGATCGCCTCGACGCGGGCGACCAGTTCGAGATTCTTGTTGAAGTTTTCGCCCTGAAAGCGCGGCGAGAAACGCCGGTAGTCGTCCGCGGCAAGGTCGTCGAACTTGCGAATCTGTCCGGTCAGAAAGCCGCGTCCGAGCGGACTGTAAGCGACCAGTCCGATTCCCAGCTCGCGGCAGGCGGGCAGAACTTCGTCCTCGGGGTCGCGCGTCCATAGCGAATACTCGCTCTGCAAGGCGGTAATCTGATGCACCTTGGACGCGCGTCTGAGAGTGTTCGCGCTCGCCTCGGAAAGTCCGAGATAGCGGACCTTGCCCTGCTTGACGAGATCCGCCATCGCGCCGACGGTGTCTTCGATAGGAGTATTGGGATCGACGCGATGCTGATAGTAAAGATCGATCGTGTCGATGCCGAGGCGCTTGAGGCTCGCGTCGCACGCGCTTTTGACATACTCGGGCTTGCCGTTTATCGATCGCGTGCCCGGGTCGGGACCGACCACGATTGCGAACTTGGTGGCGATGACAAACTTGTCGCGCCGGCCCTTAATCGCCTTGCCGACCAGCTCTTCGTTGGTGTGCGGACCGTAAACGTCGGCGGTGTCGAGGAAGGTGCATCCGAGTTCGAGCGCGCGGTCGAGCGTCGCCATCGATTCCTTGTCGTCACGCGGTCCATAGAACGCCGACATGCCCATGCATCCGAGTCCGATCGCCGAAACCGTCAGGCCACTGCGGCCAAGTTTTCGCGTTTTCATCGAAGCCTCCCGGTACGATTTGTATGCTTCGAGGTATCGCACGATCGCGCGGGCTGATCCACAAACTACCGCATTTGACAGCGACGCCGGGTCTGCGCTCGAATGCGCCACAGAGAGCCGATGCGTTACCGCGCACTGAACGACATCAAGGTTGTTGACCTGACCCATTACGTCGCCGGGCCGTACGCGACCAAACTGCTCGCGGAATTTGGCGCGAATGTGATCAAGGTCGAGCCTCCGGCGGGCGAGGGCGGCCGGCGGGTGGGTCCGTTTCGTCCCGATACGCCAGCGGCGGATCGTGGCGCGCTCTTTGCCTTTCTGAATACGAACAAGCTCGGTGTGACCCTCGATTTGAAGCATCCGCGGGGCCGCGCGCTGATGCGCGCGCTCATCGGCGAAGCCGATCTGCTAGTCGAAAATTTTGCGCCGGGAACGCTGGCGCGGCTCGGACTCGAGCCGTCGGAGTTGCTCGAAGCGTTTCCGCGCCTGTCGATCGTGTCGATCTCGAATTTCGGGCAGGATGGCGCCGAGCGCGGCGGTCTGCTGAACGATCTTACGCTGTTCGCGCGCGGCGGATGGACTTTCCCCGTCGGCGAGCGCGATCGCGCGCCGCTGACGCCTCCCGGTTCGCTGGCGCAATACGTCGGCGGGCTTTACGGCGCGGTCGGCGCGATGCAAGCGATACTGGCGCGCGACCTGACGGCGCATCGCGGCCAGCACGTCGATATCTCGCTGCTCGAGGCGACGGTCGCGACGATGATCTATGAAACGGTGGCGTTCCAGTACAACGGAATTTTGCGCGAGCGCGCCGGGCGGCGCTTCGCGGTCGGCCCGTTTCTGATTGTCACGCTCGAATGCCGCGACGGATACGCTGGGCTTCAGTGCGTGACCGACAAGCAGTTCGAGGGTCTGTGCAACCTGATGGAGCGGCCCGAATTGCGCACCGATGAGCGCTTCAGCAGCGCGCTCAAGCGGATGGTCAACAACGATGCGCTGCTCGAAATCGTGGCCGCCTTTTTCCTCGAACATGATCGCAAGTGGCTTTATCGCGAAGGCCAGGCGCGGGCGATTCCGATCGTGCCGATTCCCAGCGTCGCCGAAGTGCTCGAATGGGAGCAAACCCGCGCGCGCGGTTACTTCGAGACGATTGACGATCCCGCGCTCGGTCCGATCCGGATTCCCGGCGCGCCATTGCGACTGCACTCGCATCGCGCCGAAGCGACCCGGCCCGCGCCTCGCCTGGGCGAGCATAATCGCGAGGTTCTGGGCGCGCGCCTGGGAGTCGGCGCGCACGAGCTCAAGTCATTGGCGGACGCGGGCGTAATCGCGGAGGCATGATGGGGACCGTCTTCGACAAAAAGATTCGCGTGCTCGACCTCTCGATGGGATGGGCGGGGCCGCTCGCGGGCCAGATGCTCGCCGAGATGGGTGCGGAGGTTATCAAGGTCGAGGACACGCACTATTTCGACTGGTGGCGCGGCTCGCTCTCGATGGGGCCGCCGGAGGCGCAGCCGATCGAGCGCGCGGCGACCTTCAACACGGCAAATCGCGGCAAGCTCGGCGTCACGCTCGATCTTTTGAATCCGCGCGGAATCGAGCTGGTCAAGCGGATCGTCGCGCACGCCGATATTTTGATCGAAAACTACAGCCCGGGCGTGATGGAACGCTTCGGGCTGACCTACGAGATTCTGGCGCCGATAAATCCGCGGCTGATTATGATCTCGATGCCCAGTTTCGGCTACGGCGGTCCGGAAACTTTCTCGCGCGGCTACGGCAACACGGTCGAGGCGATGGCGGGAGTGACCGGGCTCGCGCGCTACCACGATAGCCGGCAACCCTACACGCTATCGAACGCGCTCGGCGATCCGGTGGGGGGACTCACCGGCACGTTCGGAATTCTCGCGGCGATTTACGAGCGCGAGAAAACCGGACGCGGGCAGTGGATCGAACTCGCGCAGGTCGAAGGCGTGATCCCGTTGCTGGCGGGCCAGATCCTCGAGTATCAAGTCACCGGCAAGGTGCCGGCGCCGCGCGGAAACCGCCATCCCGATTTCGCGCCGCACGGGATCTTCCGATGCGCCGGCGGCGAAGCAGACGCGTGGATCGCGCTCGCCGCGCATCGCGAAGATCAGTGGCGCGGGCTCGCGCGCGCGCTTGGCATCGAGCACCTTGCGTCCGACCCGCGCTTTTTAGCGGCCGCGAGCCGCAAGGCAAATGAAGACGCGCTCGACGCCGCAATCGGCGCCGCCCTCGCCGCGATCTCCGCTGATGACGCAGTCGCGCGGCTGAGCGCGGCGGGCGTCTATGCCGCGCCGGTCAACTCGGCGCCGGCGGTGCTTGGCGATTCGCAGTTGCAGGAGCGCGGATACTTCGTGCCGATCGAGCGCGCGGTGGTCGGAACGCATCTGTATCCGGGCGCGGTCGCGCGGATGTCCGCCACTCCTGCCGCGCAGGAAGCTCCCGCGCCGCTGCTCGGTGAGCATAACGGCGCAGTCTTTCGCGGCCTGCTCGAGATGACCGACGCGGAGATCGCGGAACTGGAAGCCGCCGGCGTGATCGGCACCGCCCCGCGCACCTACCGCAAGGCTTCGTAGAACGCGCAGCGGAGTCGTCAATTCGGTCGTCGATGATTCGATGCGGCGCGGCGTGCCGATCGACCTCTCCCGGCGGGCGATGCCCGCCACCCTCCCCGCATCGGGGAGGGGATAGGAAAACGTGCGATCTCGCTAAAGCCGCTTGAGCCCGGGAATCAACGGATCCGTCGGCTCGAGTTCCCCTTCCCGATGCGGGAAGGGGTCAGGGGTTAGGTCGATTCTTTGACCGCCCCGCGCGCCTATCGCAAGGCTTCGTAGAACGCGGCAGAGCGAAGAAAAGACAATCCACAGATTTCACGCATTAAAAGATCAGAGAATGATTAGCGGGTGGCGCCGCTGCGGCGCCGCCCGAATAATCTGCGTTAATCTGTGAAATCTGTGGATTGCCTGATTCTTCTCTTACTCTAGATTCTGCTTGGCGACGAAACCCGACTGGCCCTTCATCGGTCCGTCGGTGATTTCGACTTGCGCGCCATTATCGTCGGTCGAGATCACCTTGACCGGCGTCTGATCGTCGATTTGCTTGGCGGCCAAGTTCTGTCCGACGCTGCCGATCATCCCCTGCACGCCGCCCTGCTGCTTGAGCTGCGAGAGCTTGGTGAAGGTCTGCTCGTCCGGATACATCGGGACCGACTTCTCGCCTTGCGCTGCGACCAGCTTATGGCCGCATCCCGCCAACGCGAGCGTGATCCCGATAGCGGCAGCCGCCGCGATAATCTGCAAGGGCTTCATAATTCCTCCGGCAATAGCGCCAAGCGCCGCTCTGGCGCATCCGCGATGGACCCATGCGCATTTAGCACGGCTCGCCGAGTGAAATTCAAGAGGCGCGGTCCCATTTTCGGTGTCCGAATTGTGACGCGGCGGCTGGAATTCGGCAAAATTGCCGACGCCCCCCGCCCATGATAGCCTTTACCCTTCGCGTTTCGGAGGATTTTCGCTCCGAACGCAGCATGATGCGTATCGGCCTGATTTCCGACACTCACATCCCCGAAGCCTGCGAGCATCTGCCCGCCCAGGTCTTCGAGGTATTTCGCGGCGTCGATCTGGTGATGCACGCGGGCGACGTCTATGTGAATCGCGTGCTCGACGAGCTGGCGATAATCGCGCCGGTTATCGCCGCGATCGGCAACGGCGACGAAGGCCTTGACGGCCATCGCTTCCGGCTCGATCCCGACGCGCGCGTGCGCGAGGCGCATCTCGTCGAACTGGAAGGGGTGCGAATCGGGCTCGTCCACGCGGTGCCGACGCCCGACGAAACCTCGGACGCGGTTTTCGCCCGCGCGATCGAACGGAACTTCGGCGGGCCCGTCGATGTAATCGTGCAGGGACACAGCCACGTCGAGGGTATCGTGCGCTACGGCTCGACCCTGGTCGTCAATCCGGGCAGCGCGACGTTGCCGCGCAACCTGGTCGGAGTGCCGGGCACGGTGGCGATACTCGAAGTGTCGGGCGGCGTGGTCGTCGGCGCGGAAATAATCACGCTCGGTCCGGACTCGGCCGCACAAGACTGATCATCGCGTGGCGAATACTTGATCGATTTGGGAGGGTAGTTTGTCCGACGAAAATTCCGCGCCTGCGCGCAAGAACGCGGTCACGATGGAAAAGCTGGTCAATCTCTGCAAGCGGCGGGGATTGGTCTTTCCGACCAGCGATATCTATGGCGGCCTCGGCTCGACCTTCGACTACGGCCCGCTCGGCGTCGAGCTCAAGCGCAACGTCAAGGAAGCGTGGTGGCGCGAGATGGTCCAGTACCGCGGCGATGTGCTCGGCCTGGACTCCGCGATTTTCCAGCATCCCAAGACCTGGGAAGCGTCGCAGCACTTGCAGAATTTCACCGACCCGCTGGTCGATTGCAAAGTCTGCAAGCATCGTTTTCGCGCCGACAAGATAGAGGGCGGCAAATGCCCTGATTGCGGCGGCGAGCTGACCGAAGCGCGCAACTTCAACCTGATGTTCAAAACCTTCTTCGGTCCGGTCGAGGACAGCGCTTCGGTGGTTTATCTGCGGCCCGAAACGGCGCAGGGAATTTTTGCGAACTTCCAGAACATGGTCGATACCCAGCGCGTCAAGCTGCCGTTCGGCGTCGCGCAGATCGGAAAGTCGTTCCGCAACGAAATCACCACCGAGAATTTCATCTTCCGCACCCGCGAGTTCGAGCAGATGGAGATGGAATTTTTCCTCAAGCCCGACCCCGCTGAGGAAGCGAAGTGGTACGCCTACTGGGTCGATTTCCGCTTCAACTGGCACGTCAAGTACGGCCTGAAGGCCGAGCATCTGCGCCGCCGCGAACACGCTACCGACGAGCTGTCGCATTACTCGAGCGGCACCACCGACCTCGAATATCTCTACCCGTTCGGATGGGGCGAGCTCGAAGGTGTAGCCAAGCGCGGCAGCTTCGATCTCGATCAGCACGCGAAATTCAGCGGCAAGGATCTGACTTACTTCGATGAAGACGCGAAGACGCGCTACCGGCCGTGGGTGATCGAGCCGGCGCTCGGAGTCGATCGCGCGATGCTGGCGTTCATGCTCGACGCATACGACGAAGACGTGGTCGAGAACGAGGCGCGAATCGTGCTGCGTTTTGACCCGCGCCTGGCGCCGATCAAGGTCGCGATCTATCCGCTGTTGCGCAAGAATGGGCAACCCGAAAAGGCGAACGCGGTGCGCGAGATTTTACAGCGCCACTTCACGACCGCGTACGATCAGGCGGGCTCGATCGGCCGCCGCTACCGCCGCCAGGACGAAGTCGGAACGCCCTACGGCGTGACAATCGATCATCAGACGATGGAAGACGACACCGTCACGTTGCGCGACCGCGATACGACGACGCAGGAGCGCGTGCCGATCGCGCACCTGGTTGAAGTCGTGCGCGACAAAATCGGATGGACCAAATAGCAATCGAACTGCCGTAACAACGAAGTACATAATATTGAACCCGCCTTGTGCGGGAACTGGAGACGATACCCGAAATGGCTCGAGTGCATCCTGAGATTTACTTTTTTGGCGCGGGCGCGGCGGAAGGCCGCTCCGCGATGCGCGATCTGCTGGGCGGCAAGGGCGCGAACCTTTCCGAGATGGCGTCGCTTAAGCTGCCGGTCCCGCCCGGCTTCACGATCTCGACGCGGGTCTGCAATTATTTTTACGCCAACAAAAACAAATACCCGAAGGGCCTGGCCGAGGGCGTTAAAAAGAGCGTCGCGCGGATTGAAAAGGCGCTCGGGCGCAAGTTTGGCGACGCGGCAAATCCGCTCCTGGTCTCCGTGCGATCGGGCGCGCGCGTCTCGATGCCCGGCATGATGGACACGGTGCTGAACCTCGGCCTGACCGATGAAACCGTAAAGGGACTTGAGGCGGTCTCCGGAAATCCCCGCTTCGCGTGGGATTCATACCGGCGCTTCTGCCAGATGTACGGCGATGTCGTGCTGAAGCTCAAGCCCGAGAACAAAAACGACGCCGATCCGTTCGAGGAATTGATCGATCGCAAAAAAGCAGCGCGCGCCGTAAAGCAGGACGTCGACCTTGGGGTCGATGACCTGCGCGAGTTGGTCGGCGAATTTCGCGATCTGATCCGCCGCCGCGTCGGCCGCGACATTCCGCAGGATCCGACCGAACAGCTTTGGGAAGCGATCGGCGCCGTGTTCGGCTCGTGGAACAACGATCGCGCGATCACCTACCGGCGGATCAACAATATCCCCGGCGATTGGGGCACCGCCGTCACCGTGCAATCGATGGTGTTCGGAAACCTCGGCTCCGATTGCGCTACCGGCGTTGCCTTCACCCGCGATCCCGGCACCGGCGAGAAGGGTCTCTACGGCGAGTTCCTGCCCAACGCGCAGGGCGAAGATGTCGTCGCGGGCGTGCGCACTCCGCGGCCCAACAGTCTCGTCGCGGGACGCAAGATGGCGGAAAGGGTCGGGATGAGCGAGGCCGAGCGCAAGCGCGATCACGCGACGCTCGAGGAGACCTTTCCCTCCGCGTACAAAGAGCTGGTCGCGATCGGCAACCGCCTCGAACGCCACTTCAAAGACTGCCAGGATCTGGAATTCACGATCGAGCGCGAACGCCTGTTCATGCTCCAGACCCGTAACGGCAAGCGCACCGCGATCTCGGCCGTGCGGATGGCGGTCGATATGGCCGATGAAAAACTGATCGACCGCAAAGTCGCGCTGACCCGCGTCGAACCCGAAACCCTCGAGCAGTTCCTGCATCCGCGGCTCGATCCCAGCGCGAAGAAGCAGGTGATCGCGCGCGGACTCCCGGCCTCGCCCGGCGCCGTGTTTGGCGAAGTCGCGTTCTCCGCCGAAGAGGCGGTCGCGGTCAGCGCCGCGGGCCGTCCCGTCATTCTGGTGCGCATCGAGACCTCGCCCGAAGACATCCATGGGATGCAGGTCGCGGAGGGAATTCTCACCGCGCGCGGCGGAATGACCAGTCACGCGGCGGTCGTCGCGCGCGGGATGGGCAAGTGCTGCGTGGCGGGATGCACGACGCTCGAGATCGATTACAACGCCGGTACTCTCAGCGCCGAGGGCCACGTCGTGCGCCGCGGCGAGTATCTGACGCTCGACGGCTCGGCGGGCGAGGTGATTATCGGACGCGTGCCGACCGTGCAGCCCGAGATGCCCGCGCATCTGAAGAAGTTCATGGGATGGGCCGACGCGGCGCGCAAGCTGGGCGTGTGGGCCAACGCCGACACTCCGACCGACGCTAGGATCGCGCGCGAATTCGGCGCCGAAGGAATCGGGCTCTGCCGCACTGAGCATATGTTCTTCGACCCGGAGCGGATCGAAGCGGTGCGCCAGATGATCCTTGCCGAGAACGCGAAGCAGCGCGCGGCGGCGCTCGCGAAGATACTGCCGATGCAGCGCGCGGACTTCGTCGGAATCCTCAAGGAGATGGCGGGGCTGCCGGTCACGATTCGCCTGCTCGATCCGCCGCTGCATGAATTCCTGCCCAAGGAGGACGCGGAGATCGCGGACCTTGCCGCGAAAATCGGCGTCACGCCCGCCCATCTGAAGCAGGTCCGCGACAGCCTGTTCGAGTTCAATCCGATGCTGGGGCATCGCGGCTCGCGCCTGGGCATCAGCTACCCGGAAATCTACAAGGCGCAGGCGCGCGCGATTATCGAAGCCGCCTGCGAGCTGCGCAAGAAAGGAATCAAGGCGCTTCCCGAAATCATGCTTCCGCTGATCGGCGACAAAAAGGAATTCGACGTGCTCGCGGGGGAGATCCGCGAAGTCGCCAAAGAAGTGTTCGCCGAGATGGGCGCGAAGGTCGCGTTTACGATCGGCACGATGATCGAAGTGCCGCGCGCCTGCATCATGGCCGGTGAGATCGCCAAGTCGGCCGAGTTCTTCTCATTCGGCACCAACGACTTGACCCAGATGACGTATGGACTGTCGCGTGACGATTCGTCGAAGTTCCTGAACGATTACGTAGTGCGCGGAATCTACAAGAAGGATCCGTTCCAGGAGCTCGACGCGAGCGGCGTCGGCGACCTGATGCGTATCGCGATCGAGCGCGGACGCAAATCGAACAAAAAGCTCAAGATCGGAATCTGCGGCGAGCACGGCGGCGACCCCGCCAGCGTAAAGACCTGCCATCGCCTGGGCTTGGACTACGTATCCTGCTCGCCGTACCGGCTGCCGGTCGCGCGCCTGGCGGCAGCACAAGCGGCAATAGAAGCTGGGCAGAAGAAAAAAGCCTTCAAGGACGTGTAGGAGGCTGACACGCGAGTCCGTCAAGAAGGTTCATTCTCGCGAACATGGAGCGGTTCCGGCCCAAGGGCATGACACGATGAGTTTCTCCCCGCGCGAGACGCCGCGCCTGGTCTTGCGGGCGATCGCAATCGACGACTGGCCGGCGATTCACCGGTACATGTCCGATCCTCTGGTCACGGCATGGCTGCCGGAAGGCGTGATGAACGAGGAGCGGTCGCGGGAATTCGCCATCAAAAACACCGGCGACAAACCCGAGGCGGTAGCCGTGCTCACCAGGGGTTCGAATGAGTTCATCGGTCACATGGTGTTCCACCCGTGGGATGCACCTCATACTCACGAGATTGGTTGGGTGTTTGGCCGGATGCATCAGCGATGCGGATATGCGACGGAGGCCGGCAGATCGCTCCTTACCTACGCCTTCGAGTCGCTCCGCTCCCATCGTGTCATTGCGACGTGCCAGCCACAGAATGTTGCGTCCTGGCGGGTGATGGAAAAGCTCGGAATGCGTCGCGAAGGATACTTTCGCAAGTGCATCCTTCGGGGACCGGGCG
>DATLTX010000236.1:0-7127 GCA_035533435.1 Binataceae bacterium (SeqCode)
TCGGTGTTCGGGTTTTTCGAGACCCGCGAGGAAGGACGCTGGGGGCAAGGCTCGAGCAACAACAACGGCACGCCGACCACGCTGTCGCATCCGACGCCCACCACCACGCTTGCGGTGCCGGGCACGGCGGCAACCGAGACCGGCGGCAGCTTCGACTTCAATCATTGGGATTTGGATGAGGCGCGCCAGCTTGGCGATATTCGTCCTGATTACCACTTCGTCAAGAACTACAAGTTCCTGGGCCGGTTCGATACGCTGCTCCTGAAGGACGCGGATTTCTTCGCGTTCTATCGGCCGTGGTATGACGCGCTCGGAACGCTCAAGCAGAAGGGCCGCGCGGAGACCAATCGCGACTGGCAGCCCTACTCGCAGTCTCAGTTGCAGCAGGAATACTTCCGCAACGATCTGCACGAGTACTATGCGCAGTTGAACTTCACCGATAACTTCTCGGCCCGTATCGGCAAGCAGGAAGTCATCTGGTCGGAAGCCGACGCGCTGTCAGGCACCGAAATCACCAACTCGATCGACACGACGTATCATGGTGTTTACGGTGCGGAATCGCCCGAAGATCAGCGCAAGAACCTGCGCATGATCAAGCTCAACTATATTCTTCCCGATTTCATGAAGACCGCGAACAATGAAATCGAGGCGTTCGTAATCCCCGGCGACTACCAGGGCAACTCGATCAACGTCAACAGCACCGACGCGCGCAACCCCTGGGTGATTCCTGCCGCAACCGCCAAGGTCGCCTATAATCAGAACGGGCAGGCGTATCGCAATCAGACCTTTCTGGATATGGGCGCCCAGCCGATGATCTACTCGGGCGGCTTGTTCTTCGACAACGTCAACCAACTCGTCAGCAACACGCCGTCGAACTCGCTCAACAACAGCGAATTCGGCGTGCGCCTGTCGAGCTTGCTGCCTATCGGCAATGGCTTGCAGGCCAGCTTCATCTACCTTTACGAGGCGCGCGACAACGCAGAGGGACTGTGCTCCTCATGCCAACCGGGTCAAGCCGGTCCGGGGTTCACCTATTCGGCGCCGGGCGTTTTCGTCAACACGGGCAAATACGCGTACGGACCTCCGCGTCCGGGCGTGCCCAAGGCGGGAACCATCAAGGTGCTGCTCTCCGAGGACTTCCGCCGCGAGAACTTTTTCGGGATGACCGGCACGTACTACGACAAGGATTTGACCGATATTGTCTATCGGTACGACATGCTTTACGCGCCGAACTACGGGGTCAATCAAGCCAGCCCCGCGGGCGATGCGGCGGGACCTGGAAGCGCGGCCGCGCTGACCGAGAACACGCGTTTCATCCTGGCGGGCGACCGTCCGACGTACATACCGTGGATCTCGAAGCAGCACACGTTCCTGACTTTCCAGTACGTCAACACGTGGTACCCGGATCGCCCCACGGACGCGACGCCGAGTATCGCAAATTTCTACGGCAAGCTGCGCGAGGACAGCAACTTCTTCTTCCTCGCGGCGACCAACTGGCTGATGAATGGGCAGCTCACGTCCACCAACGTGTTCCAGTGGGATATCGACGACAATTGCGGCGCGGTGACCACGAACAACGTGTACCGCTATTCGCGCAACGTGCTCTTCGGCGTGAACTCCGCATGGTTCCTGGGCAACAGCGGCCGTTATACGGATCCGTTCCTCTATAGCCGTTCACAGCGCGAGAGCCTGCTCGAGTTCACGATGTCTTACGAAATCTAACTCGAGTTTTTCTAATCTGAACACGGCGGCGGTTGCGACCCTTTCCGGTCGCGGCCGCCGCCGTTGCTTTCTCGATCAGCGCGGTGGATGAGCCCGCTAACCCATTGGTCCAAATGGTTCCGCCGGAATCGGGCCGGCGGTTCCACCGATTTGAACGCATCTTAGATTAGAGGCAATTCCCAAGCGAAGGCCGCGAACGCAAGCCAACTCCCCGGCGGCTTGCCAGCGGCCTTTCCCAGGGTTGCACCCTCTGCCGTGTGGCGCAGATTCGGTTCGCGCGATCCCGTTCAGGCGCGCTTCCATCTGATGCCACCCAGCCCGGACAAACCTCTAACTACGAACAAAGCTAAAGCCAAATCCGGGCTACGCAAACGGTACGGCGGCTGCGGTCCGACACTACCGCAGCCGCCTTCCCCCCCTTGCGCAATCGATCAGGTCAACGGGCCGCCGAGCCATCGCGGCGCACAGTTGCATATTGAAACGGGCGCGGCTACGCTCTGCCTTCCGGGGCCCGCGATGATCCGCAAGTTCGAGTTTGAAGCCGAGATCTACGAGACGCTGAGTTGCCTGCCGATGGCTGCGCGACGCAAGCTCGACGCGGTCGGGATCAAGATCGGGCGTTCGCAGTGGGCCCTGCTGAGCCGCGGCGAGCGGCTGATGATCTGCCACGCGCCGGCGAATTCCCCCGACGAAATCGCGGCGCTCAGACTGTTCATCGATGAGGCCGTTCTCGCCAAGGCGGGGAGCCGTCCCGCCGAGCTTCCTGAAGGCGCGCGCCGGTCGGCGCGGCCTCCCGCCAAGCTTCCTTCGCAGTTGGCCGCCCACGCAGGCGCGCTCGGCGTGCCGATCGTCCAGTCCGCGTGGGATACCCTTGATGACGATGAACGCTACGCGCTGGTGAAGCTGGGTGGCGGCGCCACTCCCAGCCATAATCTGCGCGCCGCGCTGACCGAACTGCTCGGCGCGCGCAATCGCTGACCACCAAATCGACCGCATCAGTTGTGACGGCCGCGAATTTATCGGAGGACAATATGGAGAGCATCCGCTTTGACGACGTCGAAAAGCTGCGCGCGAAGATCAGCCCGGAGTTCGGGGCGTGGAGCAAACCGATCGAGGTGACGCAGCAGAAAATCAACCAGTTCGCCGATGTGACCGGCGATCATCAGTGGATTCACATCGATGTCGAGCGATGCAAGCGCGAAAGCCCGTTCGGCGGACCCGTCGCGCACGGTTTCCTGACGCTGAGCCTCTTGCCGGCGGTCGAGATCGATTCCGGATGGACGGTTATCGGCCAGCGCAACGTGGTGAACTACGGGGCGAACAAATTGCGCTTCGTCTCGCCGGTTCCGGCCGGCGCCAAGGTTCACGCGCGCAACCGGATTGTCGCCGTAGAGCCGCGTGCGCAGGGAACCCAGGTGACGCAGGAGACCGTGATTCACGTGGTCGGCAACGACAAGCCGGCGCTGATCTACGAGGGAATTTTCCTCTACGTCAAATAGGCGCGCGGCAAAATCGCGAAGCCATGGGAGTCGTATGTGGCAGAATTGAGCAAAGGTCCGGTCGCGGTCGTTACCGGAGTTGGCCCCGGACTTGGCGCTGCGCTGGCGCGCCGCTTCGCGCAGGGCTACGCGGTCGCGATCAACGCACGCAGCGCGGATTATCTACGCACGCTCAAAACGGAGATTCGCTCCTCGGGCGCGACCGTACTCGAAGCGCCAGCAGATATCGGCGATCGCGCGCAGGTCGAGGCCGCGTTCAAGCTGATTCGCGAACAGCTTGGTGCTCCCGACGTGCTGGTGTACAACGCCGGGTCCGGCAAATGGGGCAATGTGCTCGAAGTCTCGCCGGAGGATTTTGAAGCGACTTGGCGGGTAAACGCTTACGGCGCGTTTCTCGCATCGCGCGAGGTCGTGCCCGCGATGCTCGCGCGCGGCCGCGGCGTGATTCTGTTCACCGGGGCAACCGCGGGCGTGAAGGCCGGAGCGAAATCCGCGGCGTTCGGACCCGCGAAATTCGCGATGCGCGGGCTGGCGCAATCAATGGCGCGCGACCTTGGGCCCAAGGGAATTCACGTTGCGTGGATCAACGTCGACGGCGTCATCGACCTCCCGGGCCGCACGATCCCAGGTTTCAAGCCCGAAGATCTGCTCGATCCCGCCGCGATCGCCGAAACCTATTGGCATCTGGCGCATCAGCATCCCAGCGCATGGACGATGGAGCTCGAGGTTCGCCCGTTCAAAGAAAAATTCTGAAGTTTGGCCAAGGGCGATGTCGCGTGCTCGGTGAAGGCTTGGGAATTTGCGCAACGCATCCCTCCCCAACTTGAAATCACGATCCGTGATTTCAAAGCTACAGATTCGTAAGCAGGAGAGCGCAATAACCAAGAGCTTGAACGCTTATAGCCAGGAACCTTATTCGCTCGTTGCGAACCAATCTCATGAGCGAGTTTCGGTCAAACCCGTTTCTGTCCAGCGCGAGGTGGGCCGGAACCTGCACGCCGATCGTCCAGACCAGAACGACGATCAAGCCGAGCATTGCGGCACCTGCGCAAACGCGCTGATCCGCGGGAGCGAACCAATAGATTGCAGGAGTGGCTACGAGGTTAATGAGCGAAATAGGTATGACCTCGCGGATTCTTGATTCCTGCAGCTGATGGATCGGAAGGAAATCGACGGCTCTCGTGACCAATAGAAAGGTTGGATATTCGACGCGAAGAACGGACCACGCGATTCCCACACTCATAAACGCGCCAAGAGTACCCAGTATCAAGAAGGCCTTTAGCGGCATCGCTTTCACCTCACTGGCGGCCTGCGCGACGAATAACTCAACCTCAGCGGCAACGCTACCACTGGAAAATCGCAGGCGCCGCGATTCATACTAAGGCCACGATGGCGGAGCAGATCGATCTGACGGCCGAGTACGGCGCGGTTCGTGACGAAGAGCAACTCGATTGGGCGGCTTTGGCCGCGTATCTGCGCGGGCGGATTCCAGACGCGGACGCTCCGATGAGCGTGATGCAGTTCCGCGGCGGATCGTCGAATCTGACCTATCTGCTCGAGTTCGGAGAACAGCAGTGGGTCGTTCGCCGTCCGCCGTTTGGGCCGTTGCCCGTCGGCGGGCACGATATGGGGCGCGAGTATCGCGTGCTCTCGCGGTTGTGGCAGGCGTTTCCGCCGGCGCCGCGCGCGTGGCTCTACTGCGACGACCCGTCGATTATCGGCGCGCCGTTTTTCGTGATGGAACGCCGCTGCGGAATCGTGTTCAAGAATCGCCAACCCGTGCCCGCGGCGCTGGGCGACGATCCCGAGACCTTCCGTAATATTTCCGAAGGCTTTATCGACACGCTGGCCGATTTGCACGGCGTCGATTACCGGGCGATCGGCCTTGGCGATCTCGGCAAGCCCGACGGATTTTTCAAGCGCCAGATCATCGGATGGATGAAGCGCTGGGAGGCGGCCAAGACGCGTGAAGTGCCGCTGATGGAAAAGCTCGGCGCGTGGTTTCTCGATCACATGCCGCCCGCGCAGGCGCCTGCGCTTCTGCACAACGATTTCTACCTGCACAACCTGATGTTCGACGCGCGCGCGCCGGGCAACGTTGTCGCGGTGTTCGACTGGGAGATGTCCACGCTCGGCGATCCGATGATCGACCTCGGCGTCGCGCTCGGCTACTGGCGCGAGCGCTCGGATGTCGAGTTGCTCGAAATCGCGGAAATCGAGCCGCACACGCTGAAGCGCGGATTCCTGGGGCGCGAGGAACTGGCGAATCGCTACGCCCGGCGAACCGGCCGCGACCTCAGCGATCTTCCATTCTACCAGGCGTGGGCGCATTGGAAGAGCGCGACCGTCGGCGAGCAGATCTATGCCCGTTTCGTCAGAGGACAGACCACCGACCCGCGCTTCGCCGTGATGGGCAAAGGACCGCCGGCATTGGTGCGGGCGGCAGCACGGATTCTCGCGCCGCTCGGATTCAAATCCTGACGGAGCATTCGGTGCCAGACGATCAAGAAATTATCGGCGGAGTCGAAGCGTTTTATCGCGCATATATCGACGCGTTCAACCGCGAGGATATCGACCGCTACGCGGACTGCTTCGCGCCGCCCTATGAGCTGATCGCCGGGGGGAACGTGACGACTTATGCGACCGAGTCGGAGCTTCAGCAATACGCCGCGCAGACCCTGATCGATCTGAAATCGCGCGGATGGGCGCGCTCGACGGTCGATCTTCTGAAGGTCTGGCCGCTTGCAGCCCAGCAGGCCATGATCCTTGCCGACGTGACGCGCTACCGGGGCGACGACTCGATCATGCTCCACGCGCGGGTTAGCTATATCGTGATTCGCACCGTGAAAGGATGGAAAATCGCGGCGATGATCCCGCTCGCGGGCCCGTTTCTCGGTCCCGGCGATCTGCCGCGTTGAATCAGCCAACCTTGCAAGTCTCATCGGGAGATCCAAACGTGGATTACAAATCGATTCTGTACCGCTCCGAAGGGCGTATCGCGACGATTACGCTCAATCGGCCTCATCGCATGAACGCGATCGACGGCGCGATGCCGCGCGAGATTGCCGACGCGGTTCGCCGCGCCAACGCCGACAACGATCTGCACGTGATCATCGTCACCGGCGCGGGAGCGGGGTTTTGCGCGGGATACGACCTGATCGACTATGCCGAACGCCCAGGAGTTCAACTCGGCTCGCAACTGGGTTCGGGCGCAAGCGAAGTCGCGCAGCCGTGGGACCCGATGGCGGATTTCTACGGGATGCACCAGAACACGCAGGACTTCATGAGCCTGTGGCGTTCCTATAAGCCGACCATCGCGAAGATAAATGGACCCGCCGTCGCCGGCGGCAGCGATATCGCGCTGTGCTGCGACATCGTGGTGATGGCTGACGAGGCGCGAATCGGATATCCGCCCGCGCGAGTATGGGGATGTCCGACGACCGCGATGTGGCTGTACCGGCTCGGGGCCGAGAAAGCCAAGCGGATGCTCCTGACCGGCGATCTGATTTACGGCCCCGAGGCGGCGAAGCTTGGCCTGTGCCTCGAGTCGGTGCCGCGCGCGCAGCTCGATCATCGCGTCGATGAACTCGCGCATCGGATGGCGGGAGTGCCGCGCAATCAACTGATGATGCAGAAGCTCATGATCAACCAGGCGTTCGATAACATGGGGCTATCGAACACGCAGATGTTCGCGACTATCTTCGACGGCATCACGCGCCACAGTCCCGAAGGGTTATGGTTCAAGGAACGCGCCGAAGCGGCGGGCTTCAAGCAGGCGGTGAAAGAGCGCGACAGCGGCGAGCCGATCGCTCCGGGACGGAGCAAGCCGTTTGGCCGCGCATGAACGATCGAGGCGCAAATGGATAGCACGATCATCAAGATGTACTCGGACTACAAAAGTCCGTT
>DATLTX010000237.1:0-17938 GCA_035533435.1 Binataceae bacterium (SeqCode)
CGGGCACGATGCTCGATCCGCTGACCTCGCGCAGCCAGATCAACGGCGGCGTCCTGATGGGAATCGGATACGCGTTGTTCGAGACGCGGCGGATGGACCCGCAACTGGGGCTGATGGTCAATCCGACGATGGACGATTACAGCTGGTTGGCCCGCTCGACGTGCCGCAAATCGACGTGATGTTCGTCGAGGTGCTCAACGGCGGCACCAACACCGGCGTGCTCGGAATCGGAGAAGTCGCGCACGTCGCGAGCGCGGCGGCGGTTGCCTGCGCGGTCTCGGACGCGGTTGGCGCTCCGCTCCGCGAGCTGCCGCTGACGCCGGACCGGATTCTCGCCGCGCTGGGGCACGTGTGATGAACAAGTTCACCGTCGTCACGCCCACCGGACTGGCGCAAACAAGCACGCTTGTCGCCGCTCCGAATCATGATGCGATCGCGGGCGGCGTCGATCTCGTCGATCTGATGAAGCAGGGTATCGCCGCGCCCGCTGTGCTGGTCAATCTCAAGGGTCTCAAGGAACTCGACGGGATCGATCGCAAGCCTTCTGGCGAGTTGCGCGTGGGCGCGCTCGTGAAGCTGCACGAGGTCGCGACGAATCCGGATTTGCAAAAGCACTTCACCGCGATCTCCGATGCCGCCGGCGAGGCGGCCACGCCGCAGATTCGCAATCTCGCGACGGTCGGGGGCAATCTTCTGCAGCGCCCGCGATGCTGGTATTTCCGAAATCCGCTGGTCAACTGCCTCAAGAAGGGCGGCGACAAGTGCTATTCGATTGGCGGACTGAATCGCTATCACGCGATCCTGGGCGGCGGCCCGTCGTATATCGTACATCCCTCGAACCTCGCGCCGGCGCTGATCGCATTCGGCGCAAGCGCACGAATCGTCGGAGAGTCGGGCGAGCGGATCGTCGCGCTCGAGAAATTCTTCACCCTGCCCGACGTTGATCCGAAGCGTGAAAACAATTTGCGCGCCGGCGAGATAATCGCCGAGGTGCGCGTGCCCGCGCCCGCGCCCAACACCCGCAGCCTCTACATGGAAGTGCGCGAGAAGCAGAGCTTCGACTGGCCGCTGGTGAGCGTCTCGGTCGTAATCGTCCCATCGGCCGATGGCAAATCGGTTCGCGACGCAAGAGTCGTGATGGGCGCGGTTGCACCGATTCCGTGGCGCGCAACCGCCGCCGAAAAGGCGATCATCGGCGCGCCGCTGGACGCCGCGCATGCCCGCGCCGCCGCCGACGCGGCGCTGTCCGGCGCGCAGCCGATGTCCGACAACGCGTACAAGGTCACGATCGCGAAGGTGATGGTCCGCCGCGCGATACTGGCCGCGGGCGGAGTCGCGGAGGCTTGAGGGCCATGGCATTGCCGACGCGGAAATTCTGCGGACTGCTCCGCACCAAGACCGCCTACTATCGCACGCCCGACGGCGAGCGGATGTTCGATCCCGACAGCACTACCGCCTGCTACTCCTGCCTCAAGACCCAGCGTCCGTACGGACCCGACGGCGAACCTGTCGATGCGGACTCCTGCGGCGAGAGCCGCGGATGCTACGAGGAGGAACGGTAAACATGGGCGCGGCACAATCCGAAAAACTGGGGCCGGTCGCGTCGCGCACGCTGTTCGAGAACGACGAC
Organism: Binataceae bacterium (SeqCode); assembly: GCA_035533435.1. Taxonomy (GTDB): domain Bacteria; phylum Desulfobacterota; class Binatia; order Binatales; family Binataceae; genus JBARDN01. The sequence continues at coordinate 1,631 of DATLTX010000237.1, forward strand.
GTGCGTGTGTGGGAGATGGACTTGCAGCCCGGCGAGGTCTGCGGACTGCATCATCATACCCTCGACTACGTGCTGTTCATCCTGTCGAGCGCGTCGGTCGGCGCGCTCCGCCCCGGAGAGAATCCGGCCGGCGGAAAGCCGCGCGGCTTTCCGCTCCACGCGCGAGCGACCTATTTTGTTCCGGCCGGAGGAATCGAAAGCGCGCATAACGTCGGCACGACGCGCTTTTTCGAGGCGCTGTTCGAGCTCAAGCGGCCCGCGCGGCGCGGCGCCGAGCGGCTGGGCTTCGTCGGATGCGAGGCGGTTGCGGGCCGCGAGCCGGAGCCGGGAACGATCACTATTCTCGACAACGATCGAGTGCGGGTAAGCGAAATCACTCTCGCGGCGGGTCAAGCGAGCCCGATGCGCCGGTACTCGCACGACGCGGTTGCCTACGTGGCCGAGGGCAGCGAGCTTGAGATTATCGAGCGCGGCCCGGACGGCGGCGAATCAGCGCGGCGCGCGGCGATGCCGGCCGGGAGCGTCGCATGGCATGCGCGCGGGGCGGGGCGCGGCTTCCACAATGCCGGCGCCAGCCGCTTTCGCCAGGTGCTGGTCGAACTGAAGTAGCCGTCGTGGATCTAAAGTAACGCTTCAGATTCTGAGGATGCCCGCCATGGGCGCCGGATCGGCCCGCGGCCGCGCAGGCCAGGGCCGCTCAACCGCCGCCGGATGCCGCCCGCGGCGGCGATCGCGCCGTCCAGCCATGGATGATTGGCGCTATTTCTCTAACGCGTGATAGGGTCACGCGCATGAAAATTCCACCCCGCCCGATGCCTGCCGCGCTGATGGCCGCGGCCGTGCTCCTCGCGTTTTCGACTTCGGGCCGCGCCGCCGACGTCAAACCCGGCGAGACGATCACTGTGGCCAACGCGGCCGAGGTCCGGGCGCTGGTGAGTCCCGGCACCTACCAGGCGGTGACCAGGGGGATGGAGATGCACATCGTCGCGTCCGAGCGGATCGACTGGCCGCCGCCGTACCGGGTAGCGACCGAGAAGTACTCGCCGCAAGTGCGTCTGTCGGCGGACCATCGCACGGTGGTCGGCTACGTTGCGGGGCAGCCGTTTCCGCTGCTCGATCCCAACGATCCGGACGTTGCGACCAAGATCATGTGGAATTCGAACTTCAAGCCGATCGCGACCGACGATTTCGACCTGCGCTACTTCGAGTGCCAGGTTGTGCGCTTCGCGCCCGGCGCCCCGCAGAACATCATCAACTTCACCGAAGCCGGTCATCTGGCCGGCTACTATGATATCGGCCGCACCGAAGTCGAGCCGTTGCCTGCCGACCCGGATTTCAAGATCACCGGGATCTGGTGGCGCGTCGCCGCATATCCAACTATCGCGCCCGCGGACGACCGCGGCAGCGGCGGGATGCGCTATCGCTACTGGGAGCCCAACCGCGCCGACGACGCGTGGGCCTTCCTGGCGGGTAGCCGCCGCATCCGGCGGGTTAACGAGGTGATCTTGAGCGCATCGCCGGGGCTTTCGACCTTCGATCCTGACCACGTCGGCGGATTCGCCGCCAAGCCGCAGGAATACAACTACAAGTTCCTGGGCGAGCGCGAGATGCTGGGATGCGTCCATGCGCGCAATTCGCCGGCGCATCCGTGCCCGACCGACGGCGGCGCGACGTCATGCGCGGACGACTGGGAGCTGCGTCATCTTTATGTCCTCGAGGTCACGCCGCGTCCCGAGCGAGTCACCGGCGTGCTGCAATCGAAGACGATCGTGTATGTCGATGGCGAAGCGTGGCTGAGCCCTTACGTCGACAGCTACGACAGGCGCGGCGAGCTGTGGAAGACACAAATCTATCTCTACACCTATCGCGATCGACCCGTCCCCGAGGCGAAGGTCGCGATCTATCCGTACCAGCGCGAATTCAACGTCGCGGCGTCGAGCGTCGATGTGCAATCGGGGATGGTGACGACCTGCTATCTGCCCGGCCCCGACACGCCCGAGCGCGAGTGCTGGTACATCAACATGGGCGCGGTCGATAAAGCGTTCCTCAGCACTGAAGCAATGGCGAAGGCGGGCCACTAGCGCCGCGCGCGGGCGCGTCAGTGGCGCCTCTGACGGGTCGCACCGCGCAGCCCTGCGAGCACGAACGCGACGAATAGATCTTCAGCGGCGCGCCGCGCCATGCGCCGCGCGCCGACCGCGCGGCCGAGCGAATCCGACGCGCTGAGCACGATCGCGGCCAGAATCTCCGCCTCTCCGCGCGAGGCCCGCAGCGCCGCGCGGATGTGCCGTGTCCATAGCTCGAAGAACGGGCCCAGGCGCGCGCGCACGCTCTTGCGCAAGCGGCGCCCGCTCAGGCGATTTTGCAGGATCGCGATCAGTGCGCCGCGCGCGACGACAATATCGAGGTAGGTCGATATCGCCGCGCGCACCCGCGCCTCGAACGGAGCTTCGGCGTCCATCGCTTCGCCCACCTTTGCGTACATCGAGGCGATCTCCCGTTCGAACAGCGCCAGCGCGACTTCCTCGGCATTCTCGAAGTAGGCGTAGCCAAGCCCCTTGCTGACGCCTGCGCCCGCCGCCAGCGACTCCATCGTGAGCGCCTCGAAGCCGTCGGTCAGGATGATCCGCGCTGCCGCCTCGAGCAGATACGCGCGGCGCTCGGCGGCGGGCATCCGCGCGGGCGATTTTTGGGTTCGGAACCTGGCGGCGGTTTTCTGGACAGCGATCACGCGGGTCATGCCAACCCTCTTTGAGGCCGCGGATCGCGCCTCACACTTCTGTTGACGGTAGCGTCAATTCCGAATAGGTTCCTCGCAGCGCGGCTGGGGCGCGCGACGTATCTATCAAGGTCGGGTGACTCCGCATAACTCGGGATCACCGCGACGATCCCGGGTTGGGGGGAAACCCTGAGCGATGCGGGCGAGGTTAACTCCTCGCCCGCATCGTAATTTTATCGCCATTTGCGCTTCATTTGATCGCGAGCGCGTTGGGCGGCGAGCCGACTCCGCCCGGCACGTTGAGGGGCGCCGAAGTCAGAAAGAATTCGTACACGCCGTCTCTGGCGCAATCTTCGGCCAGCGCCTCGAGGTTCCACATCTCGCCGATCGGCATCCCGAAGAACGCCAGCATGTGAAAATGCAGGAACTCCTCTTCGGGTGATTTTGGCAGCGCCTCGAGCGCGGGCGAGTCCGACGCGATCGCGGCCAGATGATGATCCCAAATCCATCGCGCGACGCGCTGACTGCCCTCGATTCCGGGGACGACCGTGTCGCGCGCGAGCTCCTGCTTTACCTCATCGCTCGCGCCGAGATAGAAGCTGGTCCATCCGATGCGAATCAGCAGGATGTCGCCGGCGCGCAGCGTTGACTTTTGCGCCGCCAGCGTCGCCTCCAGATCCTCGAGCGGAATCGATTGCGCCTTGGTGTACTCGATCGACTTGCCGACTCGATCGTAGTGCCGCCCGATATCGGCCAGCACACCGCGTCCCGCTATTCCGCGCCGCGCAAGATTGTCGATCCCAAGCCGCGTGCCTCCGCGCCCGGTCATCTCACGGTCGGGGATGCCATTGTAGGCGCCATACACCGGATGCTTGACGTGGGCGAGGGCGTCCCATTGCGAGGACGCCTGCGGATAGAAGTTGTCGAGATAGTCGTCGAGTACGAAGTCGGTCGGCGCGGGAAAACTCTTTACCGTATGGCGATGCGCCTGGCGGGTGAACAGCGGAGGGCTCGGGATATCGATCGGCAGGTTGAGCGCGAAGACTTTGCCGGTCTTGATCGACTCGGCGGCGGCGCGCACGCGGCCGGGCGTCAGAAGGTTGATCGTGCCAACCTCATCGCGATCGCCGAAGACGCCCCACGCGGATCCCTCCGGAGCGCCCGCGCGAATCGGAAGTTCGGCGTAGCTCGGGATGCGCGGTTCAGCGGTCGGCGCCGGACGCTTTGCGACGGGTTTGGTCACCGCCGCTTTTTTCCTCGCAGCGGGCTTGGGCGCCGGCTTGGCGCGAGCCTTTACCTTGATCGGTTTCTTTTTGAGCTTGGGAGCAGCCTTTTTTGCTTTTGCCTTTGCCACCTTCTGTTCCTCCTGAGGGGTCGCGCAAGCGGACGCTGGTCCTTCTCAATAACAGAGCGGGAGTTATTCTCAAGAGACCGCGCAAGATTTTCCCAAAACCGGCTTGTTAGGCGCACACGCGAATGATAGTTTAACCGTTTGCTCCTTGCTCCAAACTCGGGGCTAGAAACCATAAGGAGGACTGAGCGCTTTGAGGCGCTACGAAACAATTTTTATTCTTCGCCCCGACCAGGGCGAGCCACAAATCAAGGATACCATCAAGCGCTTCTCGACAATCGTCTCGCAGGGCGGGGGCGAAGTCGTCGAGAACGAGGAGTGGGGGTCGCGCGAGCTTGCCTACCGAATCAAGGGCGAGCGCCGGGGCTTCTATATCCGGCTCGATTATCTCTCCGATGGCGCCGTGATGAACGAGGTCGAGCGCAACCTGAAGTTGTCCGACACAGTCCTGCGCTACCTTTCGGTGCTGGTTGATTCCAATGCCGACGCGGCCAAGGTTCGCGAGGAGATCGAGACGCGCAACCAGCGGATCGCGGAAGCACGCGCCGCCGCGGAGGCGCGCGCCGCGGCGTATGCCGCGCAGCAGGCTGAGCGCGAGCGTCAGCAGGAAACGCCCGACGCGCCGGAGGAAATGCTGGCCGAGCCGGATCCGACCGCGATCGACCCCGAGGGCGGTGGCGAACCGAATTGAGCTCGCGGGCCGCGTGACGCGTGCTCCAGAGCTTCGGGTCACGCCCGCCGGCACTCCCGTTCTGAACTTCAGCGTCGAGTGCGCCGAGCCGCCCGAAAAGCTCAGCCTCGAGGTTGTGATGACGGGTGAAGCGGCCCGCGCGATTGCGGCGCAGCTCAGACGCGGAAGCGAAGTCGCGGTCGAGGGCCGGCTCAGAGCGTCGGCGGCGCGCGCAATCGCAGTGGCGGGAGTCGAGGTAGTCGCAAGCCGAATCGAGGCTCGCGCAAAGGCATAACAGCCGCCGGCATCGCGATCGATTCGGCGGCGGAATAGTTGGCAAGGAATCGCAATGGCAGATGACAGAATGGATCAAGGCGGCGACCGGCCGCGCAATGACGAGGGCTCGCGCGGTTCGCGCGGACCGCGTCCTGACGGAGATCGCGGCGGCGAACGCGGTGGCGATAGCCGCGGCGGGATGCGGCGGCGGCCGGGCGGCGGACGGCGCAAGGTCTGCCGTTTTTGCGCCGACAAGTCGCTGAAGGTCGATTATAAAGACGTGCGCACGCTCGGCAGCTTTATCACCGAGGGCGGCAAAATCGTTCCTAGCCGCACCTCCGGTAATTGCGCAAAGCATCAGCGCCAGCTCGCGATCGCGATCAAACGCGCGCGCGTGCTTGCGCTGCTTCCGTTCTCGACCTTGGGAGTCTGACGCAAACGCCGTGACGCGCAAGGATGTAATCGGGATGGTCCGGGCCGCGGCGCTGGCCGCGGCGCTGTTTATCGCGGGCGGACTCATCCCCGTGCTCGGCACCTTTGCGGCGCTGTTGTCGCCGCTGCCGATCCTGATCTACGCGGCCGGCCGCGCACGCGCCGACCTGCGCGTCACGATTGCGATCGTGCTCGCGGGCGCGCTCGTCGCGATTGCGGGCGGAATCCAGGGCACCGGCAGCTACCTGATAAGCGTTGGTCTGGCCACCGGCGTGGCGGCGTGGATGCTCGAGCGGCGGCGTCCGTTCGAAATGATCGTGATCGTGGGCGCGGGCGCGATGCTCGCGGCGGCGGCGATTACCGCGCTCGCGATGTTCGGGACTCCGGGCGGAATTGCGAACGCCGTCCAGGCGCAGCTTACGGCCGGGATGGCGCGCGGTCAGGAAATGTATCGCTCGATGGGGATGCCCAACGCGATTCCGTCGGACACGCAAGCCGAGCTGATCGCAGTGATCATGCGAATCACGCCGGCGCTCGCCGCGATTCTGGCCGGGTTCGCGATGCTGGTAAACCTGCGGCTGTTCTGGCGTTTTAGCGGAAAGAGCCGTCTTGCGTACCCGTTGTTTGGCGATCTGTCCAAGTGGTCGGCGCCGGACTGGCTCATTTGGGGGCTGATCGCGACCGGATTCGGGATGCTGGCGCCGATGCGCGCGATCAGCGATATCGCGCTCAATGGCTTCCTGGTGTTCGCGGCGATCTATTTCTGCCAGGGACTTGCGATCATGGGCTTCTACTTCCAGTCGCTGTCGGTGCCGGTGATCGTGCGCGGCGTGATTTATTTCATCACGATCGTTCAGCCGGTGGTGGCCGCGGTGGTTTGCGTGGCCGGAGTGTTCGACATGTGGATCGATTTTCGCCGGCTCAAGCCGCCGCGCCAGGAAGCCGGCAATTACGGGGATTTTCTTTAGAAAGGGGGCGCGCAATCGAGGCGCTAACAGATTATGAATGTCCAATTAATTCTCAACGAAGACGTTCCCAACCTGGGCCGCACCGGCGACGTGGTCAAAGTGCGCGCCGGATTCGCGCGCAACTACCTGCTGCCCCGCGCGCTCGCCGTCGAGGCAAATCCAAGGAACATGCGCGCCTTCGAACATCAGAAGGGCACCGCGATGCTCAAGCGGGAGCGCCAGAAGATCCTCTCGATGACGCTCAAGGAGAAAATCGAGGCGATCGTCCTCGAAATCAAGGCGCGCGCCGGCGAGGAAGGCAAGCTCTTCGGCTCGGTCACCAATATCGATATCGAACGCGCGCTGCGCGGCCGCGGCTTCGACCTTGACCGGCGCAAGATCATCCTTCCCGAGCCGATCAAGGCGCTCGGCGATTTTACGGTCCCGATCAAGCTCGACGCGGAGGTTGAGGCGAGCTTGAAGCTACAGGTTGCTGCGGAATGAGGCTTTGCCCGTTATGATCAAACTCTACGACTTCCTGTCCTGCCCTTATGGCCAGAAGGTGCGAATCGTGCTGGCCGAGAAGAGTCTCACCTACGACCTTGTCACGGTCGATCTCGCCGGCGGAGAGCATCGCAAGCAGGAGTTCCTGCGGCTCAACCCGTTCGGCCGGGTGCCGGTGCTGGTGGACGACGACACCACGATCTACGACTCGACGATCATCAACGAGTATCTCGAAGATGAATATCCCGAGCCTCCGGTGCTGCCCGCGATCGGGGCAAGCGCGATGCGCTCTCGGGCGCGCACGTTCGAAGATTTTGCGGATACTTCTTTTACCCCGCAAGTCGGCCAGTTGATTTCCGAAGTTGCCAAGCCCGAAGCCGAGCGCGACCAGAACCGCATCCAGCGGCTTCATCAGGGCGTCGAGCGCGTGCTCATTTATCTTGACCAGCAACTGCAGGGGCAGCAATTCCTGGCCGAGGAATTCTCGGTCGCCGATATCGCCTTCGCGCCGCGCCTGCTGGTGCTGCCTCACTTGGGGATAGACACGATCGGCAATCACGCGCAGGTCGATGCGTGGCTCAAGCGGATGATGGAGCGGCCCAGTATCCGCAACCTGCAGGGTCTCGAAGCCGACCCGGTGGCCACAGGCTGATCGCGGGGCGAGAGAGAAACCGCAGATTACACAGATCTCACGGATTAAAAGACCCGAGAAAGATTTTGCGGGCGGTGCCATAATACGGCGCCGTCCGTATCTATCCGTGTGTTTCATTTGAATCGGTGGAATCTGTGAAATCTGCGGTTCCTTCTTTCCGCGCTTTGCGTTAATACTCGGCCGACGTGCTCGATCCCGCTATTCAGGACCTGCTCGCGATCGCGCTTGCGGCGATATTCGCCGGATCCGCCGCGGCGAAGTTCGCCGATCCCGATTTGTTCGAGGGCGCGGTAGCGAATTATCGTCTCCTCCCGGGCTGGCTCGAAAAACCGGTTGCGTGGGCCGTGCCGCTATGCGAAACCGCGTGCGCCGCGGGGATTCTGTTTGCCGCAACGCGCGCCGCGGCCGCCGCCGCGATGGCGATGCTGCTCGGCGTGTTCACTGGCGCGATAGCGATCAACCTCGCGCGCGGACGGCGCGCGATAGATTGCGGATGCTTCGGGCCGGCGCTACGGCAGGAACTGGGCGGATCGCTTCTGGTGCGGAACCTGGCGCTCGTCGCCGCCGCGCTCGCGCTCGAACTCCCGGTCGGCGCCCGCGGGCTCGAGCCCGTCGATTTCGTGACGATCGGGTGCGGCGCCGCGATGCTGATCATGCTGTACTTGAGCGCCAATTACGCGATCGCCAACGCGCCGCGCACCCGCGCGCTCGGGACGTTATAGCGGGGTACGTATCATCGTGACGTTTAGTGACGATTACGCCGCGGAACCGGAATCCTGGATTCCTCGTGGCACAGGCTTCAGCCGGTGTGGGGACCCACAGGCTGAAGCCGGTGCCACCAAGGACGCGTGCTCGGGACGTCCTGAATGACTGAGGCGCTCGTCATATCGCAAATCGTATTGTGGATCCTGATGCTGGTGATGGCGGGATTACAGCTCGCGCTCTTGCGCCAGATCGGCGTGCTGCACGAACGGATCGCGCCGATGGGCGCGCTTACGATCGACAAGGGGCCGAAAGAAGGCGAGACCGCGCCGATTTTCGAGCTCACCGATCTGGGCCGCCGCCGCGTCACGATTGGCGGACCCGGCGAGCGCGGACTCGGCACGCTGCTGTTTTTTCTGTCGCCGACCTGCCCCGTGTGCAAGAAGATGCTCCCGATCCTGAAATCACTTGCCGCTTCCGAGGAAAAGTCTCTGCGCATCGTTCTTGCCAGCGACGGCGAGCGCGAAGAGCACGAGCGCTTTGTCACCGCGCAGAACCTCGGCGACTTTCCGTTTGTTCTGTCGCAGGAACTCGGCATGACCTATCGCGTCGCCAAGCTTCCTTACGCGGTGCTGATCGACGAGGCCGGAGTCGTGCGCGCCAAGGGCTTGATCAACACGCGCGAGCATCTGGAGAGCCTGCTCGAGGCCCGGGAACGCGGGGTCGCATCGATTCAGGAATTTCTGCACGCGCAGCATCGCCACCCGGATCCGCAATCCGCGCCGTCGAAATGAAACTTCGCACCGCACTGCGGCAATTTTTTCTCGCGACGATCGGGGTGATCGGGACTATGATGACGTTCGCAATCAGTGCGGCGGCGCATACCTCTGGCGCGGACGTGTTTGCCGCGAACTGTGTGGTTTGCCACCAAAGCGACGGGCAGGGCGTTCAGGGCGACTATCCCGCGCTGGCCGGGACGGTCGGGGATTACGTTCATTCGCGCGCCGGACGCGCGTATCTCGTGCAGGTCGTGTCGTTCGGGATGAGCGGCGCAATCTCGTCGCAGGGCGCGGATTACAATGGAGTCATGCAGCCGTGGCCGCAGCTTAGCGATGCGGAGATAGCGGCGGTGCTGAACTATATCCTCACCGATTTCAACGCGAAGTTATTGCCCGCCGGTTTCAAACGCTACACCGCGGCCGAAGTCAGGCATCTACGCGGCACGCCCCTCAGCTTCGATCAGGTGCGCGCCAAACGCGAGACGATCGTCAAGCCGCTCGCCGCGAGCGCGATGAAGGCGCACTAGCGATGCGCTACGGGCTTGCCACGGCGGCCGCCGCGATAGCGGCGATCCTGGCAGCGCCCCTGGCGGCGCCGCTTTTGGCGCGCGCGGAGTCGGCGGCGCAGCTCTACACGCTCAACTGCTGGGGCTGCCATTCGTCGCGTGCCGAGGGAATTCCGGGAACGGTCCCGCGGCTGGCTCATTCGATGGGTTACTTTGCGCGGATTCCAGAGGGACGCGCCTATTTGGTGCAGGTGCCCGGAGTGGCGAATTCGCCGCTGGATGACGCCGAGACCGCGATGGTGCTTAACTGGATGCTCGAGACGTTCAGCCGCGCCGAGCTGCCGCCGGATTTCAAGCCGTACACGGCGGCGGAGGTCACGAAATATCGCGCGCATCCGCTGACCAGCGTGATCGAGACGCGGCGCGCTCTCGCGAAAAAGCTTGCGGCAAGGGGCTGCAAAATCGCCGAGATGGGACCGGGTAGCTGATGAAGAATTTTCCGGCAAAATTTTTGTGGGGCACCGCCACCGCCGCGCACCAGGTCGAAGGCGGCAACTGGAACAGCGACTGCTGGCTGCTCGAGCACGCGACTCCGACGGCATTCGTCGAGCCGTCGGGCGACGCCTGTGACCAGTATCATCGCTACGGCGAAGATATCGCGCTGCTCGCGGGACTTGGCTTCAACTCTTACCGCTTCAGTATCGAATGGGCGCGTGTTGAACCCGAGCCGGGCGAGTTCTCGGCCGCCGCACTCGGGCATTACCGCCGCGTCCTTGCCGCCTGCCACGAGAATCGAATCGCGCCGATGGTGACGCTGCATCACTTTACCAGCCCGCGCTGGATAGCGGCGCAGGGCGGATGGGAAGCCGCGCGGACGGCGGACCGCTTCGCCAGTTACTGCGAGCGCGTCGCGCGCGAGTTGGGCGATCTGATCGCCGCGGCGTGCACGATCAACGAGCTCAACTCGGTGCAGATGCTCCAGACCAGCGGGCTCATCGCGCCCGACGAGAAGATCGTGGGGTCGCGATGGCGCGCAGCGGCGGCGCGTGCCGCCGCAGTCGCTCCGGAGGAATTCTCCGCGTTTCCATTTTGCACGCGCTCGATTTGCCGCGACGTGATGCTGCGGGCGCATCGGCTCGGCGCTCAGGCGCTGCGCTCGGGACGCGGCAAGTTTCCGGTCGGGATGACGATCGCGATGGAAGAGATCGCCGCCGAGCCGGGCGGCGAGGCGCTGCGCGATGCGGCGCTTGCGGCCGAGGCGCCGTTTCTCGAAGCCGCGCGCGGCGACGACTTTATCGGCGTGCAGAATTACACCCGCCAGCGCTTCGGCCCCAGCGGTCCGCTGCCTCCCGAGCCAGGCGCCGAGCTGACACTGATGGGATACGAATACCGTCCGCAGGCGCTCGCGGCCGCGATTCGCCGGGCAGCGGCGGCAGCGCCGCGGGTTCCGATTATCGTGACCGAGAGCGGGATCGCCGCGGCGGACGATTCGCGCCGGGTGGCGTTTATCGACGCGACGCTGGCCGGCGTTTTGGGATGTATCGGTGACGGGATCGACGTGCGCGGCTACTTTTACTGGTCGATGCTTGATAATTACGAATGGCTTTTGGGCTACCGCCCGACCTTTGGCTTGATCGGCGTCGATCGTGCGACTCAGCGGCGAATCGTGAAGCCGAGCGCGGAGCATCTGGGGCGAATCGCGCGGGCGAACGCGGTCGATGCGGTCGAGTGAAGTAGGCGATCGATTCCCCGAAGGGAAAGTAATTAACTACAAGAGGAGTTGTGAATGAGCACCCAGGAACGTTATCAAATGCCGCTCGAAGGCCTCGAGTGGACGGTCCCGAGCAACTTCGATTCAGCATTCAAGTGGGAATACGAAGACGGCAGCGAAGCGCTGCGCCGCCTGTACGAGAAGGGCAAAAACCTGCAGTGGAACGCCTCCAACCGGATCGACTGGTCGCAGAATCTCGACCCCGAAAATCCCGAGGAACTCCCTGATGAGGCGCTGTCGATTTTCGGTTCGGATGTCTGGAACCGGATGACCGCCAAAGAGCGCGCCGAACTGCGCCGCCACGATCAGGCCAATAATCTGTCGCAGTTTCTGCATGGCGAGCAGGGCGCGCTTATCTGCACCGCGAAAATCGTCCAGCAGGTCCCCAATATCGACGCCAAGTTTTATGCGGCCACCCAGGTTATCGATGAAGCCCGCCACGTCGAAGTGTACTCGCGCCTGCTCCACGAAAAATTTGACATCGTCTATCCGATCACGCCGCCGCTCAAGTCGCTGCTCGAAGGAATCCTGCGCGACTCGCGCTGGGACATGACCTACCTCGGGATGCAGGTGCTGATCGAGGGACTCGCGCTGGCCGCATTCGCGGGAATTCGCGACATGGCCAGGAACCCGCTCGCCGCCGCCGTCAACGCATACGTGATGCAGGACGAAGCGCGCCACGTCGCCTTCGGACGGTTGGCGCTGCGCGAATATTATCCGCATCTTAGCCAGAAGGAGCGCGACGAGCGCGAAGAGTTCGTGGTCGAGGCGTGCTACACGATGCGCGATCGGTTCAACTCGCGCGAGGTTTACGAGCGCCTCGGCCTGCCGGTCAAGGAATGTATCGAGTGGGAAGAGAACTCCGAGGGGATGCAGCAATTCCGCGCGGGTTTGTTCACGCGAATCGTCCCCGCGATCAAGGATATCGGGCTATGGGGTCCGAAGGTGCGCGAGGCTTACGCCGACATGAACGTGCTGGCGTTCGCCGATATCGATTCGGCGGCGCTGAGCGAAGAAGATGAACGCGTCGCGCTCGAGTTCGACAAGCGCCGCCAAAGCGTCTGAGCCGGAGTTATCGCCGGATGCTTAAGTCAGTTTTTCAGCATCCGGCTACGGATTAGGCGCACTTTGCGCAGATGGCGCCGGGCTGACGTAGTTTTGCAGCCAGATGAGGCGGCCGCCCGCGGGATGCACCGTCGTGCCGAGCGCCTGGCAGGATTGGGAGTCCCCGGATTTGCAGGCGGTCTCGGCGGCGGCGAGTTGCGAATCGACGCGCCAGAAACCGGAATCCGGCCACGGCGCCTTCATATCGGCGCAGGCGTCCTGATTTCCCGCCGCGCACAAGGGCTTCAGTTGCGAGTAGATGACCGCCAGCGATTGGCATACGTGCTGATCGCCGCGGTCGCACTTCTTCGATGCGAGCGCCTGGCACGAGGGCATATCGCCGGCCTGGCACTTGATGATCGATCGAGAATCGGCGGGGCTGACACAGCTAATCTCGCCCGCGCTGCATTGCTTCAAAATCTCGGCCTGCTGCGCCGCCTCAGGCGACCGATGCCAGCATCCGGTGATGGCCGCGAGCGCCGCCGCGATAAATATGATTTGCACAGCCGCAAGCCACGTGATCCAAAATCGCCGCATATAGATTTGATCCCTTGAGCGTGCGCGAAATTCAAGACGCTCGCGCCCCTTTGCCAATCAGCCTGGCGCATCATCTTGCGCGTATCGCCTTGCGATGGAGTGCGGATTACGCGAAATTGACGGATGGCGCGACGGCCGCGCCGCGCCCGGTTCGATGCCGGAGCGCGGGTCTGCCAGCCCGACCGCGAAATAACCAATCAGGACGACTCATACATGCGATTGACGCTGACCAATAGCCGGAAAATCTCGATGGCTGCTCTCGGGATGCTGCTCATGGCGGCTCCGGTCTTCGCACAGACCGCGGTCTCGACGCCGATTCCGGGACCCGCTCTTCCGCCGGGAGTTCATTTCGCGCCGCCGATCCATCCACTTCCACCGACGATACGGCAACAGGCTGACTCGACGCCCGCGACTCCGGTTCCGCAATTTCCGCCGACCGCCGAGCAACTCAAGCTTGCCGAAGCTTATATCAAGGCGGTCAATGATGGCGACACGGCCGCATTTCGCAAGCTGATCGCGCCCAAGGCGCTCGCCTGCTTCAACAAAACCAACCAGGTCTTCCTCGACGAATGGATCGATCGCCAGATGCTCGATCGGATTGCGCCACCGTACCAGATCACGATCGAGGAACTCGATCCAGCCGACCTGGGCAAGACGCGGCTGTTCACCCTGCCGATTCCGCCCACGCATCAATTGAACTTCAGCACGACTCTAAACGGCCGCGAGGTTACGATCGGCAGGCCAATCGCCTTTCAGGACGGGCGATGGTACGAGATCGCGCCGTGTCCGACCGATTTGGGATTGCGCCATTCGATTCGGCGCAAGGAGCATATCGAGGCGCTGCAAAAGCAGGACTTGAAGCTGTACAATTCGTTACCGCCCGCCTTCAAGAAGAGCCTCTATGAGCTGCTGCTCCAGAACAAGAACGCGGAGGCCTGCCAAAAAACCAGCGCTCAACTGAAGGTCGACTTGCAGACCGGATGCCGCGTCGCTCAGGTGCTGGAGACGGCGATGAATGAGCGGCAAATCAAGCAGGAGACGGCCCGCACCGCCAAGGGCCAGCCGTCGCCGGCTGCGTCGGCCAAAGGCGCCGCGTCGAAGTGAGGCTCGGACTTCATCTTCCGCAAATCGGCGCCGGCCACGAAAGGCTCGGCGCCGATATCGCCCGGATCGCCGCGCGGGCCGAAGATTCCGGTTACGCATCGTTGTGGGTCAGCGACCATCTGTTGACCCCGGCCGCCGGCGCGACGCTTGCCGCCGTCGAGATCATGGAGCCGATCGTCACGCTCGCCTATGCGGCGGCGGTCACGAAAACGATTCGGCTCGGAACCAGCGTGATCGTCGTTCCGTATCGCGGTGCGATACATCTTGCCAAGGAATTCGCGACGCTGGATTTGCTCTCGGGCGGGCGGGTTATTGCGGGGTTGGCCAGCGGATGGCTCGAGCCGGAGTTCCGCGCGCTGGGCGCGCCGTTCGAGCGCCGCGGCGCCTACACCGATGAGGCAATCCGCCTGATGCGCGTGTGCTGGGCGAACGACACGCCTGAGTTTGCGGGCGAGTTCTTCAAGCTTTCGGGAATGCGCTTCGGCCCGCGCCCGAGCGCCGGCACAATCCCGCTTTGGATCGGCGGAATCAGCCGCCGCGCGATCCGCCGCGCGCTCGAGCTGGGCGACGGATGGCATGGCACGCGCCTGAAACCCGAGCAGGTCGCGCAGCGCCTCGAATGGCTTCGCCAGGGAGCCGAATGGATCGGCCGCGACCTCGATGGGTTCGTTCTGTCGCATCGCGTCTATGTCGGGTTTGCCGAGAAATGGACCGAGACCGGCGGCTACGTCGAGGGAATACTCGCGCCGCCCGGCGAGTTGGCCGATTATCTAAACCGGTTCGCCGAGTTGGGAATCGCGGAGCTGCTCATCACACCGCTGGCGAATCCTCGCGGGCTGGACGCATTCCTCGATCGGTTCGATCGCGAGGTTCGGCCCGGAGTCTCATAGTTCATAACCTAATGTCTCAGCGGCCGCTCGATTGGGCCGGCGCGGAGGCGGCAGGAGCCATCTCCGCCGGGAACGAAAGATCCTTCCACGACTGCTGCGTCTTGACGAAGGCGTCGGCGGAGACGCTGACTTTGCCTCTGAACGGCCAATCCAGAGCGACGATCAGGACCACCACCAGCGCCAGCGAGGTTGAAACCGCCGCCGTGGTTATCAGGTGCATGAACAAATCCCGAAAGCCGAAAAGGTACGTGTAGCCGATGGTCAGCGCGCCGCCCATGAATATGATCCACCAGATCACTTCCGGGATGTGACCCTGCGCGGCGGAGATTCTGCTGCTGCGCGCGCTGTACAGCATGTTCAGGGTCTTGAGCAATTCGGCTTGAATCACCGCTTCGCCGCGGCTGATCGGCTGCATCGTGACGATCGCGCTGTGAACCTTTCGCAGCGGCTCCCATCCCTGAGTCGGCATTTCTCCGTCCTGCTGGAGCGGCCATTCCTGCTTGATGACGGTTGAAACATACAACTGGATATCGCTGCGGATGTCCTGGCCCATACTCCTGGGAAGACCCTGGGTGTCGCGGTAGATGCTGCCCACGCAATCGGCCTCGCGGTCCACGATCTCTTCGGCGTTGGCATAGGCTTGCCACGTTGCGATGGCAATGAAGGCGAGCAGCACGGCGTAGGTCACGCTAATGACCGCGACGGTGAAGCCGGTGAGATCGTTGTGCGCGCGGCGCGTGTCGATTTTCACCAGGCGATGAAAGACAAGTAGGCCGATGCACGCGAAGGCGTCGAGGAGCAGGACGAGGATCGATCCCCACAGCCAGGTGGGCGAGCTGTAGATGAAGTCGAGGATCATTCGTAGCTTCTTTTGCTGCGTTAGTTGCGGTCCGATTGCCGCGCTGCGCGACCGTGATGCGAGAGGGGGGACTCGAACCCCCACGCCTTGCGGCACTGGATCCTAAGTCCAGCGCGTCTGCCATTCCGCCACTCTCGCGATAAATTTCCAGCTAGATGAGTGTCAAATTATTGGAAGCGCGCGGTCTTTTGAAGAGCGGCGTAACGCCGCGGGTGTGACGTTCGGGCCGCCTCAGAGCCTCTGCCAGCCCTCGGGAACGATGTCTCGTTCGTCGAAATAGCCGCTCAGTTTGCCGTCGCGGCGCGGATAGAAGCGGAGGCGGGGATTGGTGCGCACGCCCGCAAACCAGCGCGCCGGCGCGATGACTTTCTTGTTCGGACTCGCGTCGAGCCACGCCCCCCACCAGGACATCGAGGAGTTCGCGATAATATGTCCGCGGCACCAGGACATCAGGAAGAGATCCTCGATATCAGTGAGCGCCTCGATAAAAGCGAACCGCTCATCC
>DATLTX010000238.1:0-5152 GCA_035533435.1 Binataceae bacterium (SeqCode)
GCGTCTTCGACTATCTGAAATGGTTTCCAAACGGCAATCGCGCGGCTGATTTTCTGGCCGCGACCATCGCCGCGTCCGCACCGAAACCGGGCAGGCCGGGAGGCTGGACCATCCGCCGGTATTACGCGGAGTGGATCGAACGCAAGGTTGCGCCCTATGTCCGCGCCTCGGCGGCGCGCGACTACCGCAATCACTTCCGGCGCTACATCCTCGACCCGTTCGGCGACGTCGCGCTCGCCGAGCTCTCGCTCGCGCATCTCGAGGATCTGCGCAACTTGCTGCGCCAGCGCAATCTTTCCGAAAAGACCATTCGCAACGTGATCGACGGGTCGTTGCGGGCCATGGTCCGCGACGCGGGCCAGGATGATATTCCAATCTCCTTCCCGTTTCCGAAGGTCAGGTGGGCCGAGAAGATCGTTCCCGGACCATCTCCGTTCGACGCCGCCGAGCGCGATCAGATTCTCGGCTACTTCAGAAGCAAGCGCTGGAAAGTCGGCGGCTTCAACGACACCAGATTCCATTACGCTTACTACGCGTTTCTCTACACCCTGTTTTTCACCGGCATGCGCCCGTCCGAAGCGGCCGCGGTGCGGATTCGAACCGTCAATCTGAGCGCCGGCACGATCCAGGTCGAGCGCTCGCGCCATCTCGGCGCCGAGGCCGCGCCGAAGACCCAGCGCGCGAGGCGCGCGGTGCGGCTCACCCGGAGGAACGCCGAGGTGCTCGAACCGCTCATCGAGTTGAAGGCCATGCCCGACGACTACCTGTTCAAAAATGTGCGCGGCGAGCCGATCGAGCAGGCGAATTTCTACGATCTGTTCCGCGACGCGCAACGCGCGCTCGAGATCTTGCCGCGGCGCGATCTCTATTCGGCCAAGGACACCTACCTGTCGCTCGCGCTCACCAATGGGGTGAGCCTCACCTGGCTGTCGGAGCAGACCGGAGTGGCGGTGGCGACCATCCTCAGGCACTACGGCAGGTTCGTGCACTCGTCGGCGGCCGACGCTTTTGAGCTCTCGAAAATCGAAGGTTATGGGGTCCAAAACGACCCCGATTTGGTACAGTTTGAACACCGGTTTGAACACCGGAGGGGTCAAAATAGAGAAAACCCGCGGATTTGCTCAGGAATGTTGGCGTCCCCGACGGGATTTGAACCCGTGTTACCGACGTGAAAGGCCGGTGTCCTAGGCCGAGCTAGACGACGGGGACGGCGCGCCACAAAGACAAACGCGCGCGAGGCGCGCGTTCAGACCGCACACCGTACCATCGGTGCCGGAAACGGAGCAAGCACGCGGCGCGTGCGCGCTCGGCGCGGCTACTGGAATTTGAGCTGACCCACGATCTCCGCGACCGAGCGTTTGCCGTGATGCGCAAGTATCGCGTCGAGCTCGCGATCGATCCGGCCGAGCGCGCCCGCCCCTTCCTTGATCAGCGCCGAGCCGACCTGCACCGCTTTCGCTCCCGCCAGATGCGCGAGATACGCGTCGCGCCCCGTATTGATTCCGCCCACCGCGACGATATCGAGCAGCCCCTCGCTCTCGCGGAAGATCGCGTGCGCGTGCGAGAGCGCGCGCTCGCGACCGTTGGCGATCGCGGTCGCGATATCGACCTCGAGGTCTTTGGGCAGATCGTTCTGGCATACCGCGATCGCCACGCGCATCGACTTGAGCAGATCCGCGATAGCGCGCGCCGAGAATCCCGTCGCCGGCGGAAGCTTCACCGCGAGCACGCATCCGACCTCGCCGCGCACTCGCCCGATGAGCGCCCTGGTGCGTTCGAGCGATGCAAACGGCGCTATTGAACTGAGCACGTAATCGTCGGCCAGGTTGAGCTCGAGGATCGCCACGCCCGCACGGTCCAGCCGCTTCGCCACGGCGATAAATTCTTCCTCGCTGGTGCCGACGATACTCGCGATGACGCGTTTGCCGCGCGGCGCAAGCTCGCCCGCAAGCGCCGCAAAATGCTCGACACCCGCGTTCTTGAGATTGTCGGGCGTCGTCAGCCCCGCCAGATTGCAGGACTTGAAAACGATCGCGCCGCGATGCACCGCCGCGAGTTCGTAGATCTCGCCGCGCTCGGCCGAGCGCGGACCAGAGGCATTCATGATCGAGCTCGAAAGCTCGACTCCGCCCAGCCTGATCGAGGTGCGTTCCATGTATCGCTATGTAACCGCGCACAAGTGCGCTCGGCAAGCGGAAAAACCATCCACAGATTACACAGATTGCACAGATTATTTTGCGCTTCAGCCTGGATGCGTCGCGGGCGAAATTCTTCATCGGTGAAATCTGTGCAATCTGTGGATTGTTTGCCGAGCGAGCGGACTGTAGTTTCTCCACGATGGCTGCCGAGCGAATTCTGGTCGCGGGCGCGGGCGCGATTGGCTCGGTCCTCGCCGCGCGCCTGCATCATGCCGGGCATCGCGTCACGATGCTGGGCCGGCCCGCGCATCTGGCGGCGATCGCCCGCGACGGCCTGCACGTCACCGGGCTGCTCGGCGAGTTGCGCGTGCGCGGAATCGCCCTTGCCGCCGATCCCTCCGAGCTCGAAGGCCGCTACGATCTTATCCTGTGCACGGTGAAGCCCTACGACACGGAGTCGCTCGCCGATGCGATCCCGGATCGCCTGGCCGGCGACGGCGTTGTGGTCTCGATGCAAAACGGGCTCGGCAATCTAGAGGCGCTCGGCGCGCGATTCGGAATTTCGCGCGTGCTCGGCGCGCGCGTGATCTTTGGCGCCGAGCTTCCCCGTCCCGGCGCCGCGCACGTCACCGTCTTCGCCGATCCGGTCGCGATCGGCCCCGACCCGGCGCAGCATCGTGAGCATACGCCCGCACTCGAGACGCGCGCCCGCGCGATCGCGGCGATGATCGACGCGGCGGGAGTGCCGTCGCTTTCGTGCGCCGATATCATGCCAATCATCTGGACCAAGCTCGTGTACAACGCCGCGCTCAATCCGCTCGGCGCGCTCTTTGCGGCGAGTTACGGAGCGCTCGCGGCCGACCCCGATCTGCGCACAATCATGGATGACCTGATCGAAGAGGCGTTCGCGGTTGCCGCGCGCGCTGGCGTGCGGATGCCGTTTGCCGGCGCCGCCGCCTATCGCGAGGTTTTCTACGGACGCCTGGTCCCGGCCACCGCAAGCCATCGCCCGACGATGCTCTCCGATTTGCAGCGGCGCGCGCGCACCGATATCGACGCGCTCAACGGCAAGATCGTCGAGCTTGGCGCGCGTCAAGGTATCGATGTTCCGGTCAATGCCACGATGGTCCGGATGATTCATGGCGCCGAGCGCCGGCGCGCGGCGCAAATGGCCGCGGAGGGAAAATGATCAGTGCAGTCATCACGCGCGCGAGCATGGACGCGATCGTCGCGCAGGCCGAACGCGAGTTTCCCAACGAATGTTGCGGTTTCATTATCGGGAGCAATATCGCCGCCGATTCCGCCGAGGAAGTCCGCCCGATCGCCAATATCCAGAATCGCAAGCACGCCGAAGATCCCGCCGCGTTTCCGCGCGACGCGCGGACCGCGTTCCTGATGGAGCCGAAAGAACATCTGGCGGTGATGAACGAACTCGATCGGCGCAAGCTCGCGCTCAGAATCGTCTATCATTCGCATCCCGATCACGACGCCTATTTCTCGGCGACCGATCGCGCCGCCGCCTGCTCGTTCGATCCCGCCGAGCCCGACTATCCGGACACGGCGCATATCGTGATGTCGATCCGGTCGGGAAAATTCGTCCGCGCCGCCGCGTTCGTGTGGGACGCCGCAAAAAAAGAATTCGCCGAGACCGCGCTCGAGGTTGTGTAGCCTCTCAGTCGCGGCCTCAGCGAACTCCGGGATTTCCTTCGACTCCGCTCCGGGATTCCTCGCGCGGCAGCCACACGCGGGAATGACATAAATGGCTTGAGTGCTTGAGGAAGAGGTCGATGCCATAAGTCTCGAAGTCGCCGCGAATCCCTGACCAGTCATTTCGAGCCGTAGGCGAGAAATCCCGAGGCGGCCATGCACTGTGCCACGCCGCATGCAGCAACCCTCCGCTCGAGATTCCTCGTGGCACAGGCTTTAGCCTGTGACCCCGCACCGGCTGAAGCCGGTGCCACCAAGCCACGCGCGAGGATGACACGCGCACAGCGCGCGAGGCGCGGCGACAATCGCTGAGCAGACGATCACGCGTCGCCGCGGAATTCCTCTTCCTTCGCTGACGCTTCGAGCGAGAGTCCGCGCGTCTCGTCAATCAGCATCCCGAACGCGATTGCGGCCGGTACCCCGAGCAGCGACAGCCATCCCGTCACCCCCGCGATACCGCCGAAGTTGCGCGCCAGGACCGAGATCGTCGCCTCGGCGGCCAGCGCTCCAGCCGCGCCGACGAGAGCGAACCAGCCGATAATAGTGCCGCGCAGCGCGGTCGGAAAAAGCTCGGTTACGGCGGCGTTCGCCGCCACCGTCAACGCGTTCGCGCAGGCGTTGACCGCCAGGTACGCGAGCCCGAGCCATAGCGCGGGATGCGCGAAATGCGCCGGCGGTCCCCAGAAATAGCCCAGCGCCAGGACCGAGACCGCCAGTCCCGAGATCACGATCGTCGGCACGCGGCCAAAGCGCTCCGCCGTCCACGCGCCGAGCGGAAAGCCGAGCATCCCGAAGCCGCCGCTCAAGATCGTAAGCGTGCTCGCAACGCCCGCCGACAGTCCCACCGTCGAGACCGCGTGAAAATAGGCGTAGGCGTTGACGCCCTCGCCCGAGAGCGCCGCCAGCATCGTGCAGACAATCAGCGTCACCGATCGCCGCCGATAGAGCGGCGCAAATACGTCATAGAAGTGCGTGCGGTCGGACCGGCCCTCGCTCGCGATCGATTGCCAGCGTTCGCTTTCCTTGATCCGCGCAACCATCGGCGCGATCGCCAGACCCGCCCCCGCGATCACCAGCAGCCATCGCCATGAGGTCGTCTCCGAGACGACGATCGGCATCAGGAAGACGCAAAACCCGCTGCCCGCCGCTCCGGCGATTCCCGCCCAGCTTTGCCCGTCGGCGCGGCGCGCGATCGGCAGGACTTCGGCCAGGATCACGATCGATGACGCGGCGGCGGCGCCGACGAATGCGTTCATCACGATCGCGCAGGCGACGAACATCGCGAGGTGCGTCGAGGCCGCCGCGCC
>DATLTX010000239.1:0-7223 GCA_035533435.1 Binataceae bacterium (SeqCode)
GAAGGGCAGGGCGCGGCCGTCGCGCGCCGAGACCGCGACTTTTTCGTATTCCGAACCGACCCGCCATTGGCCGGGCGGCTTCGATCCCGACTCGAAATAACGAATCAGGTCCTCTTTTTTTTCGATCAACTCAGTCATCCCGATTGGCTCCTGAAAGAGGCCCGTCCGCCAAGCGCGCCTATCATGTCGCCCCAATAGCCGCGACGCAAGCCGGTTGCATTATGCCACCGACACACCGGAGGCCGCCGTGTCAGAAATAGCTTCACCGTCGGAGGATTGTCAGAGATGCTCGCAGCCACTGGCTGGCCCGTATTGCCGCGCCCTAGGTTCTCGTCGAGGCGTCTCCGAATCGGCAGCAGATTCTTAGTGACTTACGAAAAAGAAGTCTCTGCTAGCTGCGCTCCAACTCTGTTAGTAAAGCGACATGATCCCTGGTCTTAAGGGGAGCCTGAGCGAACCAAACATTCTGCGCGTATGCAACGTTGGCCCTTCTTTCTAGCGAGAAAGCTCCCGGCTGCGGTAGGTTCTTTCCAAGCTGGTCGAAATGGAGCGCTACTGTGCTTACTTGATACGATGGTACTGCCGTCTCGTAGGTTCTGAGGAGCTTCGAAATCTTCTCGCCAATAGGCATGAGAGAAGGCAAGTAGTTTTCGAGAGAGGCGGTTGTTTGCACTTCCATCTGGTTCAGATAGTATCGAGGGCCCTTGAACGTGATGTTGGGGATAGCTTCTTTAGCCCATTGAGTTAGATCGGACAGAAATAGATCGGCGTCGTCTGTCGATGTCGCCGTATCTACGACAACACCATCGCTGAAGACTGTAAAGACGTTTATTACTATTGTGCGCCCATCAATTTCCAGCTTGCCAATCCTAAACTCAGCCCCTTTCGGCGGATCGGAAGGCACTAAGTCTTCATTCTTCGGCGCAATTGCGAACTGATATCGTTTCCTTATTTTGGGAATTAGGTCCGGATAGTACTCTGCTTCTCCCGGTGTTGTATGTGTCATTTGAAGAACACGGGCAAGTAGAATTTCCCGAATTTCCATGTCTACTGTTGACCGCCGAGCACCGCGACCATTGAAGAACCAGGCTGTGGCTTTTCCTTCCTGCCGCTAACCATCTCGGCGAGTGCGCTCGACCGCCGGCCGCTTTGTTTCGGCCTGCCGAGGTTCTGCGTACTTTCAGAGACGCGGCCGCGCGCTATCATGTGTGCCACCTCCTCCTCTTCAAATGAAATGAAGACCCTACCCATGCCGATCAATAGATCGCTCACAGTATCAAGCGTCCAGTTACCAGGATTAGCGAGCAATCGGTTAACCGCCTCGGGCGCGCGGTGGATTCTGCGAGCCAAGTCTGCTTTTCGCATCGTCTCTTGCTGCTGAAATCTCCGAACGATCAGATCGTGAAGTTGAAGACGGAGTCGCGTACGAAAGTAACTAAGCTTCGCAACCGGAATTGGATCTCCTTGAACAATTTCCTCAAATAAGTCTAACGTTTGAGAGGTAGGCATCGGGGTAACTCCCTGAGATCGGACGGGCGCTTCCGAAGCAGTTGCTTCGTTCGGCTTTAAACTCTGCTATCGCGGTTTCCCATTCTTCAGATTCCCGCTTATGTAAATCGGCTCGTTTTGACCAGGTAAGAGCGACAAACACATCTAACGCCACAATGCTTCCGAAGATTCGGAGGCTGGGGCGTGGCTTCATGCTTCGGATTTCCCAAACTTCGTCACCGGATGGATCTAGGCGCGCCATCCATGCGTTGGTTCCACCTTCGCCATCGGATCGAAGGGAGATTGTGCGGCCGTCGATAAACCAATCAATTTCGGCTCGCAACTCATATGCTCGTTTCGAATCTTGCGGGTTAGTCGTTTGTCCCAAGATCAAATTCTTTACGATCTCGGTTGCATAAAAGCCTCGCCCTTCGGGTAATCCGGGCCACGACTGACGGATCCGAAATAGTATCCTCGCATCGCAGAGACCGTCGATCCAGTCAGGTATTAACATATAAATCAATAGTTCGAATCAGTCAATGAGGACTCCAAAACCTGACCGGCAAACGAGCTCACGGCGTTGTACGGTGCTGCGGCATCTAATCTTGTTCTTTTTTCAACACGACTAACGCTAAAACGAACGTGGTTGTCAACTTGCAGGCGCAAGTTGCGGTCTCCGAAAGCCATTTCCCATAAGTCCTTAGGGAGGCTCAAGGCTGGCTACGGCTGCCGCGCGCGAGGAATCCCTAACCGCGCGAAACTGGCATCCTCCTGAGGCGTGTCCGATCCCGCGCCGTCCCTAACGAGCGTTAGAAATTTTGCCAGATTTGTTCATGGCTGAACTGTTCAGCCTTATGCTCGAATTCACTCCGTGCAAAAATGTTTGCATGGCAGCAAAACCATCATCGTCCTGCTTGTTTATTCGCCGCGCGCTTCTTTGTCAGCGGCGGCGGATGGCTCGTCTGCTCGGCGACGTCCTCGCTTTCAGCCGCATCGTGACGGCAAAAAATCCGCAGCCGGAAAATCGCATCGGAGCCACCATTGTCGGCAGAATCTCCAGCATTTGCGCGGTGTTTCTCAAAGCGAGAATCTAAAAAGTACCAAAACGAACCCACCGCGATCTGATCGTCCGACAAACGCAGAGGCGCTCGTGTGCCCCGCTCTTGTCCCAGCGTCCGATTGCCGGCCACTCGCCGCTCGCGCTACAACCGCCCTGACCTTCGCGAAGGTGTGCGATGGCTGATCTGATTGTCGCAATCGACCAGGGAACCACGGGCACGACCGTCTTCGTGATCGACGCGAGCGGCAAAATCCGCGCTCGCGCCTACCGCGAGATTCGCCAGTTCTATCCGCGCCCCGGATGGGTCGAGCACGACCCCGAGGAGATCTACCGCACCACGCTCGCGCTGACGAAATTCGCGATCGCAAAGGCGCGCGCCAAATCCGGCGACATCAGCGGAATCGGGATAACCAACCAGCGCGAGACCTTCGTCGTATGGGAGCGCAAGAGCGCCCGCCCCGTGCATCGCGCGATCGTCTGGCAATGCCGCCGCAGCGCGGAGATTTGCGCCGCGCTCCGCGAGCGCGAAAGCGAAGTAGTCCGCCGCACCGGCCTGCTGGTCGATCCTTATTTCTCCGGCACCAAGCTCAAGTGGCTGCTCGACGAACGCCCCGACCTGCGTGAACGCGCGGCGCGCGGCGAGTTATGCTTCGGCACAATCGACACGTGGCTGATTTTCCGGCTCTCGCGCGGCGCCGGCTTTGTGACCGATTACACCAACGCCTCGCGCACGATGCTGCTCAATCTGGCGCGTCTGGATTGGGACGACGAGATGCTCGCGATGCTCGAGGTTCCGCGCGCGATGCTGCCCGCGGCGGTAAGCTCGCGCGGACCGCTGGCGGAAGCGGCGGCGGGAACGATCGGCGCGCGCGCGATTCCGATCGCGGCGGTAATCGGCGATCAGCAATCCGCACTTTTCGGCCAGGGCGCCGTCAATCCCGGCGACTCCAAGGCGACCTACGGAACCGGCGCTTTCCTGCTGATGAACACCGGACGGGAGCAGGTCGCGTCGCACAACCGCCTGCTCACGACCGCCGCGCTCGGGCCCGAAGGCGCGCCGGCCTATGCGCTCGAGGGGTCGGTGTTTATCGCGGGCGCGGCAATCCAATGGCTGCGCGACGGACTGGGGCTGATCCGCAGGGCGCCCGACAGCCTCGCGCTCGCGCGCAAGAGCCGCGACCGTTCGCAGCCCTATATGGTGCCGGCCTTCGTCGGATTGGGCGCGCCGCATTGGGACCCCGCTGCGCGCGGCGCGATTGTCGGCATCACGCGCGGCACGACGCGCGCCGATATCGTGCGCGCCGCGCTCGACAGTATCGCGTACCAGGTGCGCGACGTGATCCTCGCGATGGAGAGCGACACGGGCCGTCCGATGCCCGAGCTGCGCGCCGACGGCGGCGCCGCCGCCAATCCCTACCTGATGCAGTTCCAGGCCGACATCCTAGGCAAGCCGGTAAGGCGTCCCGCGATGACAGAGACCACGGCGCTTGGCGCCGCGATGCTGGCGGGGTTGGCGACGGGAGTGTGGGCGTCGCAAAGCGATCTGGCGATGTTCCATCGCCGCGCGAAAGTCTTCACGCCGCGGATGCGCCCCGACGAGCGCGAGCGGCTGATCGCGGGATGGCGGGATGCGGTCGGCCGCGTGTTGAGCAGTGTTTGATCGGCCCTGAAATAAACAATAAGTAGTGTAATTACTACATTGTGTTTTGATGCTGCTGCGGACCTTCCGCGCGCTATCGTCATCGCCGCGAGCGTCGTTCATCGCGCGCCGCGAGGCCGCGCGGACGGCGCCGATCGTGTATTGTGGTCGGCTATGACTGTGGAATCGAAACCGCGCGTGTCGTTCATTTTTCCCGAGCAGTACGAACAAACCGCCGTGGCGCTGGGCCGCGCGTTCATCAACGATCCGCCGCTCGTCGCGATCCTGCCCGACGTTACCGATCCCGCCGCCCGCGCCGCGCGGCTGGCCGATCTGTTTCGCACCGTGCTCTCGATTCAGCGCCGGATGGGCGAGCCGGTGTTCGGAATTCTCGACGGCGGCAAAGTCGTCGCCGCCGCGATTGCCGAGGGCGCCAGTTACACCTCGATGGCGACGTTTCTCGCCCTCGGAGTGCCGAAGATGCCGCGAATGATCGCGGCGGTCGGATGGGGCGGACTCAGGCGCTCGATTCAGCTCATGGACGTGCTCGCGCGCAACCATCCGCGCGAGCCGCACCTGTACCTGAATTACCTGGGGGTCGATCCGGAGTATCAGCGGATGCATTGCGGGCAGGCCTTGCTCGAACATCTGCGCGCGCTCGCCGCCGAGCGCACGGATGTCGCCGGGGTTTACCTCGAGACCGCGACCGAGGCCAACGTCGCCTATTACACGAGCAAGGGTTACGAAACCCTCGGCGAGATTTATCCGCTCGGAGTTCGGATGTGGCGGATGTTCCAGCGCGTGCGCTCCGCCGCGTGAGGGTATTTCGAGCGGCGGACTATCGTTCCCGCGGCTGCTCGGCTCCGCCGCGCGGGCGGATCGTCGTGACGCGCAGTCCCTTCGAGGTCCATCCCACGTCGAAGCCGATCACGTCGCCTTCGTTCAGAAGCTCGATTCCCGGCATCCTGCCGCCCAGCCCGGCGCCGATCACCAGCACGAAGGGAAACTCGAATTCAACTTCGCGTCCGCTGTGCGAGCGCACGATACCGCGGCCGCGCGCGCGGTCCAGGCGCAGGATCATGCCCTGGTAGAAATTGCCGGGAAAGCGTGCGCTGTCGAATTCATCGGCCATTGCAATCGAGTAGCATCCGCGCTCGCGCGGGAAAAGCGCCGCTACAGCGGCACCGCGGTGCGGAACAGGATGAAGCGGCCGAGCATCTCGCCGACGATCGCCGCCATCAGGGCGATATAGAGCAGTCCCGTCGCCGCCATCGTCTGCGGCACCTTGAGCGTCTGCCACGTCATCCACGTAAGCACCAGCGTCGCAACCGGGCCGAGAATCAGCCGCGCTACCAGCAGCATCGCGTGCGTGTCGATAAGCGTCGCAACGGCGGACTGCGCTGCTCCTCCCGCCAGCGCAAGGACGCCGAGCGCAAGCATCAGCGCCGCCAGGTCGGCTATCAGCGCGGCCGCCAGCATCCGCACCAGCGAGCGCAGGTACTCGACCGGCAGATTCGGATCGATCAGGTACCAATGCCCGAACATCATCGCCGCGCTCACCAGGCCCAGCATCAGCGCGGAAGTGATCGCGGTGACGGCGTATGCGGCCGCGGCCAGCGCGCCAAAATCGGCCGGCTTCAGCAGCATCACGGTTGCGATCACCGCCGCCAGTCCCACGAGCAGCGTCGCCGTGTAGGCGCGCGCGCGCAGCTTGCCCGAGTCGGTCCACAACGTCACGACGTAGAGCCCGCCCGCGATCGAGAACCCGAGCCACAGCGCCGCGGCGCTCCACAGGGCGAACGCGCCGGGCTCGTCCGGATGGGGCCCGCGCGCCGCCAGCATCGCGAGCCCAACCATCGTGACGATTCCCGAGCCCAGGTACACGCCGCCGCTGGATTTGTAAAAGCCGCGCTCGATTTTGAAGAATGGCGGTATCGCAAGCGCGAACATCCCGCCAAAAGCGAGCTCGCCGAACACGAGGATGAAGCAGGCGGCGAATTTGGTCACGCGCGCATCATAGCCGCGTCCGCGCGATTCCCAAAGGCGGGCCGGCGTTTGCAGAGCGACCCTGCTAAGTGGAATAAGGTCATCCGTGGCCGGTGCCTGTATCGGCGATGGTTAGACATTCGCGCTGGCGGCATTATAATGAGATCAACCTTTCTTATGGGGACATAGCGGGGACTACACGATGCGTTCATCCACAATTCTGAAATTCATGGCGATTGGACTTGCCTTCACCCTGGCGGCCTGCGGCATGGTCGAAGCGCAGCGCCAGGCCGAAGAGACGAAGAAGCAGGAATTCGTTCATCGCGTCGATATCGCGCATATCTGGGTAACCACCGGTACTCCGCCACCGGGCAAGCCGTTCACGGTGCTCGGCGAAATCAACTACACGGTGCCGTTTACGCCTGATGCGATCGACGCGGCCGAGATGAAGGAGAAGCTCAAGAAGATCGCGTACGAGAAGTGGCCCGACACGATCGACGCGATCATCAAAGAGGACAGCAGCGTCTCCAGCGACGGCTCGCAGGTAACCGTCACCGCGCAGGCGATCGCCTACGACTCGACGGTTGATCGCGCCGCGCTGCATCACATGAACGAAGGCCTGGTCGCGTCACCGAGCGGCGACTGAGAAACGACCCTCACCTAACCGTGTGCCAGCGCCGCTTCGCGGAGAGGCCGCCGAGACGGCGGCCCTACTGGGGTTAAATCTTTTTCAGTAGGACCGGCGTCTCGCCGGTCATTCAATCAATGCGCGATTCGCCATTTATCGACAGCCTCTTTAGGACAGGGAGAGCGAACCAAGCATCTCAGGCAGTTACGCAAAGGTCCTCTGAAAGGGCGAGGGGCCAGGCAGGGCGCCGGGCAGCGGGAAAGGATCAGGCTGACTCGGCAAGTAGCTTGTCCAGCTCGCCGCGATCGTTGAGTGCGCGCAGCTCGTCGTATCCGCCGACGATCCTTCCGTTGACGAAAATCTCGGGCACGGTGCGCCGTCCGCCCGACAACTCGACCATCCGCTCACGCTGCGCGTCGTCG
>DATLTX010000240.1:0-19219 GCA_035533435.1 Binataceae bacterium (SeqCode)
GCCCGCGAAGTGCTTCCATCCGTCGAGGTCTTTTACCCCAATACCCATGTAGCCCATCTCGGTTACCTGGACCATGTTGCCCTCCGCGAAATTTTCGCCGTTCAGTTGCCAGCCGCATCGTCAGCTTGATCCGAATCCGCCTAGGTCCAAAGTTAGTCGAGTTGGCATCGATCGCGCCAGCGCCAGAGCGACCGGGTCGCGGACGCGGGACCAATGGAATTGAATCGGCATCGGCTCTCGATATCAGCATTGCCGGCGAAGAAGACGGCCTCGTAAGCCGTCCGCGATTCATTTTCTGCGCATTCGCTTGTACAAAAGGTCCAACGAGAGCGATAGGATTGAACCTCTCGCGCGACGATTTACGATTAGCTGCGGCCGATACTTTCGGCGCGGCCGGAGATTTCAAAATGGATTCCAACGATGATCGCCACGGTCACGGCCATCCCCATCATCACGGCGCGAATCGGGACGGCGCAAGGCAGCCCGAGGCTTTCAACCCCGCGCGCGCGGCGCTTCTTGATGATCCGCGTCGCTTCGAGCATCTGTCGCCGGAGCAGGTTCTGGCGATGCTCGACGCGCCGCCCGGCGGAGTTGTGATCGACTTCGGAACCGGCACCGGGACATTCGCGATCGAAATTGCGAAGCGGCGGCCCGATCTGCATATCGTCGCACTCGACGAGCAGCCCGGAATGCTCGAGCTGCTTCGCGCGAAGCCGGAAGTGAAGAGTCTCAGCAATCTCGAAGCGGTGCTCACTGACGCGATCGGTCGATTTGCGGCGAGCGCGGATCGAGTTCTGGCGCTAAATGTATTGCACGAGCTCGGCGACGACGCATTGCGGCAAATGATTGGTTTGCTCAAGCCGTCGGGAACGATCCTGTTTATCGATTGGGATTCGTCAATCGATCGTCCTGTCGGCCCGCCGAAAGATCATACGTATAACACCGCCGAGGCGCGCACCCGCCTTGAGGGTTTCGGGCTTCGCGTCGAGCCGGCGGCGCCGATGAAATACCATTTCGTGCTTCGCGCGCGCAGGGAGTCGGCGCAAGGCGCGGCGCGCGCGTAGCGGGCGCGCCCGAGTAATCTCGCGCGCCGCGGCGGCTCGGAACCGAATCAGCCGCGGCGCTTTCGGTTAGGCGGGGTCTTTTTGGCCGGCTTGTTGGGCTTGACGGTCAGCACCGGGCAGGGCGCTTCGCGAATAACGCGTTCGGCCACGCTGCCCAGCAGCAGATGACTCAGGCCCTTGCGCCCATGCGTCGCCATCACGATCAGGCTCGCGGGAAGCCGCTTGGCGACCTGCAGCACCTCGAGTCCGGGATCGCCCATCATGATGTCGACTTCATAACGCAACCGGCCGCCGACGTTTTCCCTGGCGATGGTTTCGAGTCTGGCGCGTGCGTCCGCCTCCATCTTTCCAAATGGGAGAGCGACTTCCGGGCCGGGCGGGAGCGGCACGACGTGCAGCAGATACAAGGTCGCTTTGCGTTCCCGGGCAAGGTCGATTGCGAGCTTGAGCGCGAGAAGTGAATTCTGATCGAAATCAACGGGGCAGAGAATTTTGTCGAAGCCGGGCATTTGCTCTCCTGGCGGACCATCGCGGAGCGTTTCATTGGCGATCGCCCATGCGTCACGGCGCCTGCGCGAAGCCTGACGAGATATACCTCAGGCGGCGCTCCGTTGGGAACTTCCGCGATACCGACTCGAGTGACAGGTCTGAGAACGTATGCTGCGGAAATTTGCGCGCGGACCGCGGACGGTGGATTTAGCCGCCGGAATCTGATGAATAGGGTCGGTTGCGGTCGCACAACGGTGCGAAAGGGAGACGATGGAAATCGAGACGCGAACCGGTCAGACGCGCACCAACCGTGCGCTCGCGCGGCTCGCGGAGGTGCTGTCTCCTTGGTGGCGCAACCCGAGCGTGATGATTGCAGCGGGGCTGGCGTTGTTCTTGATCTGGGGCGTCTCGCGACTCGAATACGTTCCCGGCAGCGGCTTTCAAATCGTCACGCAGCAGGCGATCTCGGGTGATTCGCCGCATTATCTGATCATCATCAACAGCCTTTTATTCAAGCACAGGCTTGAGCTCCAGGATGAATATGATGCGGTCACGCGCGGCGGTCTCGAAGCGGGCGCGCTATCTCGTCGCGGGTTGCCGGATCATCACACGGTCATCGTAAATCGGCGCACCGGGCATCACGCCTTGTGGATGTACTCGTTCGCGGGAATTGTGATCCGCAATCCGATGGCGGAGTTTCGGCCCGGGCCCGATATCTATGAAGTGCCCGCCCATCCGATTGCGTTTCCCGCCTTGCTCGCGATCGCGCTGGCGCCGTTTCATCCGGCGCTCGACAATGTCGAATCTGACGTCGGACTGGAACTGGTGCTGATCGGATGGGTCGGAACGCTCGCCACCTATCTGATGGCGCGGCGCGGAGGCTTCGGCCGCGGCGCGGCACTGCTCGCGGCGGGATTGCTGCTGCTCGCGAGCCCGTGGCTGGCCTACAGCCGAGACTACTTTTCGGAGACCACGATTGGAGTTTTTCTGGCGCTCGCAATCTGGGCGTGGAGCGATGACCGGCCGATTGCGGCGGCGCTGTTCGCGGCGGGTGCGGCGTTCGTAAAGCCTTCGTTCGCGGTGGTGGGCGCGGGATTTTTGATCGACGCGATGCGCGAGCGGAGATGGCGCGATGGGTTCAAGATGGCCGCCGCGCTTGGGGTCTGCGCGCTTGCACTCGGCGCGTTTAACTACTGGCTGGCCGGAACCCCGCTAATCCTTGGTTCAGAGGCATGGTGGCTCGCGCGCGACCTCGAACCACTTCACGATACGCTGCTCGATCCCGCGCACGGACTCCTGGTGTTCGCGCCGTGGGCGGTCTTCGGGGTGTTCGCGATCGCGCAGGCCTTCGACCGATTCGATCCGGACTCCGCGATGCTGCGGCGGATGGCGTGGCCGATGATCCTGAATTTGATCCTGCTCGCGATTACGGGTTTTGGTCCGGGCTATTGCTACGGGCCGCGCTATTGGGTTCCGTTCCTGCCGTGGCTCGCTGTCGCAACGGTGCAGGCGGTGCGCGTGGCCGGACGCAGAGGGCGTGTCGCGTGCGCGTTGCTGATCGCGCTCGGGATGGCGATCGCGATTCCGGGAGCACTGCAATTGCCGCAAATGTACTCAAAGCCGGCGTCGGCCGCATGGCATTGGGGCGATTGAGCCGCCCGGGCGACTCCCTTATCGGATCGCCAGAGAATCGCAGTGACGCCCATCGCCGGAACCGGGAAAACCAATCCGACCGCCTCCGAATGCGCGGGAGCTCCCGAGCTGAGCGTCGTGATTCCATGCCTGAACGAGGCCGACACGGTCGAAGCCTGCGTGCGCCGCGCCCGAAGCACACTCGAGCACTGCGGCGTGGCGGGAGAGGTTATTGTCGCCGATAACGGCAGCACCGATGAATCGGCGGCGATCGCCTCGCGTGCCGGGGCGCGCGTGGTCAAGGTCGCGGCGCGCGGCTATGGCAATGCGCTGATGGGCGCAATAGCCGCCGCACGCGGGAAATACATCATCATGGGCGACGCCGACGGCAGCTACGACTTCGCGGAGATACCGCGGTTTCTCGAAAAACTGCGCCAAGGCTGCGGTCTGGTGCAAGGCTGCCGGATGCCGGCAGGCGGCGGCGCGGTGATGTCCGGCGCGATGCCATTTTTACATCGATGGATCGGAAATCCGCTCTTTTCGGGGCTCGCGCGGCGATGGTTTCGGTCGCCAATCCATGATGTCAACTGCGGTCTGCGCGGTTTCAGCAAAGCGCATTTCGAGCGGATTGATCAGCGCTGCACCGGGATGGAGTTCGCGGCCGAGATGATCATCAAATCGTGCCTGTTCGGCGCGCTGATTGCCGAGGTTCCGGTAACGCTCCATCGCGACGGGCGCCGGACGCATCCGCCGCACTTAAAGACGATCCGCGACGGATGGCGGACGTTGCGGTTCTATCTGCTATGCAGTCCGCGCCGGCTGTTTTTTCTGCCCGGCGCAATTCTGGCCGTCCTCGGGCTGATCGGATTTGCCGTCGCGTTGCCGGGCTTGCGCCTGAACGGAGTGACCTTCGACGTCCACACGCTGTTGTTCGCCAGTCTGGCGGTCTTGTGCGGATACCAGACAATCCTGTTCGGTATGGTGGCCCGCAGATTTGCGATTCACGAGGGTATTCTGCCCGACGATGCCGAGCTGCGCAGATTGTTTCGTTCCTTCACGCTCGAGACGGGGCTCGTGATTGCGGTGATCGCTCTGCTGGCAGGGTTGACGCTCTTGGGCCTGGCGGTGAACCAGTGGCGGATGGTGGACTTCGGCAATCTCAACTATGCGCACACGATGCGGTACGTGGTGCCGGGCGCTACGCTCACCGCGCTCGGCTTCCAAACGATAATCGCGAGTTTCCTTGCCACCCTGCTCGAGCTCGCGGACCGTCCAGCGCGGCGCTGACGGCGCGCTATTGCAGCGACAAATCGACGCGGGTGGTCTTGCCCTGGTCCTTAATTCCGTCGGCGTTCAGTCCAGGCGCGACCAGGAACAGCCGCGCCGGATCGATCTTTGCCCCCAGATAGGCGCGCACCGCGTTGGCGCGCGCGTCAGCCAGCGCGCGTAGATCGCTATCCGAAGCGGGAGCGTTCGCGAGCATCAGCTTTTTCATCTGATCCGGTGGCAGAGATTTGTTGAGCCCCAGGATATTGGTCGGCTTGGGGAACTTGGCGGCCTTGTATGCGCGGGTCAGGTACTTGTCGTACTCACTGGACGCGATCGTGACGCTGTCAAGGTCGCGGCTCGAACCACCGGTATCTCTGAGCTTCTGCATCTTCATCTCCCGGTCAAGGAATTCCTCGCGAAGCCCGTCGCGATCGAACGCAGGATCCACGCGCCCCTCGATGCTTACCTTCAACCCGGTGCGCTCCTGAAGCGCCTGAATGAGAGTGTCCAGGCGCGAATTGCTAGCCGCGCTCAGTGCTGCCGACCCGGGCGCGAACTCGACGTAGGACAAATCCTCTTTGCCGCCGCCGAAGGCCGAACTCAGCAGACTGAAGGGCGACGTCGCCGCCTTGACGATCAAGTTCATGAAGGCGTGCAGAATCACGCCTCCGATGCTGAATTGCGGATCCTTGAGCGAGCCCGAGACCGGCACGTCCACGTCGATCTCGCCGCGCGAATTTTTCAGCAGCGCCACCGCGAGTCGAATCGGCAGATTCGTGGCGGTCGAGTTCTCGACCCGGTCGCCGAAGGTGAGCTGATCGATGAAGATGTGATTATCAGCGGTCAGATTGCCCTGATCGAGCAGGTAGTGAACATCGATCGTAAGCGTGCCCTTGATGATCGGATAGCCGGTGTAGCGGGTCGAATAGGCGGTCAGCCCGGTAAGTTCGATTCCGTCGGCCTTTGCCTTGATGTCGATAAAAGCGGTTGGCGCCAACGGATTGACAGATCCGCTAATCTCGATCGGCGCGCTTCCGTTGACCTGTCCGTGCACCTCGACGTCGGCGGGCTGGGTCGAGCCGGTTCCGAATGCGCCCACCTTTCCCGCGATATCGGTCAGATCGGCCGTATAATTCGGCTGAATGAAGAAATCGCTGTAATCGACTTTGCCGCCCTGCAGGGTGGTTCCACCGATCGCGATGTCGGCGTTCAGCGGTTGCCCGGTCGTGGTCTCAGCAGCCGAGGGCGCGGCTTCGGGTGCGGGAGCCTGCGCTTGCGGTTGCGCTTCGGTCAGTGACTTGGGGGCGGCGTTGGGATTCGCGGTGATGTCTTTCAGATTCAGCTTTCCGGTCTTGTTGAGAATGATCCGCGAATAAAAGTTCGAAAGCGCGAGTGCGCCGATATGCAGTTTAGGCGGACCCGCGCCGAAGTCAGCGTCGATGTGACTTGCGGTGAAAGCCCGCCAATTAAGAAAATCCTCGTTGGTCAGCTTATCGAGCATCCGCAAGTCGCCCAGGGTGGCGTCCCCGCGATAAGTGATGCGGAAATTCTTTCGCTCCTGCGCCAGCCCCACCGCGCCGCTCATCGTCAGGAGTGCGCGCTTGATGGTGGCGTTCAGATGGCCGGTGACGTAGGGATCCGCGGGCGAAAGGTCCAGGCCCCGGGTGGCGACACGGAGATTGGCCTTGAGCGGCGCAATCGCGGCGTTGCCGGTGACCTTGAAAGTGCCGCGTCGATTGAGGGTGCCGTCGAGATCGACTCCGAATGGCTTGGCGAAGTCGCTGGTCACGTCCTTCAGATGAATGTTGAGCGGCGCGACCTCGATCTTGACGGCGCGCGGAGCCGAGGCGTCTTCGATCCGTGCCTCAGTTTTCTCGATCGCGACCGAAGCGACCCGGAATTTCCACGGCTTTGCCGCCGGCGTCTTCGCCCGCGCGCGTTCGCCGCGCTTGCGCTCCCGACGTTCGCGCGCGGCTCGTTCACGCTCGGCGCGCAGACGCTCGCGTCTGTCGGCGGCGGTCTCGCGGCGACGCGGCGGCGGCGCGGGTTTTTTCAAGAGCGCGAGCAGGCTCAGCTTTCCGTCGCGCTCGCGGCGCACGAACATCCGGATTCCGTCGGCGCGAACTTCATTGACGGTTGCCTGTCGCGACGCCAGGTCGATCTGTCCGATCGTGATGCTGAACTTGTTCCACTCGATCGGCTTGTCACGGCCGGTCGGCGCGCTCAGCGAAAAACTGTCGAGCGACAAGCTGGCCGGCTCAGCGTGCACGTTGAAAGTCGCCGGAGAAAAGTCAGCTTTTACGGTCGCCTGCGCGCTCAGCTTTCCGCCCGTTACTTTGCCGGCCAGGACCGACTGCGCGAAGTCCTGCAGCGCCGGCAGATCGATCTGATCGATGGTCACGGTGCTGGTCGCTTGCTTATGCGCGTAATCGACCCCGCCCTTGACGTCGATCGATCCGCCGCCGGCGAAGCTGGCCGCCAGATCGTAAGGTGACGGAGGACCGCTGGTCAGGTTGAAATAGCCGAGCTTCGCGTGAATCGGAGTGATCGAAACAATCGCCGGGACCGCGCCGGTGTTGTCAGTCACGGTTACCGCGCTTTGCGCCAGGCCGAACGAATCGATCGAGACGTCAAGCGGCGTGGCGGGTTTTGCGGGTGCGGCGGATGCCGCCTCGGTCGCAGTGGCCGCCACGGGTTGCTCTGGAGCGCCACCGCCGGCGGTGGGAGGATTCGCGGCGGTGAGCGCGGTCAGGTTGGTGGTGCCGTCGCGGTTGCGCACCAGGTTCGCGGCGAGCCCATCCACCCGAATTTTACCGACATGGAACCTGCCCTGGAGCGGCTCGACGTCATCGAGCGTCGCCATCGCATGCCGCAGCGCGGCGATTGGCCCGCCGCTGGAATCGCGCACGTCTAGCTGGTCGATCGCAAGCTGGCCTGCGATCGCGATCACCGGGCCGGAGTCCTTGGCAACAAAATGCACTTGTAGCGCACAGGAAAATGTCCCGTGTGGGATTTTCACCGGCAACTTGCGCGGCACGTAGCCAAGGTAGCGCGGGAGATCGAGCCGATGAAGATCGAGCTCGACAATCGAATCGCGCGCGGCGCCGAAGGGCTTGCTCTGTCCTCCTATCCGTACAGGACTGCCGTCCACGTCCATGCGCAAGAGCGGCTCAATATAGATATCGACGTCGCGTGGCAGATTCGCGATGAACGGAATTCCGATCTGGATGTGTTCGATTGAGTGCTGTTGTCCGACCACCTGATCGTCCAGATGCACGGCGCCATCGGTCAGCTTGATGTTCGATACCGAAAACCGCTGCGGCTTGAAGGGCGCCGTGGCAGGCTTGGGCGGCGTTTTCGACTCGAGCAAATCCGAAAAGTTGAAGCGCTGCGGTGCGATGCGGACGAGATGAATCAAAGGATGGTCGAGCGTAACGTCGGCGATGACCGGAGCGAGGCGAAAGAGCGAGCTCCAGGCGACTTTCACGTTGAGGTGTCCCAGATCGACGAACGGCTTTTGCGGGTCTGTATCGCCGACGTGCAGGCGATCGACGTTCAGTCTCAGCGTGTAGGGATTGAACTTTATCTTGCCGACCGTGACGGGCCGTTTGATTTGCGCGGCGACCGGACCGGTCAGGATGTGGCGCAAGATCGGCGGCACGGCGAAGAAGCCCGCCATCCCATAGAGAAAAATTACAATGGCGATCGCGATGCCGATTTTGCGCGCGCGGCGCGTCCGCCCAAAAACAAGTACGCGGGAGAACCACGCTCGGGCATGCTCAGGAACGGCCCCAAGGACGTCACGCATCCACGGTACCCCCAAATCCGGCACTCAGAGATTGTAACGATGCCGGAAACCAT
The DNA here is from genome assembly GCA_035533435.1 of Binataceae bacterium (SeqCode). Classification (GTDB taxonomy): domain Bacteria; phylum Desulfobacterota; class Binatia; order Binatales; family Binataceae; genus JBARDN01. The sequence goes on from DATLTX010000240.1 coordinate 8,316, forward strand.
CGTAAGCAATTACCTATATCATAGCCATCGCGGGGCGAATCTGGTTTGAGGCGCCCGGTGCTCGCGCCGCGGCTTTCAAAGATCGACGTGGGCGTGCTTTAGATGGAAGTTCACAATCACACGCCGCCGATCGGACGATGCCGATACGGTTGGCGGAGGGATGACGGCGGTTCCTATGCTTGCGAAGAGTCTTCTGATCGCCAATCGTGGCGAAATAGCAATTCGGATTATCCGCGCGGCCGCCGAACTTGGTATCCGCACCGTGGCCGTCTTCTCGGAGGACGACTCCGCGTCGCTTCACACGCGCAAAGCCGACGAGGCGCGGATGTTGCGCGGAGTGGGCGTGGCGCCCTATCTGGACGCCGAACAAATTGTCGCGATGGCGAAAGCCGCCGACTGCGACGCGATCCATCCGGGCTACGGATTTCTGAGCGAGAACGCGGAGTTTGCGCGCCGCTGCGCCGCCGCCGGAATCTGTTTTGTCGGTCCGCGCCCGGAAATGCTCGAGCTGTTTGGCGACAAGGTTCAGGCCCGCGCCCTGGCCCAGCGCTGCGGCGTGCCCGTGCTGCGCGGCACGATAGGCGCCACCAGTCTTGATGAGGCGCGAGAATTTTTCGCGTCGCTCGGCGCTGGCGCCGCGATCATGATCAAGGCGGTTGCCGGAGGCGGAGGGCGCGGGATGCGCGCTGTGCATCGCGCCGCCGATATCGACCAGGCATTCGAGCGATGCCAATCGGAAGCGCGCAGCGCCTTTGGCATCGGCGACGTGTACGTCGAACAACTAATGCCGCGTGCGCGCCATCTCGAGGTGCAGATCGTAGGCGACGGCACTGGCGACGTGGTCCATCTCTACGAGCGCGAATGTACGATCCAGCGGCGCAATCAGAAGATCCTCGAGATCGCGCCCAGCCCGAGCATCACTCCCGAAACGCGCGACCGCCTGACCAGCGCCGCCGTGCGGATCGCGCGCGAGGTTCGTTACGACAGCCTTGGCACTTTCGAGTTTCTGCTCGACTCGGCGGGCGCAGCCGATGGTGCGAGCGAAAACGCGGAGTTCGCGTTTATCGAGGCAAACCCGCGCCTGCAAGTCGAGCATACCGTTACCGAAGAAGTGACTGGAGTGGACCTGGTCAAGGTCCAATTGGAGCTCGCGGGCGGGATGCGGCTCGGCGAACTTGGCCTGACGCAGGCGGCGATCGCACCGCCGCGCGGATTTGCGATCCAGGCGCGCATCAACACCGAAACCATGACCGCCGACGGCGGCGCGAAGCCGGCCGGCGGAACGCTCAGCGCGTTCGAGGTTCCGTCAGGTCTGGGGCTGCGCGTCGATACGTTCGCCTATTCCGGTTACACGACTAATCCGCGTTTCGACTCGCTGATCGCGAAATTGATCGCGCATTCGCCGAGCGATGATTTTTCCGATGCCGTCAATCGAACCTATCGCGCGCTGTGCGAGTTCAGGATCGAAGGCGTAGCGACCAATATCGGATTTCTGCAGAATCTTTTGCGGCATCCGGAATTCGCCGCGAATCGGACCCATACCCGCTTTGTCGAAGAGCATGCCGCACAGCTTACGGGTGCGCAGCCTTCGGCTCATCGCAGGCTCTTCTTCGAACGCGCGGCGGCGGCGCAGCCGCAGCACGGACGCGCAGGCGCGAAGATCGATACGAGCGACCCGCTCGCGGTGCTGCATCACGGGAAATCTACCGGTGGCGGATCATCCGCTGAGGTCGCCGCGGTTGCCGCATCCGCGCCGCACGCGCACGAGGTCGCCGGACCCGAGGGCACGGTCGCGATCACGGCGCCGATGCAGGGCACGATCGTCTCAATCGATACGCATGAGGGCGCCACGGTGCGCCGCGGCCAGCAGCTACTCGTCATGGAAGCGATGAAGATGGAGCACGTCATCGCCGCTCACGTCAGCGGCATCGTGCGGCAGATTGCGGTCGCAAAGGGCGACGCGGTCTTCGAAGGCCATCCGCTGCTGTTTATCGAAGAATCGCACGTCGAAGATTCCGCGGCTGCCGCCGTCGAGCGGATCGACCTCGATCGAATCCGTCCCGACCTGGCCGAGGTCAAGGAGCGTCACGCGGTCGGCCTGGATCCCGCGCGGCCCGACGCGGTTGCGCGTCGGCGCAAGACGCATCAGCGCACCGCGCGCGAGAATGTCGATGACCTGTGCGATCCGGGCACGTACATCGAGTACGGTTCGATCGTGATTGCGGCGCAACGCCGCCGCCGCGCGCTCGACGATCTGATCAAGCGCACTCCGGCCGACGGAATGATCGCCGGAATCGGCCGCGTCAACGGCGATCTGTTCGAAGATGCGCGCGCGCAGTGCGTGCTGATGTCTTACGACTACACGGTGCTGGCCGGCACCCAGGGCCAACAGAACCATCGCAAGAAGGACAGGATGTTCGAGATCGCCGAACGGATGCGCCTGCCAGTGGTGTTCTTCACCGAAGGCGGCGGCGGCCGTCCCGGAGATACCGACGGAGTTGGCGTCGCGGGTCTCGATTGTCTGGCGTTTCAGTACTGGGGGCAGCTCAGCGGGCTGGTGCCGCTGGTCGGGATCAACTCGGGGCGATGCTTCGCCGGCAATGCGGCGCTGCTCGGATGCTGCGACGTGGTGATAGCGACCGAGAACTCGAATATCGGGATGGGCGGGCCCGCGATGATCGAAGGCGGCGGACTCGGGATCTTCCGGCCCGAGGAAGTCGGTCCGATGAGCGTGCAGGTGGCAAATGGAGTGGTCGATATCGCGGTCAGGGACGAAGCGGAAGCGGTTGCGGCCGCCAAGCGTTATCTTTCGTATTTTCAGGGGACTCTCCGCTCATGGGAGTGCGCCGATCAGCGCATTTTGCGCGCGATAATTCCCGAGAATCGGCTGCGCATTTATGACGTGCGCAAAGTTATCGAGACGCTTGCCGACGCCGGCTCGGTGCTCGAACTGCGGCGCAACTTCGGGCTCGGGATGGTCACGGCGCTGGCCAGAATTGAAGGGCGTCCGCTGGGCATTGTCGCGAACAATCCCACCCATTTGGCGGGCGCTATCGATTCGGCGGGAGCGGACAAGGCCGCGCGCTTCATGCAGCTCTGCGACGCCTTCGATATCCCGCTGCTGTTCCTGTGCGATACTCCCGGAATCATGGTCGGTCCCGAAGTCGAAAAGACCGCGCTGGTGCGTCACGCGGCGCGGATGTTCGTAACCGGCGCGAACATCACGGTGCCGTTCTTCACGATCATCTTGCGCAAGGGCTACGGACTCGGCGCGCAGGCGATGGCGGGCGGAAGTTTCAAGGCGCCGATTTTTACCGTCTCATGGCCAACCGGCGAATTTGGCGGGATGGGTCTCGAGGGCGCGGTCAAGCTTGGCTATCGCAACGAGCTTGCGGCCGAGCAGGATCCCGTCAAACGCAAGGAACTCTTCGATCAGATGGTCGCGCGGATGTACGCGCACGGCAAGGCGGTCAATACCGCGTCTCATTTCGAAATTGACGACGTTATCGATCCGCTCGAGTCGCGCCGCTGGATAATGGCCAGCCTGAAGTCCGCGCCGCCGCCCGCGCCTCGGACCGGCAAAAAGCGCCCGTGCATCGATACGTGGTAATCACGCGCGCGTGATGAAAGATAACCCTCAGAAGTAACCAGAGGTGTGATGTTTTGAACAGGATTGGATTGGGTGCGGATTTAGATCGACGAGCGGCGCGGGACGGTTCCACCATGTGGCGTCGCGCGTCGAGCAACCTGAGCGTGCTATTTGCGGTCGGCGCGATGATGATCGCGGGATGCGCGAGCGGTGCGGGTAACTCGGCGGGCGCGCCGCCGATGGACACGACGCCGAAGGGCGTGACCTCGAATGCCGCCGTCGAGCAGATCTTGCAGAACTCCTGCTACAGTTGCCACTCCAACGGCGGAAGCGCGCCGTGGTACGCGGCGATCGCGCCATCGTACATGCTGTCGAACTCAGCACGCAGCGCGATGAATTTCTCCGACTGGAACAACTACGATCAGGCGACCAAGGCGCACGCGCGCAGTTTGGCCGCCAGCGTCATCGCCGACGGCGAGATGCCGCCGTGGGATTTTACACTCCTGCACCCTTCGGCGGGGCTTACGGATTCGGACAAAACCGAGATTGCAAAGTGGGCGGCGGCGGCTCCCGCGCTTCCCGCGCATTGAGCCCGCTCAGTCGTAGATCCAGGACGCCGCCGCGATTCCCGCGATAAGATACGCGAACCCGAGGCCGACGGTCATGATCGTCGGCCTCACGATCGCGCTGGCCGGCAATCCGCGGATCATCAGGTCGTTGAATGACTGCATCGTCCATGTGGTCGGCAGCCACAGCGCCAGCTCGCGCATCCACGCGGGCTCGAAATCGATCGGCCACCAGCATCCGCCAATCGCGGACATCGCCATGCTGACCACCGCGCCAAACGGCATTACCGAGTCGTGGCTGCGAGCGATGCAGGCGATGATGAGGCCGAAAGCGGCGGCGGCGAAGGCGATTGCGGCGGACGGCACGAGGAGCATCAGCGGCTCAGGTCCGAGCGAGATTCCGAACATCCACCATCCGATCGCGAACAGCAGAACCATCTGCGCGAGTCCGATGACGAACCGCGACAGGAGTTTCCCGATCAGTGTTCCGGAAAGCGGCGCTCCGCTGACGCGCAGCCGCGCAAGAGTCCCCCAGTCACGCTCATCGATCAGCCCGAGCGAAAATCCCATCAGCATCCCGATGAGCAGGAACGTGACTCCGAATCCGGGAACGTATTGATCAAACGCGTTCACCTGTGCCGGACCGCCGCCGACCGACCGCTCGGTCCAGTCGAGCGCACCGGGAAAATTGGGCGCCGCGGCGGGCGAGAGCGATTTAATTTCGGCGCTGAAATCGGGAATCGCCAGCGGAGGGACCGCCATCTTCTCGATAGACAACTTCGGTATTTCGCGAGGAGGCAACGCAGGCGCGGTAATTGCGATCACGAGCGGTTTCGACAGCTCGGCCAACTGCGCCGGAGTCGGAGGCGGGGGAAACGCGGGTGGGGGCGGAATATCGCCGCTATGCGACCCGGCGGCGGTCTTAAGGTCCGCAAGCCATCGGTCGAAGCCGCGCTCACTGCTTTGCAGCGCGAGCAAATAATCGCGGACCGCGGTCATCGCGGCGCGCCGCGGCGCGAGCGCGTTCTCGAGTTCGGTTTTCGTCGCGGCGGCAGCGCGCTCGGCCGCCGCGCGCGTTTGCGTTTCAAGGTTGGCAATCGCGCGGCCCAGTTGCACCTCAAGTTCGTGCTCGGCGGCGTCGCGGCGCAAAAGACTTTCCTTGCGATACTGCTCCCCGGCGTGCTGTGCGGCGGCCGCCTGCGTGGCGATACGCGCAAGGCGCGACTGCAACTCGGCGCCCGCGGCCGCCATCCGGGCGCGCGCGTCATCTTGAGCGCGCGCGGTGATTTCCGCGCACATCCGGCTTAGCCGCAGCTCGATCGCCGCAACCTCGAGCCGCTTGATCGGATCGACGTAGAGCACTATGCGCGCGGTGCCCCCCGCCTTGAGCGCCGCGGTGGTGCCGGCGGGAATCAGGATCGCGAGCGGCGCGCGGTTGCGACTGCCGACAATCGTGCGCGCCTCGGCAAGGCTGGGAACCACCGCGAGGTTCACTGCCGGCTCGCGCTTCAGCGCCTTAACAATTGCCTGCGCGACCTGCCCGTGATCCTGGTCGATTACCGGCAGGTAGTACGCGTGCGCCGAGGGCCGGGCGCCATAAATGCTGCCCAGCGAGAATCCGGCCACCGCGATAATCACCACCGGCGCCAGCAGCAGCATCGCGAGTCCGACGCGGTCTTTCGCCAGGAGCCGGAACTCGTTCAGAAATATCAGGCGGATCGCGCGCAGCATCGTTCATCGTCCCCCGGGGGCGTCTTCGCGCAGCGCGTGTCCGGTCAGCGCGATAAACGCGTCGGAGAGATTGGGACTGTGAACGTTGAATTCGATCACGCGTCCGCCCGCGGCGCGAATCCGCTCCAGGATTTCGCTGACCTGCGTCAGACTTGCGAGCTCGAGGTCGATTTTGCCGTCGGAACGCGCATGCGGAACTTCGCTCACGCCGCCGATCTCCGCGCTCCAGCCGGTCGCGGGCCGATCTTGAAACGCGATTTCCATCCGCGGATGCCGTCCGCCGAGCGTGATCAACTCGGCCACCGTGCCTTGCGCGACCACGCGGCCGTAATCGATCAGCAGCGCGCGGCCGCAGATACGCTCAATCTCTTCCATGTAGTGAGTGCTGTAAACGATTGCGGCGCCTGCCTCGGCCGCGCTTTTGACGGTCGCAAGAATCCGCTCGCGCGACTGCGGATCGACCCCGACCGTAGGCTCGTCGAGCAACAGGATTTCCGGCTGATGCACCATCGCGCAGGCCAGATTGAGGCGCCGCTTCATTCCGCCGGAAAGAATCGAAACGGAGTCGTGAGCGCGCGGTGCAAGTCCGACCGCTTCGAGCGCGTGCGCCGATGCGGTAGCGGCTTGTCGTTTGCCGGCGCCATGGATGCGCGCGAACAATTCGAGATTCTGCAGCGCGCTCAACGTCGGATAGAGCGCGATCGCCTGCGGAACGTAACCAAGCTTGCGCCGCAGCGCCTCGCGATCGTTTTGCGGCGAAAGGCCCGCCACCCGCACCGATCCCGAGTCGGGCTCGAGCAGGGTCGCGAGAATCGAAAGCGTGGTGGTCTTGCCCGCGCCGTTGGGCCCGAGCAGGCCGACGATCTCGCCGCGATCGACGCTCAGGCTGACGCCATCGAGTGCCACGCGGTCGCCGTAGCTTTTTCGCAGTCCCGTGGCTTCGAGCGTTTTCATCGATCGCAAGAACTCGCGGTCGGCTGAAACGAAATTTGCTGGCGCGCGTTCAGAGAGGCTGCTCGGGTTCTAAATTGCGCATTTGGACGAATCGCTGGTCAGACGAAATCGGTTGTCTTGAGAAGATCTAGCCGCGGCGCGAAGGCCGGTGCAACCGTAGGGGGGCGGATTCAGATGGCGCGATTAACAAAACACGGGGAATCGCTGCGCCTGAGAATCAAAATCACCAAGCCCCTGTCCCGCAATGGGTTTCCGCTTTGCGAATCGAATTTTATCGCGCGATTTCCGTCTGACTCGTACCGTGACTTGGGCTACGGTCTAAGGACAGGATCGCTGGACCCGCGAAAATGAGTAATTACCGAAAGTTGTGGATCGTGACGGGATGAAAAAGCGTCAAGATCCGGCGAGTTGAGCCACAACTCACACCCGCTTGGCAGCGGGTGCCGGAGGATGACGCCATGGAAAGCGATAGCAGGGATGGAGGGACCATGAAGGCAACCCTCGAGGATCTGATGCGGGAGCGGAATGCGGAGCCTGTTCTCTCAAGTAGTCGACTCGCCGGATCGTCCTTCGCGGGTAAGCTTTCCTCATGTCACACGCACGCAACATTCAATCCACTCCGGCTGAGGGCCTTTTGTGCATGACTACGGCTTACCTGAACCGCATCGCCACTGCGGTACCAGAGCACGATGTGCATGACTCCTTCGTCGTCTTCGCCGAGCAGATGCTCGACGACCCTCGGCTGCGCACGGTCTTTCGCCGCATGGTGAGCCGTGCCGATATCGCGCATCGCTATTCGTTCCTTGATCCGCATAAGGGTTCCGGCCAATCCTCATCGCATGACGCGAACGAGTTTTATCGGCTAGGCAACTTTCCCAACACCACGCGGCGTATGGCGCTGTTTGAGCAGAGCGCTCCGCTGCTGATGCGGAAGGCCGTCGACCGGCTTGGGTTGAGCGAGAAAGAACGCGCTGGTATTACGCACGTGCTGGTGACCTGCTGTACGGGACTCTATGCTCCAGGGCTGGATTTTGAGATCGTCGACCACCTCGGGCTTCCGGGGTGCGTGGAGCGGACGATGATTGGCTTCATGGGCTGCCATGCGGCGATCAATGCGCTCAAGCTGGCGCGGCACATTGTGCGCTCAGACCCGCAGGCAGGTGTGCTCATGGTGAACCTGGAGCTGTGTACGCTGCACTTCCAAGAGACGCAGGATCTGGAGCACATACTCTCGTTTCTGGTGTTTGCCGATGGTGCGGCGGCGAGTCTGATTACCGCGCGGGGGCAGGGTTTCGCGCTGGACAGTTTCAAGGCGGTGATGGTGCCGGAGACACGTGGGCTGATGACCTGGAAGATTCGCGGGCTTGGTTTCGACATGCTGCTCTCCGGACAGGTGCCGGCAGAGCTGGGCCGCGCGCTGCATGAGGGCGAGCTGCTGGCCGAGCGTGATGGCATCGACCTGTGGGCGGTGCATCCCGGCGGGCGGTCGATTCTGGATGCGGTGGAGAAGGGATTGGAGCTGCCGGTCGATGCGCTGGCAGCGTCACGCGAAGTGCTGTCGTGCTTCGGCAATATGTCCTCGGCGACGGTGATGTTCGTGCTACAGCGGATGATGCAGCAGGCGCGACCCGGGCAACACGGGTGCGCGATGGCGTTTGGACCGGGACTTGCCACGGAGACGATGCGCTTCCATGTGGTCTAGTGCACAGATCGATCTCAGTCGGCGGGTTTCTCCGCGTGAGTTGCCGGAGCTTATGGATGGTGACTGTAGTTATGAGGATTTCCGTGACTGCCTGCGCAGTCTGGAAAAAGTGAATCGCTGGCTGCTGGGCTATCGGCCGACGCTGACGTGGCTGGAGCGGCTACCGCGCGGCTTGCGTGAGCCGATGCACATCGTCGACATGGGCAGTGGCGGTGGAGATCTACTGCGCCAGATTGCAGGCTGGGCACGGAGACGGGGCATCGCCGTGCAGTTAACGGGAATCGACTTGAATCCTTATGCGGCGCGCGCGGCAGCGGAGTCCACGCCGAAGGAGCTCGGAATTACATGGGTGACCGGCGATGCTAGGGCGTATCGGCCGGAGAAGCCGATGGATATCGTCGTTAGTTCGCTCCTGGCACATCATCTAGAGGACGAAGAGATCGTCGCGCTGCTGCGGTGGATGGAAGCGACCGTGCAGATGGGTTGGTTTATCAACGATTTGGAACGGGCGGAGTGGAGTTTTCGGATGTTTGGGTTGGTGCGGTGGCACCCGATTGTGAGGCATGACGGGCCAGTGTCGTTCCGGCGAGCCTTCCGGAAGGAGGATTGGCTACGCCTGTCGGCTGCGGCTGATGTTCCGCGGGAGGTGGTGACGGTAGAGCGTTGGCGGCCGGGACGGTTGTGCGTGGGGCGGTGGAAGTGAGGTCGCTGATTATGAAGCATCTCGTTAGACGAAGAGATGTGAAGCATATCGCGCCGGCCGCCCTCGTGGCGCACCTCATCACGTCTAACCATATGAGAGGCGAATGATGGCATCTTTTGCCCTGCCTACACCCGATGCCAGCCGTTCCAGATTCAAAGCCGTTCTCTGGATCTTTCTTGGAGTCACGACGCTCTTTGTCTTCATCACTTCAGAGGTTCTTCTGTTCATCGATTACCCCATGTACCATGCCTACCGCCTGCAGGTCATAGCGGATCGCGGACTCCTCGTCCCGCACGCGCTCTGCGGAACCTTCGCTCTGCTGGCCGGCCCTCTGCAGTTCTCGTCGCGCCTTCGGCAGCGCCACCTGAAGCTCCATCGCGTCGTAGGCCGCATGTACTTCATCGCCGTCATCATCGGCGCCTTTACCGGGATCGTCCTTGCCACCGGACGTCCCGGACTGCCTGGGACCGCCATGCAAGGCGCTGCATGGATCGTCTGCACTACCGCTGCCGTGATCGCCGCGCGTAACAGACAGATCGCCGTGCACCGCCAATGGATGGCCCGCTCCTATGCGGTCACGTTTACCTTTGTCTCCACCCGTGTACTCAACCTTGTGCCCGCCTACTGGAGCCATCTTGGCGACGTACTGTCGGCGGTTGGCGTCATCGCCTTCACCTTGGCCTCCATCGTTCTGGTCGACCTCGGGCTCAACTGGAAAGAACTCACCACGCGCCGCAATCTGACGGCAGCGCAACGTCCATCTCCCGAAGCTGGCTCCCTCCAGATCCGAGCTGACTACAGGCCCATAACCACCCAGCGGTCCAACGATCTTCACCACTGATAGAAATTTGAGATCCAGCTACACATTGATGGGACATCCGTGAATCAGGAGGAATGCCTTGCAAGATGAAGTTCTCGTCCTCGGTGGAGGAGTGGCAGGCTGTGCCGCTTCCATCGCGCTCGCCCGAAAGGGACGAAGCGTCACGTTGATCGAACGCGAGCCCACGCCGCGCCATAAGGTCTGCGGAGAATTCCTAAGCGGTGAGGCCCTTGAAGACCTGCATGCTCTTGGCATCGACGTGGCCTCTCTTGGCGCGGTGCCCATCGATTACGTTCGCCTTGCCGCAGCCAGACGCGCCGCAGAGGCTCCGCTACCTTTTCCCGCAGCCTCGCTCACGCGCAAGGCGCTCGATACAGCGCTCATTGCAGAGGCTGTCACCGCCGGAATCCGCGTCGAACGCGGTCGCAGTGTGCAATCGCTCAGCCGTGCGACCGCCAACCTCTGGCAGGCCACGCTCGACGATGGCACCACATACGAAGCTCCAACCGTCTTTCTCGCCACGGGCAAGCACGATCTGCGCGGCCACGGTCGCCCGAAGGACCCTCACCAATGGGTCGCCTTGAAGATGTATTATCGGTTGTCTGCCTCCCAGACCGCTGACCTGGCGGACGCCTCCGAGTTGACGCTTTATTCCGGAGGCTACGGTGGTATCCAACCGGTAGAAGACGGCATTGCGAATTTCTGCTGTGTGGTGAAACGGTGGTATTTTGCACGTGCGGGTCTTCGCTGGGAGGGCCTTCTTGCGAAGATGCAGCAGGATTGTCCCCACCTCGCAATGCGGCTTGACGGTGCGGAGCCGCTGCTCGACAAACCGATCG
>DATLTX010000241.1:0-16078 GCA_035533435.1 Binataceae bacterium (SeqCode)
GTCGGCGCAGGGAGCGCCGATCGAGGCCGTCGAGAGAATAGCCGGCACGATCAAGGACGCGCTCGGGAGGCCGATCGGCGGCGCGGCAATTGAACTACAGGACAGCGCCGGAAAGCCGGTGGCGAAAACCAAGTCGCGTCAGAACGGAGAATTTTCATTGCCGGCGCCGAAGCCGGGCGTTTACGCGGTTATAGTTCGTCAATCGGGATTCAAACCCGGTACGCAAATCGTAACCGTTACGCGCACGGGCGCGAAACTGGTCGTTATCGCGCTTGCCTCTGAGGCCGCGCTCAGTATGACGGTTGCCGCCAAGCGGCTCGATAAATCGCGCAACGCGTTGTCGCCGCAAACCGGAGGCAGCGTATATCGCTTCAGCCAGAAGGCGCTCGAAGAACTGCCCGAGGGCAACAACACTCAACTCAACGACGTGCTGCTGCAGGCCCCGGGCGTCGTGCAGGATTCGTACGGGCAACTGCATGTGCGCGGAGACCACGCGAATCTCCAATATCGCATCAACGGCGTCCAGCTTCCCGAAGGGATTACCGGGTTCGGCCAGGTCTTGAGCCCGCGATTCGCACAGAGCATCAGTCTGCTGACCGGCGCGCTGCCCGCGGAGTTCGGACTTCGCACCGCGGGAATCGTTGATATCAAGACCAAGGATGGGCTGCTCGACAACGGCGGCGACGTCGAGTTTTACGGCGGCCAGCGCGGCACCGAGCAACCGAGCTTCGAGTATGGCGGATCGAAAGGAAACTTCAGCTATTTCGTCACCGGGCAGTATGAGCATACGGATCGAGGGGTCGAGCCGCCGACTCCCGGACCGACCGCGATTCACGATACCGCGCACATGGGATCGGGATTCGGCTATTTTTCATATTTTATCAATCCGACCACGCGGCTTAGCCTGATCACCGGGACGGCGGTTAATCACTTCGAGATTCCCGCCAACCCCGATCAGCCGCAAGTCTTCAAGCTCCAGGGAGTTCCGGTCTATCCGTCGGCGGATGTGGCGGAGGCGCAGTTCGAAGAAAACTACTTCGGCGTTCTCGCACTGCAGGGCGTGGTTGGAAGTAACTTCGATTACCAAATTGCGCCATTCAGCCGCTACTCGACGGTGTCGTTCAATCCAGACCCGGTTGGCGATTTAATTTACAACGGCGCCTCTTCACGGGTATTCCGCAGCGCGTGGTCCAGCGGCATCCAGGCCGACACGGCATATCGCGGGTTTGCCAAACATACAATCCGGATCGGCGCATACTTCGACGGCGAACGCGCGGAAATAGATAATCACGAATCGGTGTTTCCCGCCGACCCGGCAACGGGAAAACAGACCAGCGACACACCCTTTTCGCTGGTTGACAATATCGCACTCACCGCGTGGACCTATAGCGTATATGCGCAGGACGAGTGGAAGCCTTTCCAGTCGCTGACTATCAACGCGGGAGTCAGGTTTGATCTTTACGACGGCCTGGTCCGCGCCGACCAGGCCAGTCCGCGGATCGGCCTAACCTACGTTCCGCGCAAGGGCACCACGCTCCACGCGGCGTACGCGCGATACTTCACCCCGCCGCCGACCGAGCTGGTGACCGTCACGTCGATCAAAGAGTTCGAAGGCACGACGGGTGCTCCCGCGTCGAGAGGCAACGGGACTCCGACGGTCGAGCGCGATCACTACTTCGACGTGGGAGCGACGCAGGAGGTGATTCCGGGGCTGAACGTGGGGATCGATTCCTATTACAAAAAAGCCAGCGACCTGATCGACGAGGGCCAGTTCGGTCCCGCGCTCATCTACGAGACCTTCAACTACGCGAAGGGCCGCGTGTATGGAGCCGAGTTCACCAGTTCCTATACCCACAAAAACCTCTACACCTACGCGAACTTCGCCTACAGCGTCGCCCAGGGGACGCAAATCGAGTCGGGACAATTCAACTTCTCGCCCTCGGAGCTTAGCTACATAAATAGCCACTACGTATTCCTGGATCACGATCAGACTTTCACATCGTCTGTCGGATCGGTCTATAACTGGAAGGGGTATATGTTCAGTATCGACGCGATCTACGGAAGCGGTCTCAGAAAGGGGTTTGCCAACACCGGAAACCTGCCGTTCTACATTCAGCTGGACGCCGGAATCTCGAAGCGAATCGCGATGGCGAATCGAGGCGCGATGGTTCTGCGCGTGGCGATGACCAATATGAACGACGACACTTACCAGATTCGCAACGGCACCGGGATCGGCGTCTTCGCCGCGCAGTACGGTCCGCGCCGCGCGCTCTATGGCGGCGTGAAGTGGGAATTTCCGAATTTGAAAGCGGGTACGGTGGCGCCGTGACTATTTCAACCGTCATGAACCGGGGATTATCGAGGCCAGGCATATGAGTGAATTGAACGCCGCATGGGAAGCGATCAAGTTTGGCGGGGCGATGGTCTATCCGCTGCTCCTGCTCGGGGTAATCGCGCTGGTGATTATTCTCGATCGGGCCGTGATGTATTCGCGATGCCTGCGGTTGCCGGTCGAAACCGCCGAGCTGATCGAAACGTTCGGCTTTTCCTGGGACGCGCTGGCCGGGCAGGTCGAAGCGCTCGGGTTGCGCAATGCATACGGGCGCTTTATCCGCGTCATATTGGCTAATCGCGACAAACCCGCGTGGTGGGTGGAGTCGCGAGCCGGAGACGAAGCGGGTGAAATCGAAAAGGCGCTCGGACGCGGACTGTGGGTGCTCGAAACGGTGGTAACGGCGGCGCCGCTGATGGGACTCCTCGGGACGATCACCGGCATGATGCAGGCGTTTCAGATTATCGGCGGCGCGGGCCTGGTCGCTCCCGCGAAGGTAACTTCCGGCGTTGCCCAAGCGTTGATTTCGACCGCGCTGGGCCTGCTGATCGCGCTCTTCGCGCTGTTTGCGTTCAACTTCTTTTCACGGATGCAGTCGCGGGCGCTCGATCACATGGAGCGGCTCGGCTCGCGCCTGATCGATCATATCCGGCTTGATCGCGAGCACGGCGGCCTCGACAATTCAGACGCTCCCCAAGCAGCCAACGTCGCCGAGCGCGGCCCGAGAGCTGCCGAGGCGGGGCGATGAAGCTCAAGCGCGCGCGCGAGTTCCGTCACGGGCGGATCGAGATCATCCCGATGATCGACGTGATGTTCTTTCTCCTGGTCACGTTCATGCTGGCTTCGCTTTCGATGCAGAGCCTCAATTCGATCACGGTGAATCTGCCGCGGGGCAATGCCGAGAATTTGAATCACAAGGAACCCGTCACTCTTACGATCACGAAGGACAGCAAGATTTATCTCGGCAAGACTCCGACGACCCTCGACGCGCTGGCGTTCGCGCTCAAGCCGATGATCGGCGCCGACCCGGGTGTGGTCGTGAACGCCGACAGCGCCGCGCCCGAGGGCGTCGTGGTGCAGGCGATGCTGCAAGCGCGGCGCGCGGGTGTCGAGCATTTCATGATCGCCGTGAAGCGCGAATGAACTCGGCGATTCAATTCGAGCGTCTGCCGCCGCTCGACGATCCGTGGCGGCGCCTCCCGTGGCTGATTCCGGCGGCGATAATCGCGTGGGCGATATTGCTCTTTGCGTTTTCGTCGATCCTGGAGCAAACTCCGCCGCCCGCGCCGCCGGAAAATGCGGTCGAGGCGCGGATCGTCGAAATTCCCGTCGGCGGTCTCGCCGGCGGCGGTGGTGCCGCGCCCGCGCCGGTCGCCCGGCCGGCGCCGCGCGTCGCGCCGAAACCGCGTCCCGTTAATCATAAGAAAATCGCGAAGGCTCCGCCTCCGATTCCCAGCTCGCCCGAGGGAACGCTCAAGAGCGGCGACGAAGCTGCTCCCGCCGGTGCGCCCTCGCCGACCGCGGGGGCGAGCGCTACCGGCGTCGGCGCGTCGGCTCCAGGAGCATCGGCGAACGGTGAAGGCGGCGCGGGATCGGGGGGAGGAATCGGATCGAGCACGCTCGGCGCGCGCGCGCTTTACGCGCCCACTCCCGAAATTCCCGATGATCTTCGCCAGGACGTTTTCCAGGCGGTTGCGGTCGCACATTTCAAAGTCGCATATGATGGAACGGTGACGGTGACGCTTACCACTCCGACGCCGAATCCGCGGCTCAACGAACTGCTGTTGACCGATCTGAAGCAGTGGCGGTTTTTTCCCGGAATGAAAGACGGGGTGGCGATCGATTCGGAATTCGACGTGCGAATTCCGATCAGCGTTCAGTAGGCTCGAGCGCGCGGGCGCGGGACGGACCAGACGATGGCGACAGCAGACATCTTCGATGCGATCGAGCATCTGAAACGCGACGTTCAGGAGCAATTGCTGCGCTTTACGCGGATTCACAAAGATGCCGAGTATGCGGAGCTGCGCTTCGAGGTGATCGCGCATCGCTCCGGCGCCGCCACCGACGGCGAACCGCGCGACAGTAGCGAAAGCGAGAGCGCATCGTGCTCGATTGCGGTGCACGTCCGCGATCGCTCGGGCGCTATCGGCCACGGCCAGACTGGCGCAGAGGTTGGCGCGCTCGCGACGCGGCGCGCGAAGCTCGCCGCCGTTGTGCGCGGCGGTCTTGATGAGGCATACGAGCGCGCGCGCGCCAGTGCGCGCGAGAAAGGCGCGATGATAGCCGCGATGGGACGGGAGGCGCGCGCGCTGCAGACGCGCGCGACCGTGGCAGCCGAACCGATTCGCGCGGATATCGCCGCGGTCTTCCGGCGCGATCCGCGGACCATCGCAATCGACGAGCTAAAGCGGCTGGCGCTCGACGCGTCGCACGCCGTGAGCGCGCTTGGCGCAGAGATCGCGTTCAACGCCGTTTCCGCGATGACCGAAATGCGCCAGGAGCTGTTCGCCAACACGACGGGCAGCCTGATCACGCAGGCGTTCGCCTTCTCGCAAGGCGACTCATACGTCGTTGCGCAGAGCGCCGGAGGCCATCAGGAGAACTACGACACTATCGGCCAGCAGTGCGGCTTCGAGTGCCTGGAAGAAGGATGGCGCGGAGAGCTGATGCCGAATCCCGATCTGCGGACTTTCGCGATCGAGTTGGCCTCAGAAGCGCGCGAGCTGGCGGCGGCGCCCGTGCTCAAGCCGCCCGCCGGCGAGGTTGTGGTCGTCACCGACCCGCACTTCAACGCGCTGGTCGCCCACGAAATCGTGGGTCATCCGAGCGAGGCTGATCGCGCGCTCAAGATGGAGGCGGCGTACGCGGGGCGGAGCTGGTTTCTGCGCTCGCTTGCCGACAACGAGATCGGAAGGATGGTCGCGTCGCCGCTGTTGTCCGCGTGCTCGGATCCCTCGCTCGACGGATACGGCCACTATCGCTACGACCACGAGGGCACGCCGGGTCGCCGGGTGATGCACTTCGAGCGCGGGCGCTTCGCGGGGTTTCTGAACTCGCGTGCGACCGCGGCGATCCTGGACGCCGAACCAAACGGATCGGCGCGCGCCAGCGAAGGGTGGCACCTGCCGCTCATCAGGATGTCGAACACGTTTTTCATGCCGGGCGAGACGCCGCCGGAAAAAATTATCGCCGACGTCGAGCACGGCTACTATGTGTGCGGCCATCAGATTCCCTCGATCGCGGAATCGCGCGAGAATTTCCGCATCTCCGCGCGCCGTGTGTACGAAATCGATCACGGGCGAATCGGGCGGCTCTATCGATCGGGCAGCGTGATCGCCGACTCGCGGCGCTTCTTCATGAATGTCGATGCGGTTGGCGATGACCTGAGCCTGATCGCGATTCCCAACTGCGGCAAGGGCCAGCCGATGCAGGTCAAGCGGATGTCCAACGGAGGGCCGACGCTGCGTTCGCGCGCGCGGCTGGGTGGAGGCTGATGCGCGCGGCGGCCGAGCTTCGTGAGTTTGTCCGCGCGGCCGCGCGGACCCTCGCGCGCGAGCGCGATATCGCGGAGTTCGAAATCTATGCCGCGTCGGCGGAGAACCGTATCGCACGGCTCTGCCATACCTCCGACATCCCGTGCCGCGGCGTCGAGGAGTTGAAGACCCTGCACGCCGACGGCTTCCAGGTGCGAATCGTGATGCGCCGCGACGCGCACGAAATTGGGACCGCGCACGAAGCCGGCGACTTTAGTATCGCGGCACTGCGCGCGGCGATTGCGCGCGCGCGGCGCGCCACCGTCGTCGATCCGCATTTTCCCGGACTGTCGGCGCCAGCGCCGAAACCGCCGTCCGCGCCCACTGCGCATAACGATTTATCCCGCGCGAGCGACGCCGCGCTCGCCCAGTCCGCGTGGCGGATTATAGGCGGAGCGCTCGGTGCGTTCCGAAAAAGCGCGGCCGCGCGCACCGAGAGTCCGGGTCTGGTGCTGGGCGGAGATATGTCGATTATCCGCGACCGAATCGCGATCGCGAATTCGAATTTCCCCGATCTGCGGATCGATGAAGCCGCGCATTTCAGCTCTTCGGTCACCGCGCTGGTCGAGTCGCTCGACGCCAAGGGAACCTCGAGCGCGCTCGGCGCGTCGGTCGCCGCGCTGCGCGGCGCCGCGGCGCGCCTGGGACGTGACGCGGTCAACCGGGCGCTGGCACTCGCGTCGGGTGCGCGTCCGCCGTCGGGCAGCTACCGCGTGATCTTCGGACCGCAGCCGGTTGCGGAGATTCTCAACTACATGGTGATGGGCTCGCTCACGGCTGGAGCGTTTCACACCTCGAGTTCCGCGTATCATGGCCGTTTTGGCGAGCGCGTGATGGACGCGAGGCTGACGCTGTACGACGATCCGCAAGCGCAAGCGGGAGCGGTGCGCAGGCGTATCACGTGCGAGGGAATGCCGGCGCGGCGCGTCGAATTGATTCGCGCCGGGCGCCTGGCCGGATTGCTCTCGACCATTTACGATTCGCATCGCCTCGAAACCGACGAGGCGCGTGGAGACAAGCTCGGTCCTCTCGGCGGCGAAGCGAAATTTCCTCCCGCCAGCGGATACCGGATGGGCGAGGGCGGCGGACGCCGCTTCGACGCGCATCCTTCGAGCGCGGGGACCAACGTGATCATGCGCGCGCGCGGCGGTGTATCCGAGCGCGAGATGATTGCCGCGGTCGGCGACGGAATCTACGTCGGCCGGGTCTGGTACACGTATCCGATAAACGGGCAGCGCGCCGGGGATTTCACCTGCACGGTCAGCGGCGATTCATATATGATTCGCGATGGAAAATTCGCCGAGCCGGTTGCGCCCAACAGTCTTCGGATCGATGCCAATATCGCGCAGGTGTTCGATGCGCCGATCGCGATCGGCGCGCGGCCGATCCCCGCAATCGTGTGGGGCGCGTCCGAGGCATTCTACGTACCGGCGCTCGCCGTCGACGCAATCGCGCTCGCCGCGGTGGGCGACGGCGACTAGCGGCGCGCTCAGCGGAGCGGCTTTACCCAAAATTCCTGGCGGACGTTTCCGATCGCGGACTCGGCGAATCCGAACTTCCGGTACAGCCCACGCGCGATCTGATTGTCCTCGCGCACCTCGAGCGTGATTCGGCAGCAATCGAGCGCGCGCGCCCGGGCTTCTATCCGCGCCAGCAGCGCGGCGCCGACGCCGCGTCCGCGCATCGCCTCGATCACCGAGATGTCGTGGATATTGATGAGCGGTCGCGCGTTGAAGGTCGAGAAGCCAAGAAAGCAGATCGCGAAGCCGACCGGATCGCTTCGGTGATACGCCATGAACACGTGGCACGCCGGATGCGCGCGCAGGCCGGGTACCAGCTTGCGCCTGACTTCCGCCGGAATCGGCGCGCCACCTTCCATCGGGTCGCGCATGTAGAGATCGAACAGTTCGATCAGCGCGGCGGCATGAGCGGGATCGCTCAGGTCAGGCTCGAGGATTGCGATATCGTTGGTCACGCGTCAGTTCCGGTTGCGCGGCGGCGCTTAAGAAATTCGCTTGTCGTCCTTGTAAACCTCTTCCCAGTTCTTGAAACCCTGCGCGTCCCATCGCTTCCACGTGCCTTCGCGCTTGCCGCCCTGATACATCCCTTGCGCGGAGATCTTGCCGTTGGTGTACCAGCCGATATGCTCGCCGTCCTGGACGCCGTCCTTGTAATGATCGATCGAGGCTTTCTGCCCGTTGTCGTACCACATGGTCCATTCGCCGTCCTGTTTGCCGTCGTGATACGAGCCTTGCAGCATCATCGTTGCGCCGCTGCGATAGAGGGTGAACGGGCCGTCCTTGACGGGTTGGCCATCGACCATTTTCTGGCACCAGGTTTCATCGCCGGCGGGCGGCGGCGCACCCATCGCTGTGGTTCCGGAAGGGCAAGCGAGCGGCGCGGCAGCCGGCTTGCAGGCGATGAACAGTGCGGCCGGCAAAATGAGAAGTAATACTTTAAGTTTCATTCGGCCCTCGGCGCTGGTCTCGAGTCGGAAAGGAAGCCTGCTGGCAGAATACACCCTCGCGCGTGGCGCATAAAAAGCCGCGAGAGGCGCGTGACGCCTCCCGCGGCTCAGTTGCGATATTGATCTCGCGGACGATCAGCCCTTCGAGCCGGTCGATCCGAGCAGGTTTCCGCCGAGCGTCGCGTTGCCGACGCTGGTGTCGCCAATCACGTTGATCAGCGCGGGCTTGCCCGACTTGAACGCGCGCTCGAGCGCCGGAATGATCTGCTCCGCCGTCTCGACCTGCTCGCCGTGGCAGCCCATCTCGGCGAAGATTTTGTCGTAGCGGATATCCTTGAGCATGTTGAACGGATCGGTCTTGCCCTTGAGTCCCGGCATCTGATCGAAGTTCGGACCCCACGAGCTGTTGTTCCACAGCACGGTGACGATCGGCAGCTTGTAGCGCGCCGCGGTTTCCATGTCGAAGCCGCCGATCCCGAGTCCGCCGTCGCCCTCGATCACCACTACCTGCTGTCCCGGCCGCGCAAGCTGCGCGCCGATGCCCATCCCGACGCCGTGACCGACGGGCGCCAGCGGACCCGCGTCAACCACCTGTCCCATAAAGCGGCAGGTGAACGCGCGGCTCATCCATCCCGAGAGCGTGAAGCTGTCGATGATCGTGGTCGCGTTCTTGTCGAGCACCTTGATCAAATCTTCGCACAGGCGCGCGGGATGAATCGGCTTGTTGCCGGTGACCTTGCCGTTCTGCTCTTTGATCTGCGCCTCGAAGCGCGCGCGCGTCGCTCCCACTTCTTTGGTCCATTCGGAGGTCCGGTTCTTCGAGAAGTCGAGCTTGAGTTCCTTGATCCGATCGATCATCTGGCGCAGCACCAGCTTGCAATCGCCGACGATCGGCAGATCCGCGTTGACCTGCCATCCGATCCGGGTCGGGGTCGGATCGACCTGGATGTACTTGGCCTTGTCGGTCCAGGTGGGCGGCTGTCCAAAATGCTCGCCGCTCCAGAAGCGGAAGCCCACCGCCAGCACCACGTCGGCCTTCCCGGTGAAGGGCTTCTTCCATGCGCCGCGAATCGCCAGCGGATGCTCCTCGGAGACCGCGCCCTGTCCGGCGCGCCGGGTGTAAACCGGAATTCCGGTCAGCTCGACGAACTCGCGCAGCTCGGCGCCCGCCTGCGACCAGAACAGCCCGTCGCCGCCGGCGATGACCGGACGCTCGGCCGCATGCAGCATCTCGACCGCGCGATCGATCTTGGCCGGGTCGCCCGCGCCGCGCACGTCGTCGAGCGTGAAACCGCGCGCGCCCTTGCGCTGCCCGGCTTCATCTTCATGGTGATAGAGGATGTTCTGCGGAATCTCGAACAGGGCGACGCCCTGCGGAGGCGAGATCGCCTCGCGAAAGGCCGAGCGCAGGTCGAACTCGATCGAGCTCCAGTCGGTCACCCGCTTGGTGAACTTCGAGAAGCTCTTCACGACCTCCGAGCCGTAAGCCTCCTGGAACGATCCCAGATGGTCTTCGGTGTTCGGATGCTGCCCCGAGATGCAGACCACGGCGCTGTTGGTCAGTCCGGCCACGCACAGCCCGGTGACGGCGTTGGTCAGGCCGCATCCCGCGGTGACCATGCACACTCCCACCTCGCCCGAGCTGCGGGCGTATGCGTCGGCGGCGTAGGCGGTGGCCTGCTCGTGACGCATGTGGATGAGCTTGATATCGTTGTCGCGCAGTTGGGCGAGGATCGGGAAGAGATGCCCGCCGTTAATCGCAAAGCAATAGCGAACGCGATTCTCCCGCATCACGCGGGCGATCAGTTCGCCGCCATCTAGCTTAGCCATCTGGATACCCTCCGTGGGATTATTCCCGCCGCGCGGCGCCGCCTTGATGACGGAGCCGGTGCGCGCCCGCGCCGTGCGAGTCGCGCCGGTTTCGCGATACGGGATTCATTCGGTCCGAATCCTTGCACATTTCGCTTGGCGGCGAAAAGCCGAACTTGCCGGACGCCCGCGGCTCGGCGCGGCCCTCCTTTGTGCGGGGGTGCTGTTGATCCCGCTCGCCAAGACTGCCACTTTTGTTCATCGCTTCGCGCGCGGCGGTCTTTGCCAGACGCGCGACGGACGCCGGAGTTGTGGAAGGTTTGAGTCGCGGATGAGAATCAGGGTTGCGATTGCGGCGACGCTTGCCGCTTTGATTTGGGCGATGCCGGTGTGCGCCTTCGATTTGTCGAATCCGAGTTCATGGCCAATCATCCCGGTTCCCGAGATCGCGACCGATCCCAACGCCGGCACCACGCTCGGCGTCCTGCCGGTCTATCTGGATACCGACTCGAAGGATCAAATTCGCAATATCCTGGCGCCCGACATCAACTGGAATACCGTGCTTGGCGCCGGCGGCAACTTTCGCTACCTCGCCTACCCGTCGGAGGACGTCAACTGGTACGCGGTGGCCGGCGGATCGTGGAATATCGCGCGCAAAGTTGATCTCGATTATCAGGCCGGACGAACCCACAAGAACTGGTTCTCGTTCGAGGGCCGCTTGTACTTCGAGCGCGATCCGACCGAACGCTTCTTCGGCGTCGGCAACGATTCCTCTTACGGCAACGAGTCCAACTACACCACTCAGCAGCTCTATGCCGAAGGAATTGTCGGGCTGAACCTGACTGACCGCCTCCAATTCTCGATCATGGAGCGCCCGCGATGGATCCGGATCCAGCGCGGTGCGTTCAACAACCTGCCCGACATCACCAAGGAGTTCCCGAATCAGAAGGGGCTTGGCGGCGGCAGCGAGATCCTGACCCAGCCGATGCTCCAGTACGACTCGCGCGACTCGATCGACATCCCCCGCCATGGCGGACTCTACCGGGTCTTCTATGGATTCGCCGATCGCAGGCTTGGCAGCTCGATATCTTACAATCGCTTCGGCGGGGAGCTGCGCCAGTACATCCCGATTGGCTCGCGGGTGACGCTGGCGGGTCATCTGTTCATGGAATACCAGCCTGCTGGCGGGGAGATGCCGTTTTGGGCGATGGCGCGGCTCGGCGGCGACGACAGCGAGCTTGCCGATCAGCAGCCGCTGCGCGGATACGGCACCGCCCGCTTCGTGGACAACAATCTTGCGGTCGGGAATTTCGAGGTGCGCACCCGGGTTTACGACGCGAATCTCTTCGGCACGCACGGCACGCTCGAAGTCGCGCCATTCGCGGAGGCGGGCCGCGTCGCACGCTCGATGGGCTACAATCCGGTCGCGTGGAGCGCGCTGCATCCAGTCGGCGGAGTCGGATTTCGCGGAATCGCGGAGCCCTTTGTGGTCGGCTACGTCGATGTTGGCTGGGGCGGCGAAGGCGCCGCCGTCTTCTCCGGAATCAATTACCCATTTTAGCTTGGCGGCGTCGCGACGACCCGCGCACGTTCAGACGGGTTTGCTCGCGACGAACAGCGGAACGCCGCCGATTCCGTAGCGGCTGCGCAATTCCGGTGAAGCGTTAAGTCCGGGTTGCACGATCTCGCAGCGAAGGCCGCTGGCGGCGATCCGATCGGGCAAGTCGTATCCATACTGGCGCCAATGACCCTGAAAGTTTGCGCGGCCAAATTCCACGGTGGGCATTCGCTCCCAGTCCCGCACCATCGGAACCATGATCAGCCCGCGTCCTCCCGGCGCCAGCACCCGTGCGATCTCGGCGAGCGCCGCGCGCTCGTTCTCGACGTGTTCGAGTACGTGGCTGGAGACCACGAGATCGAACGAATCGGAGCGAAACGGGATTGCGGTCATATCGGCGCGCGCACTCTTCGCGCGCGCTCCAAGATCAACACCGGCGTAAAGATGTTTTGGATACGCCGCGAACGCGCGATCAAACGCGCGCTCCGGCGCGAAATGCAGGATTCTCGCGCGGTCGGGTAGCGCGCGCAGCAGTTCTTCGAGATACACCACCAGCGCGCGATGGCGCGCGTGACTGCGGCATCGCGGGCACACCGACGCTTCGACTGTCGCATTCTCACGGACATAATCGAGAAAGCGCATCCCGCTCCATCCGCAACATGGACATTCGTGATGCTCCGGGCCGATCAGGTTGGCCACCTTGAAGAAGCGGTTGCGCAGCCGCAGCGTCCGGTATTGCGCGTAGTGCACGAGGCCGAGCCGGCGCGCCCGCGCAATCTCCTTGCCCATCGTCATAGCGCGAGTCTAAGACCCGAATCGTCAACCGGCAACCGCGCGCTCAGCGCATCGGCGTTTCACAATCTTTCGATCAGGTCGCGCGAGATGTCGTCGAGACATTCGTCGAACCCGTCCATCGGCGGATTGAGAAAAATCTGGCTCAGTCCGGCATGATCGAGCGCGCGGATCTGCTCGAGCACCGCCTCGCGTGGACCGACGATCGTCGTCGCCGCGATCGTCTCGGCGGTCACGAACTGCTTCTCGTCCGGCGCGACGAACGAGCAATGCCCGATATGAACGTCGAGGTAGCGCTCGGCCGCGGGCGTCTTCAAGCTCGCGACGTGTGCGGCGTACGCGTCATAGGCTTTGCGCGCCGCAGGCGGCAGCGAATTTGGACTCGCGTATCCCGCCACGATTGCGTGCATCGAGGCCATCACCCAATGCCCCGTCATCGCCTTCACCCGCGGCGAGTCGATTGCTTCGCCCGGCTTGAGAACGCATACGTGGGTCAGCGAGACGATTGGCAGCTTCGATGCGTCGCGTCCCACCGCCGACGCTCCCGCCTGCGCGTGCTTGCGCACCGCGGCGACGCGTTCGGGCGTGGCGACGCCGGTGGTGATAATGCCGTCGCCAAACTCGCCAGCCAGCGCCAGCGTCTTGGGTCCGTTGGCAGCGACGTAAAACGGAATCTTATCGTCCAGGTTGATGAAGCGGCGGTCGCGATGCAGAAAGCGGATCTTGCGCTCGAGACCCTCGGTGCGGTAATTCGCCTCGCCGCTTTCGAGCAGATCGTGAATCACGCGGACCTGCTCGCGAAAATCCTCGTGCCGCACCGGCGGCAGGCCCATCACCCGGCGTCCGGTGTGCCCCGTGCCGAAGCCTAAAATCGTGCGGCCGGGGGCGAGTTGATTGATAGTCGCGATCGAATGTGCGGTGACCGGCGCAATCCGATTCGACGCCACGGCGACTCCGGTGCCGAGCTTGATTCGTTTGGTGCTGACCGCGGCTATCGCCATGCACGCGTAAGTGTCGCCCCAAATCATGTGCGAATCGGGAATCCATGCGTGGCTGAATCCGCGCGCTTCGGCGTGTTGCACGTCGTGCGCGACGCGGTCGGGTTTGGTGAAGATCAGGGTTCCGAATTCCATGCTGTGCTTCTCCCGTGTCCCGCGACTATAGCGGCGCGAGTGGCGGCGCGGCTACGGATTTCGCGCGTCCAAGTTGCCGCTGCCCCCACGGTTTTCATTCCCGGAACCTCCGACCGTCATTCCGAGCCATAGGCGAGGAATCCCGTTCTTGCGCGTTGGCTCATATGCAACGCGCAGGTGGGTGCCCGAACGCCTCGGGATTTCTCGCCTGGGGCGCGAAATGACGGACGCGGGTTTGCTGGCATGGGCAGGTTCGCGTCGGCGCAACAGTTCAGGTTCCTTTCGCGCGGCCGCCATGCGCGCGCCCGTCACGATCGTGATTCGTCGGGAGCTGCCTCGGACTCGACTCACGGGTTATTCCTACCGGGCTACCCCAATGGCACGACAACGAAGATTCTCCTTGGTGTGTGCCTTCGACCGCCTCCATGATACTCGTCCTAACTATTGACTCTGACCACCAGTCAAAACGCATCGGTAGGATCCCTATTTCACATACACTGTCATCTCTTGATTATATACTTGAGACGGTGCGTGGCGTGTGCCGTGCCGTTCCATTCCACCACTAGATCTTCGTCAAGCCCGACTCTCGTCGTCTCAGTTTTTGCCAATTGCGCGTGTAACCAGGTTTGCATTTCACGAAGAACACTGTCGCTGAAGTCGCTTACGGCCTCATCGGAGTACTGGTCACTTGGGACTGCATAAAGACGGAGCCAGGTAAAAGACGGCATGCGCTCTAGCATTGGGTGGCGCGATCGCCTGACAGTAAGGGCTGCGACCACCAATCCGTTAAGGTGCAGGCGCGGCATATAGAAGGGCCGCCCATCTCTCAGAAATCTCGTGACCCAAGGCTTTTGAGTGAAATAACGATCGGGCGAACCAAAATCCACCGAATCGAGACGGTCCGAGCTAAAGGCCTTCCGTACGTGATGCTTTGTACAGGCGAACCGCTCACTCTTGGGAAGTTTGATTGCTCGGATCTTCACAGGTCCTTCCTGCCTCTTTGGGCTAATGCTGGAACCAAGTCTGCCATTGTTTTTTGAGGCTGCAAATCACCACACCGTCCTGATTGCGACTGGAGTACACCGGTAGCTACGCGCCGCCCCTCGGCGAAGGGCAGATCCCTAATCTCGATTTTGGTGACGAGGCGGCCCAGGAGCGCAGAGTTTGTGAGTTTATTCGGAATCCGGGATTCCTCGCGCGGCAGCCACACGCGGGAATGACATAAGTGGATCGAGCGCTTGAGGAATTTGTCTGACGGAGAGTTCCGCCGCCACCAGGCTTTCAAAAAGATCACAAACTCTCAGGACAGGCTCCGCGGAGATCCTTCGCCTACGGCTCAGGATGACAACAATTGAGCGTTTGGGAGAAACCCGACAGCCTCTTCACCTGCGCGGGGAGTTCCGATTTTTTGCGCGAGCAGGCATAATGCTTGGCGGTCGCCGTGCTCGATTTGAAGCGACTGTTCGTCTCACGGCAGATTGCCGCAGTGAATTCGTGTAACACGCTATCGCGATTGCGTCGCCGTGCCGACCTTTTCAGGCGACGACGACTCGAACGGCTGAGCGCCATTTATCTCTCGCACATAGGGTCCGAGGGACCGGGCAGAATGACTGAATCCAAGCGGCCCTTCTTCCGCCTTGCACGCGCGATCGGTCGCGCGTCGATTCTGCTCGTCGCCGCGATCTTGCTCGCGAGCGCGACCGCGTACGCGCGCCAGCGGCATCATGCGCATCCCGCCGCGACACCGCGGCCGTCGGGGCCGACGCTCGAATCCGAAACCCAGGTGCTCGCCTACGACGTATCGATCTATCGCGACGATCGCGGATGCGGCGGCGCGTACTTCGAAATCAAGCGCGGGTACCATCTCGAGTACACGAGCCGCCCGATATGCGACGCGGCGCTGCGCGTGGGCGCGCTCGCACCTGACGATCCCGATGAAAAATTCCTCGCGCCGGGGCGCGATCTTACCGGCGACGGGCATCCCGCGCTGGTCGTGACCGGATACAGCGGCGGTGCGGACTGCTGCCTGACTTTTTACATGTTCGAGCTCGAGCCGAAATTCCGCTCGCTCGGAAAAATCCAGTTGCACGAAGACGACCATCAAAGTCCGCACTTTGTGCGCCTGAAACCCAATGACGGTGTGCAGATCGTGCTTCACGATTGGACGTTCGCCGGATGGCACAGCGACTTCGCCGAGTCTCCCGCGCCGCTGGTGATTCTCGAATATCGCGACGGCGGATGGAGGGTCGCGGACGACCTGATGCGCCAGCCAGAGACCAGCCCGGAGATTCTCCAGAGCAAGGCCAACAACACGCGCGTCGATGCGATGGCGGCGAACTACGACGATCCGTACCGGGTCTGGCCTGATGCGAAAATACCGAGTGAGTTTTGGGCCGACATGCTGAGCCTGATCTATTCGGGGCATCCCGATTTGGCGTGGCAGTTTGCCGATCT
>DATLTX010000242.1:0-6689 GCA_035533435.1 Binataceae bacterium (SeqCode)
ATGAAGGTCGCGGATATCTGGGCGGCCGGAGGATGGACGACCGAGCTGCTCTCGCACGTGGTCGGTCCGGAAGGAAAAGTCTATTCGCAGAACGGCCCGATTCCGCCGAAGTACCAGAAGGCCGCCGACGATTGGCACGCGCGGATCAAGCGGCTCAAGAACGTGGTCGAAGTTGACAAGCCCTTCGACGCGCCCGACCTGCTGCCGGTTGCGCCGGGAACCCTCGACGCGGTGCTCGTCAATCTGAATTATCACGACATGGTGGGGCTTAAAATGGATCGCGCGAAGATCAATCAGCAGATTTTCACCGCGCTCAAGCCCGGCGGGGTTTACGGAATCGTCGATCACAGCGCGCAGGCGGGCTCGGGCGCTCGCGACACGGCGACACTGCATCGTATCGACGAGAATTTCGTCATCAGCGAAGTCGAGAAGTCGGGCTTCGAGCTAGCGGGATCGTCCGCCGCGCTCAGGCATCCGGAGGACGACCGCACCTGGTTCATCTTCAAGAAACGCGGGCAGACCGATCGCTTCATGCTCAAGTTCGTAAAGCCGCGCTGACGATCGATCAGGGAGTAACGCGATGAAGGTTGGATTGTTTTCAATCGGGATCGGAACCGCGGCTCATCCGGAGATTATCCGCGCCGCCGCGGCGCACGCCGAGCGGGTCGGGTTCGCGACCTTGTGGGTCGGAGAGCATGTGGTGCTTTTCGATCGCCAGGACTCGAAGTATCCGTACTCGGCCGAGGGAAATTTTCCGCTGCCGGGCAGCGCCGATTGGCTCGATCCGTTCCTCGCGCTGACCTTCGCCGCCGCTGCCACCAGCAAAATCCGCCTCGCGACCGGAATCTGTCTGGTGCCCGAGCATAATCCCGTCGTGCTGGCGAAGCAGGCGGCGACGCTCGACCGGCTGGCTGGCGGACGCTTCGTCTTTGGAGTTGGAATCGGATGGTCGGCCGAAGAATTTGCCGCGCTCGGAATTCCGTTCGAGCGCCGCGCGCAGCGCACCCGCGAATATATCAATGCGATGCGCGCGCTATGGAGCGACGGCGCGGCGAGCTATCACGGCGAGTTCGTCAACTTCGACGCCGCGCAGAGCTTTCCCAAGCCCGCGCGCGGCGCGAAGCTGCCTGTCATGTTCGGCGGCGAGAGCACGCCGGCGCTAAGGCGCGTCGCCGACTACGGCGACGGATGGTTCGGCTTCAACTGCGATCCCGGCGACGCGAAGGAGAAAATCGCGAAGCTGCAATCGCTGATGCGCGAGCGCGGCCGCGACCCGCGCGCGATCGAGTACATCGTTTCGCCGTACACGAAGAAGATCACCGGCGACGACATGAAGCGCTATCGCGACGCGGGCGTGCAGGAGGTCGTGATTCTCTCGAGTCCGCCGATGGAAGCCGCGCGGATTCCCGAATGGGCCGACCGCCTGGCTCAGGATTGGATCGAGCCCGCCCGCGCCGCCGGATAATTGTTCTGGTCCCTCTCCCTTTCAGGGAGAGGGGTCCGGAGTCAGGCGCTGGCGAGGATTTCCTTGGCGCGGGCGAGGTCGAGCGCGATCTGATGCTTGAGCGCGTCGGCGGAGGCGAATTTCTTCTCGGGGCGGATTCGCTCGATCAGCTCGAGCTTGATGCGCTGGCCGTAAATGTCGCGATTGAAGTCGAAGATGTGCGCCTCGATCGATCGGGCGGTCTCGCCGAACGTCGGGCGCATCCCGATATTAGTAATCGAACCGAATGCGCCGTCGGCGAGAATCACTCGCGTCGCATAGACGCCGTCGGGCGGAAGACATTCGGTTTCGTTTTCGAGATTCGCGGTCGGAAAACCGATCGTACGTCCGCGCTCGCGTCCACGCACGACGCGCCCGTGCAGAAAATGATAGCGGCCGAGCAGTTTGGCGGCGGCGCGCGCGTCACCCGCGGTGATCAATTCGCGCACCTTGGTCGAGCTCACTTCGATTCCAGCGACTTTCACCGGCCCGACGACCGTCGTGTCGAAGCCGAACTCGCGCCCCAGCTCGACCATCACGGAGGCGTTGCCGGCGCGGTTGTGGCCGAAGTTCACGCTATGGCCAATAACCACCTCGCGGGCGCCGATTCGGCCAAGAAAGTAGTCGCGCACGAAGTCGCGCGGCTCGATCATACTCAGCGCGCGCGTGAACTCGACGACGATCACGCCGTCGAGGCCTGAAAGCCTGAGCAACTCGAGCTTGTCTTCCGGCACCAGGATGAGCCGCGGCGCGCGATCGGGAACCAGCAACTTGGCGGGCAGGGGATCGTAGGTCAGGGCGAACGCGGTGCCACCTGCGGCGCGCGCGCGGTCGATCGCGGCTTTGAGAATCGCGCGATGCCCCAGATGGACGCCGTCGAAATTGCCCGGCGTCACGACTGGGTACGCATGACGCGCCATCGCGTCGAGATCGCGGATTATTTCCATCGCCGATTCGCGCGCACCCGCAGCCGCGGATGCGTCATTCGCTGACCAGGCTCGCCATCATCGTCTTGGCCGCGGCCGCCTGCGGGGTTCCGTCGTGATCCGACTGGAGCTTCTGCAGGGTCAGGCGCGCGTCGATCCGGTCATTCATCTTGACGAACGCTTCGGCCTGGCGCAGCAGCGCTTGCGCGGCAAAGCGGCCCTTGGGATAGCGCATCACGAGATCGTTGAACTGCAAGATCGCCTGATCGTACTTGCCGGTTTCGTAGAGCGCGTTGGCGGCGAAGTAGTCCGCCGGCTCGACCAGCGGCGACTTCGGGTACTGATGCTGCAAGCGGGTGAAGTTCGCGACCGCGAGCGGATATTTCGCATCCTTCATCGCCTTCAACCCGACCCGGTAGATCTTGACGCCCGCATCCTTCGAGCTCTCGGCGTTCGAGATTTCCTGGTCGAGTTCATCGGGCCAGGTCGGCGCCGGAAAGACCGGCGCGGCCGATGCCGTCTCGCCACCTGGGCCGGGTGCTCCACCGGGAGCGATCGTGCTTGCGCCCGGCGCTGTGCCAACCGCGGGCGCGCCCGGTTGCGCAGCCATCCCGGCCTGCAGCGCGCTGACTTCGGATTGAAGCTTGGCGATCCGATCGTTGGCCTGCGAAAGCTGATCGCTGCTGCCCGAGGCGGCGCCGCCGTGCTGAATCTCGGTCACCTGATCGCGCAATTGGCGGACCTGCTGGCCGAGCGCGTCGATCTGCTGGCGATCGCTCGCGATCATTCCGCGCAGCGTGAACTGATTCTGGTTGAGCTGCTGCATGTCGGCCTGGCTGGTGCATCCCGCGACGAACAGGCCTGCCGTCGCCAGCGCGAGCGCGGCGATCCGGCCGATCGAATGCGCGCCGATGGATTGGCGCACGGGAAAAACGGTGTCGAATAGGCGCACGCGCACGAGTTTAGCTCCTATTGCTGGACGACAAAGTGATCGCGCCGGTTTTGCGACCAGCAGCTTTCGTCATGTTCCTGGCATAGCGGCAGCTCTTTGCCGTAGCTGATCGTCGAGATGCGGCTCGACGGGATGCCCAGCGTCACCAGGTAATCTTTGGCCGATTGCGCGCGTTTGGCGCCGAGCGCGATGTTGTATTCCTCGGACCCGCGCTCATCGCAATGTCCCTCGACCTGCACGCGGGTAGTGGCATGAGACTCGAGCCACGAGGCGTTGGCCTTCAGCACCGATCCGTCCTGCGGCTCGATGTTATATGTGTTGTATCCGAAATGGATGTCGCTCAGCGGTCCGCCGGTCCCGCCCATCGTTCCATTCTTGAAGTCGGTGAGCGAATTCGTATTGCCGCCGATCCCGTTTTCGCCAACCGGTGAGCCGCCCGCGCCCGCGCCGGGAACCTGCTTGGCCTTCGACGAGCATCCCGCCGCGAACATGACGCCCAGCACGACTAGCGCGCCCATCGCCAGGGCAGTTCTGCCCTTATTCACCCAACCACCACGACCACGCTGGAGAAGTGTCATTACCCTTGCCCTCCGTCAAAGCAGAAATGATTTTGCCGCTCTGCACCATCAGTAGATAGATCCGCGCGCGCCCGGCGCGAGTCGAGCTGAACGCCAGGTAGCGTCCGTCGGGCGACCACGCGGGCGATTCGTTCGAGCCCACGCCGTCAGTTACCTCGGTCGGCTCTCCGCCCGCCGTGGGGATTACGAAGATATCGAAACGGCCGCCCGAGCGGCTCTGGTAGGCGATCCGATCGCCCTTGGGCGAAAACGCCGGGGTCGTATTGTAGGTGCCCTTGTAGGTCAGGCGCCGCACCGCGCCGCCCGCCAGCGGCATCAGGTAAATCTGCGGTGTCCCCGAGCGATCCGAGGTGAAGGCAATCGTCGCGCCGTCGGCCGAGAACGCGGGGCTGACGTTGATTCCGCTGGTATGGGTCAGTTCGCGAAGCTCGGAGCCGTTGCGATCGAGCAGATAAAGGTTCGTCGCGCCGCCATGTTCGACCGCCGCCGCGATTTGCTGGCCGTCGGGAGAAATCTGGCCGCCGATCACCATGCCATGCGGACTCGTGATTTTGGTCTCGGTCCTTGCTTTCAGGTCGGCCAGATAAAGTGCGGGCTCGCCGCTCTTGTACGAGAGGTAAAGCAGGTCGTGCGCGCTCTTGTCGAACGACGGGAACAGGTTGATCGTCGGATTATCGGTGCGCCGGAAGAGTTCCTCGCCGTCGATCGTCTGCGTATAAATTTCCTTGAAGCGTGCGCCGCCGGTCGAGACGAAGGCGAGGCGCGAATCGAACGGACCCTGCTGGCCGGTGGCCGCCTCGAGGATCGCGTCGGCGAAGCGGCGCGCCATCCGCGGCACGTCGCCGATCGCGCCGGTGAAGTTCTTGCCCATCATGCGCCGCTGCTGCGCAACGTCGTAGAGCAGCGCGGTCAACTGCACGTTCGGCCCTTTGATCGTCACCGCGCCTTTGACCAGGAAATCGGCGTTGATCGATCGCCAGTCGGCGAAATTGAATTGCCCCAGCTCGTAACCCGATTGCTGCGGATCTTCGATATAGGCGTGCGCCGAGATGATCCTGAAATAGCCCGACAGCTCGAGGTCGCGTGTGACGATCGCGACGAACGCGCCGGATACCTGATGGTTGTCGTCGCCGGAAAGACTCTTCAGCCCCGAAACCGCGATCGATGAAAGCTGCGAGCCGGGGCCCACGATATTCATCTTGATCTGCGCGTCGGCGGACGGCGCCACGCTGATCGCGGCCGCGAACAGCGCCGCGGCAAAGATCGGGAGCAGTTTTTTCATCATCGCAACCCGATGGACTGAAAATGAACTGGGAATATTCGAATCCGCCGCACCATCCGCACCTCCATCAAGACTACCGATCTCCGCGTCCCCGGACTATGACTTCAGATCGCCGAGTCTGAAGGTCGCCTCGACCCCGGCCGCCCACTGGTCGCGATACTTTTCCGGTGGCGGCGCAAACGGCGCCGCGCGCCGGATTGCGCGCATCACAGAATCATCGAACGCGGCGTCATTCGAGCTCTTCGCGATCTTCACTCCGGTCAGCGTTCCGTCGGGACCGATCGCGTAATCGACGATCGCGGTCAGGTCCGACGATCCGCTGGTAAAGTTCCACGCCTTCTTAATCTTATCCTGTACCGTCGCATAGTAGAGCAGAAATTCCGGGTCTTGTTGAATACCGGCGCTGCCGTTGCCCGGTCCGACTCCGTAGCCAACGCCGGCGCGCGCACCGCTGGCCGCCACGGGACCGCCTCCGAAAGGACCGCCGGTAACGGGAGCGGCGGCGTCTTCATCGCCGCTTTCGTCGGGATTTCTGGCCAGCGCCGCCAGATGCTGCTTCATAAGCTGCTCGCGGATTTTTTGCATCCGCGCGCTGACGCTCGGCGTCGGCTCCGTCTTCGCGACCATCACCGCCGTTTCGTGCGGCTGGTGCTCACGCCGGTTGCGCGCCTTGGCTGCCGCGGGAGTCGGCGTCGGGCGCGGCGTGCGGCGCTGGCGCGCGGTGCGTGTCGGCGTGGGTGCGGCTTCGCTCGGCTCGGGCGTGGGTTCGACCGTGGGCTCGGGAGTCGCGGTAGGCGTGGGTTCGAGCTTCCTGGTGTTGAGCGCGATCGCGTTCTTGTCGTCTTCGGGCGCGAGTTTTGGCTCGGGCGGCTTGGCTTCTTCCGGTTTGGGAGGTTCGGCCTTGGCTTCGTGGGTGGATTTGCGCGGCGCCAGGCGCGGCAGATGCGTCCCCAGATCGCCGGCCGGTATATTATCGACGATCTTGACCGTGTACGCGGGTGCGGGCTGGTCGGGCGAAATGAAGAGCCGCGGCGCAATGAAAATCGCAAACGCGAGCACCGCGGCGTGACCGAGCGCGGCCACCACGATGGCCGCTATGTAGCCCGCGCGCGATTGCCCGTCGCCGCCGTTATGGGGCGGGCTTGCCACGGTCGTGTTTGTCCGCCTCCGAATCCGCGCCCGCGCCGGCCGGCATCTCGGTGACCATCCCGACGTTCTCGATTCCCGCCGCCTTGATCGCCGCCATCGTGCGAATCACTTCGCCGTAGGGGACCTGTTCGTCGGCGCGGATAAATACCTCGCGGTCGGGACGCTCGCGCGAAATCGCCGCGAGCTTGTCGGTCAAATCGCCCGGGCTGAGCTTTGTATCGTTCAGATAAATTTCGTTGGCGCGCGTGATCGAGACCACGAATTGCTCTTCCTTGCCCGCTAGCGCCTCGGCCTTGACCTTCGGCAGCGTGACCTGCAC
>DATLTX010000243.1:0-2723 GCA_035533435.1 Binataceae bacterium (SeqCode)
TCTTTCAACATTGAACAAGTGAAGGCAAGCACTTCAACCGCCCACGGCAATCGGTGCGCGGCAGAGACATTCTATAGGCCTGGCGTTGCCCAATTCGGTCGACCAGGCATTGGATCGCTTGGCTGATCCGTGCTGGACTCCGAACTTAATTTCTGGCGCGCAACTACGATCTTGATTCCTGGTAGTCTCGCGGTTTTGGGCGCCGTGAAGCCCGCGTCGCTCTGCTTAACGCATTCGAGAGTCGGCAAAGCTCGCTAAGCTGTTGATTTAGTCCGATTTTTTGAATGGAGCGGGTGATCGGTTTCGAACCGACGACCTTGTGCTTGGCAAGCACACGCTCTACCAACTGAGCTACACCCGCTCGCCGTTTTCTTGAAGGCCGGATTTAATCGTTTATCGGTCGCGCGCCGCCGTGTCAATCAACCCGCCGCGCGTTTGGCCGAGGCCGCCACTGCGCGCGGGCGCAGCGCACGCAGCACCTTGATGTAATAATCCGCGCCCGACCATACGCTCACCACCAGCGAGATCCACAGCACGAACATCCCGAACGCGAAACAGTCCACGTGGAAGTACGTGTAATTGATCAGCAAGCCGTGAATCGCGATCGCCTGCAGCGACATCTTGTATTTTCCAAGTTCCTCGGCCGCCAGCACCATCCCCTCGGCCGCCGCGACCGCGCGCAGTCCCGTCACCGCAAACTCGCGCGCGACCAGCACCGCCACAATCCAGCCCGGCACGTGCGGCTCCCGCGGCATCGCGCACAACATTATCAGCACCGCGGTCACGACCAGCTTGTCAGCCATCGGATCGAGAAACTTTCCAAGCGCGGTGACCGAGTCGTAGCTGCGCGCCAGGTAGCCGTCGAAGAAATCCGTGATCGTTGCAAGGAAGAACACCGCCGCCGCGATCGCCGACGGTATCGGCCCGGTGAAAGTCAGCAGCCACACCAGGACCGGAACGGTCGCGATTCGAAATAGTGTCAGCAGATTGGGTGTCGTGAGTTCCACGGCTTGACCC
Organism: Binataceae bacterium (SeqCode); assembly: GCA_035533435.1. Lineage (GTDB taxonomy): Bacteria > Desulfobacterota > Binatia > Binatales > Binataceae > JBARDN01. Next base: position 1,018 of record DATLTX010000243.1, read on the forward strand.
GCAGCCCGCGCGCGGCGAGGCTCCTGCTTGAGGATAGGGCAATCCTCAAAACGGGGCAATTCACTTCGTCGCGAACCGTATTGACTGCTAAACCTCGCCTAACGTAGCGTCGCGTGATACCCACGCAGCGCGCCCCGCTTCGATTCGCGTGGCTTGGAACCCCTGATGCAGCGTCAGTTCAGCAGCGACTATCTCGTAATCGGCGGCGGAATCGCGGGCCTGATGTTCGCCCTTGCGGCCTCCGAGTCCGGATCGGTCACCGTCCTCACCAAGGCCGGCAGCACCGAGGCCAACACCAACTATGCGCAGGGCGGAATCGCCAGCGTGTGGAGCGTCGATGACTCCTTCGAGTCGCACGTCGCCGACACCCTGCGCGCGGGCGCTGGGCTATGCGACGCCGCCGCGGTCGAGAGTATCGTGCGCGACGGTCCCGCCGTGGTTCGCGACCTGATTCGCTTCGGCACCCGGTTTACGCGAATCGAACACGGTGGCGAAGATGAATACGACCTCGGCCGCGAGGGCGGGCATAGTCATCGCCGGGTCCTGCACGCGCAGGACCTGACCGGACAGGAAATCATGCGCGCGCTCACCGAGGCCGCACGCGCGCGCGCCAATATCCGCACGCTCGAAAATCACGTCGCAATCAATCTGCTGGTCGAAAGCTCTTCGGGCGGACGCCCCGGATCGTGCTGGGGCGTGTATGCGTACGACAAAACCACCGGCACGATCAGGAAAATTCTCGCGCGCGCGACGCTCCTGGCCACCGGCGGCGCGGGCAAGGTCTATCTCTACACGACCAACCCCGATGTCGCATCGGGCGACGGCGTCGCGATGGCCTATCGGGCGGGAGCGCCGGTCGCGAACCTCGAGTTCTATCAGTTTCATCCGACCTGCCTGTTTCATCCCGCAGCCAAATCATTCCTGATCTCGGAAGCCCTGCGCGGCGAGGGCGCGATCCTGAAACGCCCCGACGGCACGCCGTTCATGAAGAACTACACCGCGGACGCGGAACTCGCGCCGCGCGATATCGTCGCGCGCGCGATCGATTCCGAGATGAAGCGCCACGGCCTCGATTGCGTTTACCTGGATCTGAGCCATCGCGACGCCGCGTTCATCCGCGCGCGCTTCCCGAACATCTATCAGCGATGCCTCAGCTACGGATTCGATCTCACCAAAGGTCCGATTCCGGTGGTTCCCGCCGCGCACTACATGTGCGGCGGCGTGATGACCGACCTCGAGGCCGCCACCGCGATTCCGCGCCTGTACGCGGCCGGCGAAGTCGCGATGACCGGCCTGCACGGCGCAAATCGGCTCGCCTCGAACTCGCTGCTCGAAGCGGCCGTGATGGGCCGCCGCGCGGCGGCCGCCGCGATCCGGATGATCGCCGGTGCGGGTGGGATGCCGCCGGAGTTCCCGGAATGGGATCCCGGCCGCGCCATTCGCAGCGAGGAGCGCGTACTCATCACCCAGAGCTGGGACGAAATTCGCCGCCTGATGTGGAACTACGTCGGGATCGTGCGCAGCGACCGGCGCCTCGAGCGGGCGCTCCGGCGAATCGAATTATTGAAAGAAGAGATTCACAGCTACTATTGGGATCACCTGATCGATTCGGATCTGATCGAGCTGAGGAACCTGGTTACGCTCGCCGAGTTGATCGTGCGCTCCGCGATGGCGCGCGATGAATCGCGCGGCCTGCACTATAATAT
>DATLTX010000244.1:0-13018 GCA_035533435.1 Binataceae bacterium (SeqCode)
CTGATGCCGCCACGAGTACCAGCATTCCGGAAAGCCATGCAGCATCACGACCATCGGTCCCGCACCGGCGCCGGCGCGCGCGATCCTCATGTTCAGGCCCGACTTGAGGGTCAGCTTCTCGAAGTGCCACGGCTCGGCGACGGAGGCGGCAATGTCCGCGGTTTCCATACCGCGCGAGCATAGCCGATTCGCGCGGCCTTGATGCAAATTGAATCGCGCGCCGCGCTCAGGCGTTGCGCGATTCGATCGCCGATTCGATAGCGATTATGTCGCCGACCCGCGTTCCGCTCGCCGCCGCCGCGCCCGCTTCGAGTTCGAGTGCGCGCCGCGCGCCGAAGACCATCGCGGAGACTCGCCATGGACGCAGCTCGCGGCTGATCTTCAGGACCCGTCCGCCGCGGCCGAGAAATACGATGTCGATCGCGAATTTCATGAAGAACATGTGCATCCACATGAACGGCGTAAACCTGCCGTTGTCGAAGAGCATCCCGTGGCCGGCTTCGAGGCGTTCGCGCCCGAGCAGCCCGCGGCTTTGCCCGGCAAGTCCGCCCGCGTCCTCCAGATACTCGCACACGACGGTGCCGCGGGTCTGATTTATCGCGCGGAAAGAGGAATGAGAGAATGGTGAGGTCACGATGGCGCTCCGGCTGCGAGCCAGATTTTCGGCGCGCGCATCGACGCCGTCAATACGCGGCCGGTGGCGATGGCGAAATGGGCGCAGAGCCGGCAAAGCGGCATCTCTCGCCCGACGCGTTGGCGGGCGCTCAGAGCGAGCCGGGAAGCGGGACTGTCTAGGATTTCCCGCGTGTACTAGAGTAATCGTGATTCGATGGGTTATCTGCCGATATTTCTTGCGATGGAAGGGCGCCGATGCGTGGTGATCGGCGGCGGCGAAATCGCCGCGCGCAAGGTCGCCCAGTTAATCGAGGCGGGCGCGCCCGTCACGGTGATCAGCCCGGCGCTCGTTGCGCCGCTGGCCGCGATGGCCGCGGCGGGGACGATTACTTATCGCGCGCGCGGATGGACGCGCGGCGACCTGCGCGGATTCGATTTCGCAATCGCCGCGACCGACGACCCTGCCGCTCATCGCGAGATCGCAGCCGAGGCGCGCGCGCTGGGCGTGATGCTCAACGTCGCCGACCAGCCTGAGCTGTGCGATTTTATCGCGCCGGCGGTTGTGCGGCGCGGTGACTTGCAGATTGCGGTATCGACCTCGGGCGCCAGTCCCGCCACGGCGGCGCGGATTCGGCGCGAGCTCGAAGAACGCTTCGGATGGGAATACGCGGCGGCGCTGGGGCTGATGCGCGCGGCGCGCCGCTATCTGCGCGCGAACGATCCGGATCTCGCCTCGCGCGGGGCAAAGCTTGCGGCGCTGGCGGCGTCGGATCTCGCCGCGCGGCTGCGCGCCGGCGACCGCGCCGGTGTCGAGCGGCTGCTGACTGCGCATCTTGCGGCGGGCCTTGATACGCTCGCGCGGGATGCGGGCGACAATAAGCGAGACTGGTTTTGTTCGGCGCCGCACGAGGCCTCGCGCGGCGGCTGATTAAGATGGAAACGCTGTGGCTCGGTCCCGCACTGGTTTGCTACGCGCTTTCGGCGTCGATTTTTATCGTCGGCCGAGTCGCGGTAAACTCGCGCGCGCCCGGATGGGCGACAATCCTGCTTGGCGCGGGGGTGATTTTTCACGCCTTCGATCTGGCGACGCGCGGCCTGCAGGCCGGCAATATCCCGGTCGCGAATTTCGCGCAGGCGTTGTCGTTCTTCGCGTGGCTGACCGCGCTGGCCGGGATGGTGCTGATCGTCAGGCTGCAGATGGCGGTGATCGGGGCATACACCGCCGCTGTAGTGGCGCTCGCGCTGGGCGCTTCGACAATCCTCATGAAGGGGGCCCGAATCGTGCTGCCGGCGGCGCTGCAAAGCGTATGGCTTCCGATTCACGTCACGCTGGCGATTCTGGGCTTCTCGATGTTCGTGTTGGCATCGAGCGTGAGCCTGGTCTATCTGGCGTATGAGTCGCGGCTCAAGGCCAAGCGTCCGCTGGGTCCGCCGTCGGAGCGGCTGCCGAGCCTTGAGAAGCTTGACCGGATAAACTATTCGCTGCTCGAGTGGGGTTTCGCGCTGCTGAGCCTTGCGATCGTGACCGGCGCGATATGGGCCGATGCGACTTGGGGCCATTTCTGGTCGTGGGAGCCGGTCGAGTCGTGGTCGCTGGTGATCTGGATTCTTTACGCCGGGCTGCTCGAATCGCGCCTGACGGTGGGATGGCGCGGGCGGCGCGTCGCGGCGCTTACGATTGGCGTATTCCTTGTGCTGGTCGGAACTTTTGTCGGTGTGTCGCTGATCGATCCGGGCAAGCACGGAGGCTGGTTCGGATAGCGATGGAGCAGACGGTATTCATACTCGGCGTCAACCATCGCACCGCCGCGGTCGCGGTGCGCGAGCGGCTGGCCTTTGCCGATAGCGATATCGCGCCCGCGCTCGCGCGCCTTAAGAACCGCGCCGGACAAGTCAGCGAGGCGGCAATTCTCTCGACCTGCAACCGGGTCGAGATTATCGGCGTCGCGGCGGATCCGGCGCGCGCGCTCGAAGAGTGCGCCGAGTGGGTCGCCGCGGATCGCGGCGTCGCGCTCGAGGCGTTTGCCGACGCGCTCTACAAGCTTGACGGCCGCGACGGCGCGCGTCATCTGTTCCGGGTCGCCGCGAGCCTGGACTCGATGGTGGTCGGAGAGCCGCAGATTTTAGGCCAGGTGAAGCTCGCGTACGCGAACGCTGCGCAGGCGGGCACGGTCGGCCTTGTGCTGCATCGCGCTTTCCACAAAGGCTTCTCGGTCGCCAAGCGGGTCCGCAAGGCAACTCTAATCGGACACGGCTCGGTCTCGGTCAGCTCGGCGGCGGTGGCGCTGGCGGGAAAAATCTTCGACTCGCTGGCCGACAAGACCGTGATGCTGATGGGGGCGGGCAAGATGGCCGAGTTGACCGCGCGCCAGTTGCGCGCGCTCGGAATCGAATCGCTCATAATCACCTCGCGCACCTTCGACCACGCGGTTGCGCTTGCGCGCGAGCTGGGCGGCACCGCGGTCCCGTTCGACAACTACAAGCCGTATCTCAAGATCGCCGACGTCGTGATCGGTTCGGTCGCGGTGACGCGGCCGGTAATCGCGTCCGACGAATTCGAGGCGATCATCAAGGAGCGGCGCTACAAGCCGATCTTCCTGATCGATCTCGGCGTGCCGCGCAATTTCGACGAGCGGATGAATTCGCTCGAGAACGTCTATCTCTACGATATCGACGATCTAGCCCAGGTCGTGCACAAGTCGCGCGGCGAACGCGAGCGCGAAGCCGAAAAGGCCGAAGAGATCGTCGAGCTCGAGCTCGACGCCTTCTGGCGCTGGATGAACGGGCTCGACCTCGTGCCGACCATCAAGGATATCCGCTACAGTATCGACCGCCTGCGCGATCTCGAACTCGGGCGGCATCGCGGCTGGCTCTCCGCGCTCGATCCCGCCGAACGGGAGCGCGTCGAGGTGCTGACCCGCGGCCTGACCAACAAGCTGCTGCATCGGATTTTGCAGGGCCTGCGCACCAGCGGCGTCAACACGCCCGAGGGCGCCTACGCGGCCGAGGTTGCGCGCAAACTTCTGTGCGGTGACATTTCCAGCGCCAGCGCGGAGCTCGAAGCGCTCGGCGGCGGCGACGGCGACGAAGAAGATGAGTTCGAGCGATAGGCCGGGGCGCCGATGACCTTGAGCGTCAGGATCGGCTCGCGTCCAAGCGCGCTTGCGATGGTGCAGGCCGAATACGTCAAGACGCGGCTGGCGGCGATCATGCCGGGCGTGGCGCTCGAAATCGTTCCGATTCGCACCAGCGGCGACAAGCTCACGCATGCCTCGCTTGCGCGCGTTGGCGGCAAGGGACTCTTCATCCGGGAACTCGAGCAGGCGCTGGCCGGCGGTGCGATAGATCTCGCGGTACATTCGATGAAGGATCTGCCCGCGCGGATGCCGCCGGGGTTTGCGCTCGCGTCCGTACCGCAGCGCGAGGAGGCGCGCGACATCCTGGTGTCGGCGGCGGGCGCGGATATTTCCGCGCTGGCGGCGGGGGCGCGGGTGGGAACGTCCTCGATGCGGCGGCGGTTTCAGGCGCTGCGCAAAAACCGCGCGCTCGAAATTCTGCCGCTGCGCGGCAATGTCGATACGCGTCTTAAGAAAGTCGCCGAGCACAGCCTCGACGCTATCATTATCGCCGCAGCCGGGCTCAACCGCCTCGGGCGCGCGGGGGAAGTTAAATTTGCGATACTCGACGAGCGCGATTTTATTCCGGCCGGAGGGCAGGGCGCACTCGCGATCGAGACTCGCGCGCAAGTCGATTCCCGCGAACTCGCCCAGGCGCTCGCGGCGCTCGACGATCGGCGCGCGCGCCTCGAGACCGCCGCCGAGCGAGCGTTTTTGGCGACGCTCGGCGCGTCGTGCGTGACGCCCGTCGGAGTCAGGGCGACGCTTGACGCGGGCCGCCTTGCGATACGCGCGATGCTGTTCTCGCTTGACGGCGCGAGCGAGCTTTCGGACTCGCTCGACGAACCGCTCGCCACCGATGGCGCCGATCATTCGCAAAGCGCCGAGGCGGCTGGAGTGCGGCTTGCCGAGCGGATGCTGGCGCGCGGGGCGAAGGGGCTCATCGGCGATGAGTGAGCGCGGGAGTGCGCGCGGCGGAACCGTCTATCTGGTTGGCGCCGGGCCCGGCGCGCCAGACCTGATAACCGTGCGCGGCGCGCGATGCCTGGCGCGCGCCGACGCGGTCTTTTACGACAACCTGGTCAATCCTGAACTGCTCGAGCTTGCCGCCGACGGCGCCGAACTGATTTACGCGGGCAAGAAAAGCGGCGGCGGGGAGATTGTCGACCAGGCCGAGATCAACAGGATGCTTATCGAGCGCGCGCGTAAAGGGTATCGCGTCGTGCGGCTCAAGGGCGGCGATCCTTTCATCTTCGGCCGCGGCGGGGAGGAAGCGCAGGCGCTGTTCAAGGCGGGCGTGAGATTCGAGATCGTTCCGGGCATCACGTCCGCGATCGCGGCGCCCGCATTTGCCGGTATTCCGCTGACGCATCGCCGCTTTGGCTCGTTCGTCGCAATCGTCACCGGCCACGAGGACGAGTCCAAGGCGGCGCTGTCGTCGGTCGCGTGGACCAATCTGGCGCGCGCGGCAAAAAATCGCGGAACGATTGTCATCCTGATGGCGTCGGCGCGGATGCGGACGGTCCTGGCGCGGCTCGCCGCGGCGGGTCTGGCCGCCAGGACTCCGGCCGCCGCTGTGCAGTGGGCCACGACCGCCGCGCAAAAGACCGTGCTCGCAACGCTTGGAACGCTTGCCGCCCAATGCGAGCGCGCGAAACTCGGAGCGCCGGCGGTAGTGGTGGTGGGCGAGTGCGCGGCGCTGCGCGAAGAACTCGGATGGTTCGAAAAGCTGCCGCTGTTTGGGCGGCGGATCGTCGTAACGCGTTCGCGCGCGCAGGCCGCGTCGTTCGCGAGCGAGCTGCGCGCGCTCGGCGCCGACGCGATCGAGTTTCCCACTATCGCGATCGCGCCGCCGTCGAGCTATGCGGCTCTGGACGGCGCGATCGGCAGGCTCGAAAAATTCGACTGGGTTATCTTCACCAGCGCAACCGGAGTCGAGTGCTTTGTCGCCCGGTTGCGCGCACTCGGCCACGACTTGAGGCAGCTCGGACGCGCACGGCTGTGCGCGATCGGCCCCGCCACCGAGCGCGCGCTCGGCAGCTACGCGCTGCGCGTGGCGGCGGTGCCGACCGAGTACCGTGCCGAGGCGATTATTCCCGCAATCGGTGCGCGCCGAATCCGCGGCGCGAGCATCCTGATTCCGCGTGCGCAGGTCGCGCGCGAGATTCTGCCGAAAATTCTGCTCGAACACGGCGCGCGCATAGTCGAGGTCGCCCCCGCATATCGCACCGTCAAGCCTGCCGCGCGGCAGGCGGATCGGATTCGCGCGATGGCTGGTGAGATCGATCTGGTCGCCTTTACCAGCTCGAGCACGGTCGAGAACTTTTGCGAGCTTATCGGCGACGCCGCGCGCGGGCTCGCCGCGGCCGTGATCGGTCCGATCACAGCGGCGACCGCCGTCGAGCACGGGTTCAAGGTAGTCGTCCAGCCCGCCGACTATACCGCCGACGCGCTGCTCGCGGCGATTCGCGCGCACTACGAAAGAGCGGCTAACCCGCGAGCGCGCGGGGCTTCTTAAGACACGCAGGCGCGATATAATCCATCGGCTTGGTTCGCAAGCGGGGTCAGCTTAAAGATGGCATTTCCGAAAAATCGTCCCAGGCGTCTGCGCCGCACTGAAACCCTGCGCCGCATGGTGCGCCAGACGCGCCTGTGCGCCGACAACCTGATCCAGCCGCTATTCGTATGCCCGGGCCGCGGGGTCAAGCGGCCGGTCCCCTCGATGCCGGGCGTCGCGCAGATGTCGGTGGACAATATCGTCGCCGAGGCGCGCGAGATCTTCGCGGCTGGCGTGCCCGCGGTGATTTTATTCGGGATTCCCGAGCGCAAGGACGCGCAAGGCAGCGAAGCGTGGAACGATGACGGCGAAGTGCAGCGCGCGATTCGCGAAATCAAGCAACGCGTCCCTGAACTCGCCGTGATCACCGACGTATGCATGTGCGAGTACACCGATCACGGACATTGCGGAGTGGTCGCGGGCGGCGACGTCGATAACGACGCGACGCTCGAGCTGCTGGCGCGCGAGGCGCTTTCGCACGCGCGCGCTGGCGCCGATATCGTCGCGCCGTCGGACATGATGGACGGGCGCGTCGGCGCGATTCGCCGCGCCCTGGATGAAAACGGGTTCGCGCAGGTTGCGATTATGGCGTACTCGGCCAAGTTCGCGTCGGCTTTCTATGGGCCGTTTCGCGACGCCGCCGATTCGGCGCCGCAGTTCGGCGATCGCCGCTCCTATCAGATGGATCCACCCAACGGCGACGAAGCTCTGCGCGAGGTTGCACTCGATCTCGAAGAGGGCGCCGATATCGTGATGGTCAAGCCCGCGCTGCCGTACCTCGATCTGATCTGGCGCGTGAAGCAGGCGTTCAACGTGCCGGTCGCCGCTTACAACGTCTCGGGCGAGTACTCGATGATCAGGGCGGCGGGAATCAACGGCTGGATCGACGAAGAGCGCGCGGTGCTGGAAGTGCTGACCAGCATCCGCCGGGCCGGAGCGGACTTGATCCTGACCTACTTCGCAAAAGAAGTCGCGCGCAAACTCGGATAAGAAAGAACACCAAGACACCAGGCGGCCACTAAGACACCAAGGCACAAAGGGCAAATCGTGCTCAGAGCACGATTCGCCTGATTCCGGTTTTGATCGCGGGCACGTCGAAATTGATCAGCAGGCCGAGTCGGAGTCCTGACAACTTCAGGTAGGTCAGAAGCTGCGACTCGTACAGCGGAAGCATTCGTTCGACAGCCTTGAGTTCTACGATCACTTTGTCTGCGACGAGCAGATCCAATCGCAGCGCGCTTTCCAGCCGGAGGTCTTTGTATTGAACCGGCAGCGAGACCTGAGACCGAATGGGTATCGCGCGAAGGGAGATCTCGTGAGCCAAGCATGCCTCATAGACTGACTCCAGCAGTCCGGGGCCAAGAGTCCGATGCACCAAATATGCCGAATCGACTATCGCTGTCGCAATCTGCTCGGTCTCGGCCGGGATTGAATCAAACCCCTTCATCTTTGTGCCTTCGTGTCTTTGTGGCCGGTTGGGTATCGTTTCATTTCCGCCTGACGTGTTGCTCGTACCACGGGCGCATCGCGCGCAGAGCGCGCATCTGATGATAGGCGAGTTCCTCGTCGGGGTAGCGATACGCAGGGCCGAGCACGCATCCTGCGCGCGCGTGGCATCGCGGCGCGCATTCGGGCTCGTCTTCGACGCGATGCGTCAGGCACATGGGGATGTCCCATCCCGCTGGATACGCGACCGCTCCCACCGGGCACGCGGGGATGCAACTGCGCACGTTGCATGACGGGCAGGGATCGAACGCGGCGGCCGCGCCCGGCGCGACGATCACCCGATCGATCAGAATCGCGGCGCGAAACGCGATCCACGGGCCGTACACCGGATGCACGACGACGCCCAGGATGCTCGGTCCGGCAAGCCCCGCAACTTTTCCCAGCTCGATAAAATTCAGCGGCGCACTGTCGTTCATGAACGGATAAACGACGCGCGCGTTTGCGCCGCCGATGCGCGCGGCGGGCGCGATTTCGCGCTCGACGATTTCGCGCGTGAAGTCGTCGAGCGGATTGGCCCGTTCGAACCATCCAGGATGCGCGTCGGCGTGGCGCTTGAGCGCGGCCCACAAATCTCCGCCGCCATTGCCGATCACGACAATCGTGCGCGAATCGGGAGCAATCGCGCTGGCGCGATATGGCGCGGTGACGGCGGCGTCATAGAGCTCGACCGCGGCGGCGGCGACGAGATTGAGTCCATAGGGCGCGCCGGCGCGGCGGATTTCTTCAATTATTGGTGACAGCGACATCGCATCCGCCGCGGCTCACGAGATCTTGTAGGTGACCAGCGCGTCGGCGATGAGCGCGTCGGCGCGGTCTCGAATTTCGACCGCGATACTCGCGATCCGCTTGCCGGCGCGTTTGACCGCTGCGCGGGCGACAAGGTCGCTCTTGATCGCCGGACCGGTGAAGTTTATCGCCATCGCGACCGTCGCGCTGCGCGTGGTGTGCGCGAGACTCCATACCGCAGCGCACGCCGCGAAATCGGCCAGCGCCGCGATCGCACCGCCATGGACGGGCGCCGAAGCACCGCCGTCGTTCAGGATCGCGGGGCGAAACGGCATCCGCGCGACCGCGATTCCGTTCTCCGCCGATTCGATGCGCAACGAAAGCATCGCGGCGAACGGCGCGCGTTCAATCGAATCGAAAAACGCTTTGCGCTCTTTCGGCAGCATCGCGATTCAACGCCGCGTCAGCATCCGAGACGATCCGGCAGTTCGGCAAGGTCGCCGATTTCGATCTCGGGCGCGCCGATTCCCTCGGGTAACGGTTTCTGATGCTTGTTGATCCACGCGACGTGAATGCCCATCCGCTTGGCGCCCAGCACGTCTTCGTGCGGGGTGTCGCCGACGAACAAAATCTCCGCGGGCCCCAGCGCCAGCGCGTCGAGCGTGTGGCGGAAGATATCGCGATGCGGTTTGCGCAGGCCCAGCTCGGCGGAGATCACGACCACGTCGAACAGCGCGCGGATTCCGGTGTCGTGCATGATCTCGTGGCCGGTCGCGGCGTCGTCGAAGTTCGAGAGCAGGCCGAGCCGGTAATGCTGGTGCAGTCTGCGCACCGCCTCGAGCCGCGGCGCGGGCGCCGCGGTGACTTCGCGCACGCACGCCATGTGGGTGCGGCGCAGCCGCTCGGCAAGCGGCCCGGCAACGGCGGGCTCGACGCCAAGGCGCCCGAGTGTGCGGGTGAAGCGGTCCAGGCACGAAATCTCGACCTCATCGCGCGAGCGCGCGGCGAAGATTTCCTCATACACCTTGGCGTGCGCGTCCATGAACGCCTCGCGGTCGAAGCGCGCGCCGAGCGACTCTTCCAGAATCGGAAACAACCGCGGCGTGGTGCTGCGGAACTCGCGTCCGCGCCATGCCGCAATCGGCAGCAGCGCGGGATTCCACGTCACCAGCGTATCAAAAAGGTCCAGGACGACGGCCTTGTAGCGCGGGTCAGCCACGGCGACCCAGCGCCTCGGCGGTTGCGGCCAGCGCGGCAAGATCGAGCAAAAGGACCGCGCCATTTAGATAGACCGAAAGACGATGCAGGTGATCGAACTCCGCCTTGCGTGCGGGGTCGGGGTTCTGTTCTTCGGAGACGGAGCGAATCGTATCGACCCGGGGACGCACGATCGCGCCCGCGTAAAACGTGAGTCCCAGTGCGAGCGCAAGCGCGGCTACGCTTGCGCCCCACCATAGGCGCGGCTCGCGCACCGCGGTGAAGTAGATCGACAGGGCGAGCGCGATCGTCCCGGCGATATACCCCAGCGCGTAGTAGCGCGGAAAGATCGTGTGCACGACCTTGCCGGCCTCCGCGATGGGAAGCTGGGTGAAAATCGCCGGTGCGGTGAAGAAGGAAAAGAACACGATTCCGCCAAGCCAGCATGAAATCGCGAGAAGATAAACGAACAGTGCAATCATGATTGATATTTTCCGCCGCGCGTTCTCCGGCGCGGACCCCGGCGCTTCAATTCAGCCACGGTTTGGGTGCGCCGGGCAGCGGACGGCGCCCGGCGAAGCCGTCGTCAATCGGGTGCCAGGCGATCACGCTCTGCTCGCCGAATTGCCAGCACAGGAAGACCACTTCTTCGCCGTTGTCGAATGGGAAATCGACCAGTCCCTGATCGATATCTTTGAGAAAGCATCCCAACTCCTCGACCTGCTCGACAGCTTCCGCCATCCGGGTGCTCGGCGAGTCGAGGTCGGGATGAAGCTCGACGATCTCGGGCAGCGTATGGTTCAGGAGATCGGGATCTTCCGCCGCGAGTTCGTTGATCCGCGTGCGGACGTAATTCGCCATCAGCTGCAAGTCGCGCATGATGATCTCGAGCCGCGGAATTAGATGATTCGCTTCTTCGGGACTGAAAAGTTTTTCGAACCGGGGTTTGGACAAGATTACCTCGCCAGTGGCGCCGGGCATCGAACGTGGTTACCTTCAAATGGCGGAGGTTACCTTGTCAGGCCGGCATCCATATACTACGGTAAATCGTGGATTGGGTGGAAGTGACGGGCTGTGGCGTTCCCTCCGAATGAGGTTTCAATCGTCCTATGGCGGATAAACCCAAAGGGGAAAAGCGCTTTGATATCGAGGAAGACCTGAGCAAGGTCGAGATCCCCGATGTGCTCGCGGTACTGCCGCTGCGCGGTATCGTAATTTTTCCAAACCAGATTCATCCGTTTCTGGTCTCTCGCGCGTCTTCGCTTAAGCTTATCGAGGACGTCGGACAGGCGCAGAAGATAATCGCGCTTGCCGCCCAGAAAAATCCCGAAGAAGAAGCTCCGCGCTCCGACGGCCTGTTCCAATATGGGACAGCGGTGCGAATCCTCAAGATGCTGCGGTACCCGGACCAGAGCGTTCGGGTGCTGGTGCAGGGAATCGCGCGGATCGAGCTGACGGAGTTCACCCAGTCCGAGCCGTACTTTATCGCACGCGCGACCCGCGTAATCGACCAGGGAACGCCGGACAAAGAGATCGAAGCGCTGCACGCGCATCTGGTGAGCCAGTTCTCGAAGTTCGTATCGCTGGTGCCGTACCTGCCCGATGAGTTGCAGGTGATGGCGATGCAGGTGCGCGATTCGGGGCGGCTGGCCGACATGGTCGCGTCGTACCTGAAGATCGCGGTCGAGGAATCGCAGGATCTGCTCGGCACGATTGACGTGCGCGCGCGGCTCGAAAAGCTGATTGCGATCTTAAGCCGCGAGATCGAACTGCTCGAACTCGGCCACAAGATCCAGTCGCAGGTCCAGACCGAGCTCAACAAGAATCAACGCGAGTACTATCTGCGCCAGCAGCTCAAGGCGATCCAGAAGGAACTCGGCGAAGGCGACGCGCGCACCAGCGAAATCGACGAGCTCGAAAAGAAGATCGAGGAGGCCAAGATGCCTCCCGACGCGCGCAAGGCCGCCGACAAGGAACTCGAACGCCTGCGCATGATCCCGCCCGAGTCGGCCGAGCATACCGTCGTCCGCACCTATATCGATTGGCTGGTGAGCCTGCCGTGGAGCGTCTCGACCGAGGATAACCTCGATATCGGCAACGCGCGCAAGGTGCTCGACGAGGATCATTACGACCTCGACAAGATCAAGGAGCGCATCCTCGAATTCCTTGCGGTGCGCAAGCTCAAGAAAGACACCAAGGGTCCCATCCTGTGCTTCGTCGGGCCGCCGGGAACCGGCAAAACTTCGCTGGGCAAATCGATTGCGCGCGCGCTCGGACGCAAGTTCGTGCGCCTGTCGCTCGGCGGCATCCGCGACGAAGCCGAGATTCGCGGTCATCGCCGCACTTACATCGGATCGCTGCCCGGCAGGATCATCCAGGGGCTGCGCAACGCGGGCTCGAATAATCCGCTCTTTATTCTCGATGAAGTGGACAAGCTCGGGATGGATTTCCGGGGCGACCCCGCCTCGGCGCTGCTCGAGGTGCTCGATCCGGAGCAGAATAATTCGTTCTCGGATCATTATCTCGACGTGCCGTTTGATTTGTCCAAGGTGCTGTTCCTGACCACGGCGAATATGCTCGACCCGATTCCGCCCGCGCTGCGGGACAGGATGGAAGTGCTCGAGCTGCCGGGTTACACCGAGGAAGAAAAGCTGCAAATTGCCGAGCGCCACCTGATTCGCAAGCAGCTCGAGGAAAACGGACTCGGCGACTCGAAGATCGAGTTCACGCGCGGCGCTATCGCGGAGATTATCCGCAGTTACACGCGCGAGGCGGGGCTGCGCAACCTCGAGCGCGAGATCGCCCGCGTGTTCCGCAAAATCGCGCGCGCCACTTCTGAAGGCGCGCCGATGCCCACGCAGGTAACGGCGGAAGATGTCACGCGCTATCTCGGATTGCCGCGCTTTTTCTCAGAGGTCGCCGAACGCACCAACGAAACCGGCGTTGCAACCGGGCTCGCATGGACACCCAACGGTGGCGAGATCATGTTTATCGAAGCAACCCGGATGGCGGGGCAGAAGGGCCTGATGCTGACCGGATCGCTCGGTGACGTGATGAAGGAATCGGCGCAAGCCGCGATGTCATACGTCCGCTCGCGCGCCGAGCGGCTGGGAATCCCCGCGGACTTTTTCGAAAAGTCCGACATTCACATTCACGTTCCGGCTGGCGCGATTCCCAAAGACGGCCCTTCGGCCGGTGTGACGCTGGCGGCGGCGCTGGCGTCGCTGCTGAGCGGCCGTCCGATCAAGGCCGACGTCGCGATGACGGGAGAGATCACGCTGCGCGGAAAAGTGATGCCGGT
>DATLTX010000245.1:0-6088 GCA_035533435.1 Binataceae bacterium (SeqCode)
GGAATCTGCGACTCGTACACGTAAATCGCCGCGAGTCCCGCCGCGAGCGGACCGCCGCCGCATAGTTGCTCGTAGGAGCACACCAACTCGCGCGCAGCCGCCGACGGCGCCGCTTCGAGCACGCGCTCGCGCGCGACGCCCAGACCCTCGGCGAAACGCAGCCATAGCTCGGGATGATTATCCGCGCCGCGCTCTTCTTCGATCAGGTTTTCCAAAATCGCGTGCCGCGTCTCGATATCGGCGCATCGCGAATGTATCGCACTGAGATAGCGCGGAAACGCCGCCACATGCGGATAGTATTGGACTGAGTATTCCTGCAAACGCTCGCGCGAGAGTTCGCCCGCCGTCCACGCCTGATAAAACGGATGGCTCAGCAGGCTCCGCTTCGCCACCATCGTGTCCAGTTCCGCAATGATCTCGCGCGCCACGTGAAGTTCCTCCGAGATTTTTGATCGGCGGGCGCCCCGCGCCCGCGCGCCAATGATGCGCAAGCGATCGGCGCGACGCAACTACGCGGCGCGTCACAGCGCCGGATGCCTGCCCTTCCACGGACGCGCTTCCTCGAACGCCGCGCCCAGCGCGATCACCGCGGCTTCATCGTACGGCCGTCCGACGATCTGCACGCCGATCGGCAATCCGGCTTTGCTCGATCCGTTCGGCAGCGTAATCGCCGGCTGCCCCGTCGCGTTGAACGGAAACGCGAACGCGGTCCATCCGTAGATCTCCGCGCCTGCCGTCTCGACTTTGGTCGCGAGCGTGCCGAGCTTGACCGCGGGCCGCGTGATGGTCGGCGTCAGGAGCGCGTCGTAAGGCATCAGGCGCTGGACGATCTCGCGTCCGACGTTATGCACTTGCGCGAGCGCGCGGATGTAATCGGCGGCGAGGATTTTTCCGCCATATTCCCAGGTGCTGCGCACCAGCGGATCCATCAGCTCGGGATTTTCGATTCGATTCGAGCCGATCCCGGCCATCACGACGGTGCGCACGTGATCGATCAGCAGTTTGCCCGGGTCGAGCTTGATCGTCTCGACGCGATGGCCCATCGCGGTGAACGCCGCGCAGGCCTTCTCGAATGCCGCCAGGGTTTCCGGATCGACGGGGCCAAGCGCGGTCTCGCAAATCGCCGCGAGGCGCAGATTCTTCGGACGGGCCGCGACCGAGTCCAGGAACGGGCGCGCATTCGGCCACGCCGCGTACGGATCGCCGTGCGCATGCCCCGCCATCGCGTCGAGCAGCAATGCCGCGTCGCGCACCGTGCGCGCCATCGGCCCGGTGGTCGAAAATCCGCCCCATCCTTCGCCAGATTGAGGCGCAAATGTGATCCGTCCACGCGAGGGTTTGATTCCGACGATTCCGCAGCACGCCGACGGGATGCGAATCGAGCCGCCCCCGTCGCTGCCCTGCGCGATCGGATGCATCCCGGCCGCAACCGCCGCGCCCGCGCCGCCGCTGGAGCCGCCGGCGGTGTGTTCGAGGTTCCACGGATTGCGCGCGGGCGGGCAGAGTCCGCCTTCGGTGGTCGGACGCGCGCCAAATTCCGGCGTGGTGGTTTTGCCGAGCAGGATTCCGCCCGAGTTGCGCAGCCGGATCGCCAGGTCCGCGTCGGCCGGCGCGTGCCAGTTTTCATAATTCTTCGAGCCGAAAGTGGTGCGGATATCTTTGGTCCAGACCAAATCTTTTAGCGAGTAGGCGACGCCGAACAGCGGCATCGCGGCCGCGTCGGCGGCGCTTGTTTTCTCGAGCTTCGCGGCGTCGGCGAGCGCAAGCTCGGGCGTGACCGTCATGAATGCACCGAGCTTTGGATTGAGCTTTTCGATTCGCGCAAGAAAAAATTCGGCGACCTCGCGCGGGCGGATTTCCTTTTTGCGCACCAGCTCGCGCAGCTCCCATGCCTCGATATATGGATCGATCATTGTTCTTTCCTCGATGTGCCGCGCGATCGTTTCGCGACCGCGCGCGGCGGTTTAGTCGAGCGGCGGATGCTCGTCCTTCCAGGGCCGCGCCTGCTCGAACTGGCGCGCGAGCCCAATAATCGTGACTTCGTCCGCGGGCCGGCCGACGATCTGCAAGCCGATCGGCAGTCCCGCCTTGTTTCTTCCGTTGGGTATCGAGAAGCCGGGCTGCCCGGTCGCGTTGAACGCGAACGTGTAGGGAATCCATTCCGGCAGCTCTTCGAGATACCGGTCCGGACGCGAGGGCAGCGTGCCGAGCTTCACCGCCGGGCGCGCCAGGGTGGGCGAGATGATCGCGTCGTACGCGCCGAGCGCCCGCACGACCTCGCGCGCCGTGTTGTGCATCAGCGTTACCGTGGCGATGTACTCGCTGGCGCTGATTTTGCCGCCGCTCTCCCACAATGCGCGCACCACCGGATCCATCAGCTCGGGTTTCGGCACGGGCACCGAGCCCACTCCCGCCGCGATAAGCTTCATGCACGAGTCGCGAAGCATCGCACCGGGATCGATTTTTACCGGCTCGACGCGATGGCCCATCTCCTCGAAGACCTTCGCCGCGGACTCGGTTGCGGCTTCCGATTCGGGGTCGCCGCGCGTGATAGCGCTGCGCGGGAGCATCGCGATTTTCAAATTACGCGGCGCGATATCGACCGCAAAGCGGAACGCCGTGACAGGATCGGGCGCCCAGTACGGATCGCCCTCGCTATGCCCCGCCATCACGTCCAGGAACGTCGCGACGTCGCGCACCGTGCGCGCCATCGGCCCGGTCGTTGCGAACCCCGCCCACGCCTCTCCAGTCACCGGCGCCAGCGTAACCCTTCCGCGCGAGGGCTTGAGTCCCACCACGCCGCAACACGCCGAGGGAATCCGGATCGAGCCGCCTCCGTCGCTGCCTTGCGCCAGCGCGCCCAGACCCGCCGCCAGCGCGCAGCCGGCGCCGCCGCTGGAGCCGCCGGCGGTATGCTCGAGGTTCCACGGATTTCGCGCGGGCGGGCACAGTCCGCCTTCGGTCGTCGGACGCGCGCCAAACTCCGGCGTCGCCGTCTTGCCGAGCAGAATACCGCCGTGATTGCGCATCCGCACCACCACCTCGTCGTCGGCGGGCGGCTGGAAGTTCTCGTAATTCTTCGAGCCCATCGAGGTGCGGATGTCTTTCGTCCAGTTGAGGTCCTTGATCGAATACGGGATGCCGAACATCAGGCATTTGCGGCGCTCGGCTTCGGGAACTTTTTCCAGCCGGTCGGCGTCCGCGATCGCGCGCTCGGGCGTCAGCGTCATGAATGCTCCGAGCCTGGGATTGAGCGCTTCGGCGCGCGCGATGAAGAACTCGGCGACTTCGCGCAGTTTGATTTCCCGTTTGTTAATCAACTCGCGCAGCTCAGTGGCGTCGATATATGGATTCAACATGGCGTATCTCCCGCCCGCGCGGCACGCGGCCTCTTCGCGCGGGCATTCGTCCTCGATGCTTGTTAGCCCAAAGCAGCGCCGTGCGCCAAGCGGATGCGCGGCGGCGGTTTCTGCGCGATAGCCCGGCGCGCTAGACTTGGCGATGACGCCCACGGCACGCGATGGAACTGCGCAGCACGATTCTCTGGATTCACGCACTCGCGGGCGGCGCATGGGTCACGGCGTGCGTATGTTTCGTGATCGCGGGACTGGCGCTCGCGGCGGGCAGTGAAGAGCAGGTGAACTTCGCGCTGCGCGCCGCACCCAAAATCGACGGCTTCAATATCGCGGCGGCGGCCGTTGTGCTCGCGACCGGCGGGATCAACCTTGCGATTGCGGGGATCGCGCGCGATTTCAAATTCTCCGGACAGTTCACAACCATGCTCACGGTAAAGGTCGTGCTCTTTATCGGGATGTCGCTAGCGCTCGGCCGCGCGCTCAGGATCACCGCGACGCTCCGCGCCGTAGCCGACAAGGGCCGCGTCGCCGCGATTCCCGGCGGCACCCTGCGGACCGTCAGATGGCATGGAGCGATCGTCGCGATGGGCGCGCTCGCGCTGTTGTGCGGACTGTGGCTGGCGGGATCGTGAAATGAAACGCAACGCGGGCAATCCCGGATTGCGCGGCCTGCTGCGGACCGCGACGATTCTGATCGTGCTGTTCGCGATCGGCGCGGCCGGCGCGATCGTGCTCATCGGGATGCGCGGTCAAAGCGATTTTGCGGCGCAATCTCCGCTGGCCGCGGCGCCTCTTGCTTCGGCGCCTTTAGCCGCTTCGCCGCCGCCCGCGAACGCTCTCGCCGCCAATTCAATGTCGGGAATCGGAGCGCCGCCGATACAGTCCTCGGTGCCGATACCCGCCGTACAGCCGACCGCGCAACCGACTGGCGCCAATGAAAACGAATTGCGCCTCCCACGGCAGATGCCTTCGCCATCGGGCGCGCTGACGCTTCCCGCGCAATCGATGTTCGATGCCACGCGCTCGCGCGCCGCCACCAATTTCCTGAAATCGCATCGCCTGCCTTTCGTCACGGCAAAGGTCTATCGCTCCGGGTCGGGAGCGCCGGCCTTCCTGATGCTGTCGGGGCAGGTCGCTACGGAATTCGGCAAGCAGGACGCCGAACGCAAGGTGCGCGATTTCCTTGGCGCGCCGGACCTTGCGCTCGATAATCAGATTCAAGTCGACCCCGCCGTCGCGTCCGGAAACATTCCCGCGCCGAGCCAGGGCGGCGAACTCAAGCTGCCGAGCGTGTTCAAAGGATGCTGGGAACTGGTAAACGATCGGCAGGACGGCCCGGTTCATCTCCTGCCCGGTGCGCACACCGGATGCGTCTATACCCAGGACTCGGGGCGATTTTGCTATCAGCGCACGGCGGGCGGAGATTTCGCACCGACTTTTTCGTCGCTGCGCCTCAAGGCCGGCCTCTACGGACATCAGTCTGACGAATGGTCGCGCGTCGAGTTGCTCTCGACCGACGGCGTCGCCGCGATGCGGATGCGGTTTTTGCTGCATCATTCGGACAGCGCCAGCGTGATTCCGTTCGTGTTCTCGGCGCACGAAGCGATCGATGAAACCCATGAGCTGTCGTGCCGCGTCACCGGCGATACGATGTATTGCGAGGACCACGAACTCGGCAACCTCGGCGGACAGCCGTGGTGCGAGGCAATGCATAGCGACGAATTCAGGAGGGTGCCCAATTGAGCACACCGCCAAAAATCCAAATCGGATCGTTCACCGTCGCTTTTTTGACCGACGGGTTATGGCGCAACGACGGCGGATGCATGTTCGGCGTCGTGCCGCGCGAACTCTGGAAACGCGAGCATCCGCCCGACACGCAAAACCGCATCCGGCTCAACCTGACCTGTCCGCTCATCGTGCGCGGCGCCGACGCGATTCTGGTCGATTGCGGAATCGGCAACCGGCTGAGCGATGTCGAGCGAAAAATCTTCGATCACGGCGACGGATGGCTTCCCGGCCATCTTCGCGCGCTCGGAATGGAACTAGGCGACGTCACCGCCGTCATCTGCTCGCATCTGCATTTCGACCATGCCGGGGGCCTGGTGCGGCGGCGCGACTCGGGCGGGTTTGAATCCGCATTTCCGCGGGCGCGTATTTTCGTGCAAAAGGGCGAGCTCGATATCGCCCGCGACCCGCGCAATGAACGGTTGCGCGCCGCCTACCGTCACGCCGAAGAGATCCTCGCGCCCAACCTCGCCCGGATCGAGGCGATCGACGGCCCCACCGAAATTATCGCCGGCGTAACCGCCGTCCCCACCGGCGGACATACGCGCGACCATCAGGTATGCGTCGTCAACGACGCCGCCGTGGGCGCGTCTTTCGCGCATCTGGCGGATATCGTGCCGACCCGCTCGCATCTGCGCGGTCCCTGGAATCAGGCTTACGATCTCGACGCTCTGACCACGATGGAGCAAAAGTCGCTCTACCTCGGACGCGCCATTGCCGACGGCACGTGGATCTCTTTCGCACACGACGATCAGATCTTCGCCGCGCGGGTGCTCAACGATCGCGGGCGAATCGTCCTCGGCGAAAAAGTCCCGGTGCCCGATCTCTGATTCAAAACCTCGCGCACCAATCCCCCATCATTTCGTCGCATTCGATCATGACGCGAAGATCCTCCCTGCGTCTGATCTGTCGATCAGCGAGTCGCTGTCTGCTTCCCCGTCCCGCAC
>DATLTX010000246.1:0-13127 GCA_035533435.1 Binataceae bacterium (SeqCode)
ATGCTTGCGAAGGTGCGTTTGATCCGGGCGGGAGAGGCGCGCGCGATCGAGCGCGGACTCAAGGAAATCGAGCGCGAGATCGACGCGGGACGGTTTCGATTTGCCATCGCCGACGAAGATATCCATCTCGCGATTGAGCGCCGGCTGATCGTGAAAATCGGTGACGCGGGGCGCAAGCTGCACACCGCGCGTTCGCGCAACGATCAGGTGGCGCTCGACTTCCGCCTTTTTCTGCGCGATGAACTCCGCGAAGTGATTGCGATCGTCACCGAGTTGCGCAGCGCGCTCATCCGCCTTGCACGGCGCCACATCGAAACCGTCATGCCCGGCTATACGCACTTGCAGCGGGCCCAGCCGGTCTCGCTGGCGCATCATTTGCTCGCTTACGTGGAGATGCTCACGCGCGATCGCGAACGCTTCACGCAAGCTCTCTCGCGCACCGATGTGATGCCGCTGGGCGCGGGAGCACTGGCCGCGACCACGCTGCCTATCGATCGCGCGATGGTCGCGCGCGAGCTGGGGTTCGCGCGAATCACAGCCAACAGCATCGATGCGGTTTCGGATCGCGACTTTGCGGTCGATTTTCTGTCCGCCGCGGCCCTGCTGGCGGTTCATATGTCGCGGATGAGCGAAGAGATAATTCTCTGGACCTCGAGCGAGTTCGGGTTCGCCGCGATTCCGGACGAGTTCTCGACCGGCAGCTCGATGATGCCGCAGAAGAAGAATCCCGATCTGGCTGAGCTGATTCGCGGCAAGACTGGCCGCGTGATTGGCGACCTGGTCGCGATGCTCACGATTCTGAAGGGGCTTCCGCTCGCGTACAATTCCGACCTGCAGGAAGACAAGGAGCGCGTCTTTGATGCGCTCGACACGATTAAGCCCGCTGCGCGGCTGATGGCGAAACTGTGGCCCGCGCTGCGCTTCGACCGCGCCGCGATGCGCGCGGCGGCGGGAGGTTTCGCGCTCGCGACCGACCTGGCGGAATACCTGGTCGAGCACGGGGTGGCGTTTCGCGAAGCGCACGAGATCGTCGGGCGGATCGTACGCGAGACCGCGGCGGCAGGCGCAACGCTCGAGGGTTTGCAGCATCGCGATCTGCGGCGCTACTCGCCCGCGTTCAAAGCCGACGCGGCGGGGATATTGCGTGTCGAAAATTCATTGGCGCGGCGCACCGTTCCCGGCGGCCCCGCGCCGCGCACCGTCAAGCGGCGGCTCGGAGAGTTGAAACGATGAGCAATCGGATGCGCGCGTATATCATCGCAAGCATCGTCGCCTTTGCGGCGGCGGCGGGGTGGGCGGGATGCGGCGTCAAGTCGCCGCCAATTCCTCCGCAGTACGCGCGTCCGCAAAAGATCCTCGATCTGCACGCGGTCTCCGAAAAGCCCGCGATCAAACTTACCTGGGGACGTCCCGACAGCTACGAGGGCGGCGCCACGATGCGCAATCTTGGCTTGTTCATGGTGATGCGATCGTCGGGGCAGAGTTCGTACCATGAAATCGGCCGGGTCGAGGTGACCGATCAGACGCGCTTTCAGCAGCAGCGTACGTTCACCTATCTCGACAAGGGTGCGGTGCTCGGGCAGAGCTATAGTTACGAGATAATCGCGATGACGATCGACGGCTACAAGAGCCAGCCGTCGAATGAAGTCAGGGTAGTGCGGTCGATTCCACCGCCGCCTCCAAATCCTGAGAATTTTGTGGTTCCGACTCCCGCGCCGCTGCCCTGATAGCGCGATGCGGGAGAATTGGCGCCGGTGGCCTTGCGGGGCGTTTATTCGCCGCGTGCGGCTGTGGTAAAACCGACGTTCACCGTCTGAGCATCGGCGGCGGCCGTCAACTCCCGCAAAAGAGCGATGAACTACTTCGAGTACAAAAACGATCAGCTATTTGCCGAAGAGGTTGCGCTGGCCGATTTGGCAAAGCGCGTCGGAACTCCATTTTACGTTTACAGCGCGCGCACACTGCGGCGCCATTTCCGCGTTTTCGACCAGGCGTTTGCCGGCACCGATCATCTGATTTGTTACGCGATGAAGGCGCTGTCGAATCTGAGTATTCTGAAGCTCTTCGCCTCGATGGGTTCGGGGTTCGACATCGTGTCGGCTGGCGAGTTGATGCGATGCCTTCGTGCGGGCGCAGATCCGCGCACGATCGTCTTCTCCGGCGTGGGCAAAACCGGCGAGGAGATCACCGCCGCGCTCGAGGCGGGCATCCTGATGATCAACGTCGAGTCGCGCCCCGAGCTGCATCGCATCGCGGAGGTTGCCGCACGGATGCGGCTGCGCGCGCCGGTCAGTCTGCGCGTCAATCCCGATCTTGATCCGGGAACGCATCCCCACATCTCGACCGGGCATCGCGATTCCAAGTTTGGCGTGCCGCTTTCGCAGGTGCGCGAATACTACGCCGAGGCGCGCGGCCTGAAAGACCTCGAGATCGTCGGGCTCAGCACGCATATCGGATCGCAAATAACCGATACCGCTCCGTTCGCCGAAGCCGCCGGCAAGGTCAAGGGCATCGTGACCGACCTGCGCGCGGCGGGCGTGGCGCTCAAGTATCTCGATATTGGCGGCGGACTCGGCATCCCGTACCAGGAAAATCCGCCGCCGCCGTCCGAGTATGCGGCCGCGATGCTGGGGCCCATCCGCGGGCTCGGACTCAAGTTGATCAGCGAGCCGGGCCGGGTGCTGGTGGGCAACGCGGGCGTGCTGGTAACGCGCGTGTTGTATATGAAGGAAACCGACGTGAAGCGGTTCGTGATCGTGGACGGCGCGATGAACGATCTGATTCGCCCGGTCCTGTACGAAGCGTATCACGCAATCACGCAGGTCGATCGGCGCCACGTCGGCAAGCTGATCGTCGCCGACGTGGTGGGGCCGGTGTGCGAGAGCGGAGATTTCTTTGCCCGCGAACGCGAGATGCCGCAGCCCGCGGCCGGCGATCTGCTGGCGGTTATGAGCGCGGGCGCATACGGCTTCGTGATGGCGTCGAATTACAACAGCCGTCCGCGGGTGCCCGAGGTGCTGGTCGATGGCGCGGACGCGCACGTGATTCGCGAGCGCGAGAGCTTCGAAGATCTGATTCGCGGCGAGAAGATCGTCGAGTTGAAGACGCGCCAGGATTAGGCGATGGCGACGCTCGAATTCACCAAGATGCACGGATGCGGCAACGACTACGTTTACGTCGTTGCGCTGAAGGCGCGTCCCGCCGATCCGGCGGCGCTCGCGGTGCGCGTATCCGATCGGCATTTCGGAATCGGCGGCGACGGCTTGATCATGCTCGCGCCGTCGCGCGTTGGCGATGTGCGGATGGAGATGTACAACGCCGACGGCAGCCGCGGCGACATGTGCGGCAACGGAATCCGCTGCGTCGCGCGGCTTGCCTATGAACGTGGAATCGCGCGCAGGAATCCGATGGTTGTCGAAACCGACGCGGGGCTGAAGACGATCGAGCTTCGTTTCGAAGCGGACGCTGTCGTCGGCGCCACGGTGGATATGGGCGAGCCGATTCTCGAGGGCCGCGAGATTCCCGTTGCCGCCGATGGCCGAGTCATCGGCTATCCGCTCGAGGTCGGCGGCCGGCGCGAGACGATCACCGCCGTGTCGATGGGAAATCCGCACTGCGTGGTCTTCGTAAACGACGACGCAATCCACAAGATGGACGTGTGGGACTTTGCGCGGCTCGGGCGCCAGTTCGAGGCGCATCCGTTCTTTCCGCGCCGCGTCAACACGGAATTTATTCTGCCGCTCTCGCGCACGCATCTGAAAATGCGCGTGTGGGAGCGCGGCTCGGGCGAGACTCTCGCCTGCGGCACGGGCGCGTGCGCCGCGCTGGTCGCGGCGGTGCTGACCGGACGCGCCGAACGCAAGGCGACAGTCGAATTGCGCGGCGGCAACCTTGAAATCGAATGGCGTGAAAGCGGCGCCGGCGCGAATCGCGTCTTCATGACCGGAAACGCGGTCGAAGTGTTCAGAGGCGAGATCGATCTCGGCGCCGCCGAGATGATACCAGTCAAGGATTAGGCCCGGAGGACCCGCAGATGTTCAACGGAGCGCTGACTGCCCTCATCACGCCGTTTCGCGATGGCGCGGTGGACGAACCCGCGCTGCGTGATCTTGTCGAATGGCAGATCCAAAGCGGTATCGACGCCTTGGTGCCGTGCGGCTCGACCGGAGAGTCGGCCACGCTCACGCATGAAGAGCATGAGCGAGTGATCAAAATCACGATCGAGCAGGCGCGCAAGCGCGTGCCGGTGATTGCGGGTACTGGCTCGAATGCGACGGCGGAGGCGATTCACCTCACGGCGTCGGCGCGCGCGATGGGCGCCGACGGTGCGCTGCTGATCTCGCCCTACTACAACAAGCCGACCCAGGAAGGGATTTTCAGGCATTACAAACTGATCGCGGCGAGCGTCGATTTGCCGCTGATTGTTTACAACATCCCCGGCCGCACCGCCTCGAACATCGCGCCCGAGACCTTCGCGCGGCTGGCCGAAATCAAAAATGTCGTCGGAGTCAAAGAAGCCTCCGGCTCGATGGACCAGGTGTCGGACATCCTGCGCCTATGCGGCGATCGCCTGACGATTCTCTCGGGCGACGACGCGCTCACGCTGCCGATCATGGCGCTGGGCGGGAAGGGCGTTATCTCGACGGCCTCGAACGCGATCCCGCGCGAGATGCATGATCTTGCGGCCGCGGCGCTTGGCGGCGATTTCCAGCGCGCGCGCGAATTGCACTATCGGATGCTGCCGCTGCTGCGCGCGCTGTTTATCGAGACCAATCCGATTCCGCTGAAACACGCACTCGCGCTGATGGGCAAATGCGCGAACGAGCTGCGCTTGCCGCTGGTGCCGATGACGGCGCCCGCGAGCGAGAAACTCGAAGCCGCGATGAAGGCGCTGCGCCTGGTCTAGCGGCGCGGTTCCATCAGCTCGATTCGGTTCCCGAACGGATCATCGACATAGATTCTGGCGTAACCCTCGAGCGGTTCGTCTTCCACGACACGGCATCCGGCGCCGCGTAAAATGCCCGCCAGCGCGGCCAGATCTTCGACGACGAGCGCGGGATGCGCTTTGCGCGCCGGCGTGAATTCCTTTTCGACGCCGAGGTGAATCTTGAGCGCGCCACGCTCGAACCAGCATCCGCCCCGCGCGGCCAGATGCGGTGGTTTGGGCAACTCGGGAATTTCGAGCAGGCCGGCATAGAAGGCGCGCGCGTCGGACTCGCGCCCGGGCGGCATCGCAAGCTGAACATGATCGAGCGCGCATATCTTCATAATTGAAAATTGAGCGCGCGGATGCTTTCAGTCAAGTTCGCGGCGGCAAAAAAAAGAGCCGGCCGGAAATCCGGCCGGCTCTGTCATGGTGTTTGCGTATTGCGAGTTCGTTAGTCGAACATCAGCACCGTGCGCGCGACTTCGCCGGCCTTCATCGCGCGGAAGGCCTCGTTGACATCCTCGAGCTTGCCACGGCGCGTGATCATATCGTCAAGGTCGATTCGTCCCTGGCGATAGAGATCGATAATCCGCGGCATGTCGATCCGGAACCGGTTCGACCCCATGAAGCATCCCTGGATGCGTTTCTCGAACAGCAGCGAAAAGCCGTCCACGTCGACCTTCTGCCCGAGCGGCACCATCCCGACGATTGTCGCGATACCGCCGGCGCGGAGCGACTCGTAGGCTTGCTCGGCGGCGACCTTGAGGCCGATCGCTTCGAAGGAGTAATCGACGCCGTCGCCGGTGAGCGCGCGAATCTGATCGACCGGGTTTCCCGCCGACGCATCGACCATGTGCGTTGCGCCGAGCTTCTTGGCGAGTTCGAGCTTGCTCTTGAATTTATCGACCGCGATGATCATCCGCGCACCGGCAACCCGCGCGCCCTGGATGATCGCAAGGCCCACTCCGCCTGCTCCGAACACCGCGACCTGCGAGCCCGGCGAGACCTTCGCCGTATTCAGCGCAGCGCCAACGCCGGTCATGACGCCGCATCCGATGAGCGCGGCGCGATCAAGCGGCAGGTCATTGTCGACCTTCACCAGCGCGTTCTCGTGCACCAGCATCTGTTCGGCGTATCCGGAAAGATCCGCGAACTGATTGACCATCTTGCCCTTCTGCGACAGACGCGGCTTGTCGCTCGGGCCGCGCTGGGTGGCAGCCTTGTTCGAGCACAGGTTGGGATGGCCCGACATGCATTCCTCGCAGTAGCCGCAGAAAACGCTCAGGCATGCGATCACGTGATCGCCGGGCTTGAGGTAGGTGACCTGCGAGCCGACTTTTTCGACGACGCCTGCCGCCTCGTGGCCGAGAATCGCCGGCGTGGGCCACATGTAGAGTCCATCGACGAAGTGCAGGTCGCTGTGGCACACGCCGCTTGCGACGGTGCGGACAAGAACTTCGCGTTCCTTCGGGTTGTCAATTTCGACTTGCTCGATAGTGAGCGCCTGGCCGGGACCGTGGTATATGGCTGCTTTCATTTTACTCCTGCTCCTGGTGTCGTAGTCGGCCTGCGCGTTACTCGAACATCAGGACGGTGCGCGCGACCTCGCCTGCCTTCATCGCACGGAACGCTTCGTTCACATCCTCGAGCTTGCCGCGGCGGCTGATCATCTCGTCGAGCTTGAGGCGTCCCTGCAAGTAGAAATCGAGATAGCGGGGCATATCGATCCGGAAGCGGTTCGAGCCCATGTTGCTGCCCTGCAGCTTGCGCTCGGTCAGGAACATGTAGCCGTCGAGCTCGACCTTTTGCCCGACCGGGATCATGCCGATCACGGTCGCGGTGCCGCCCGCCTTGAGCGAATTGAAAGCCTGCTCGGCTGCCTTCTTGAGTCCGATCGCCTCGAAGGCGTAATCGACGCCGCCGCCGGTCAGCCGTTTGATTTCATCGATCGGGTCGCTGTTCGACGCATCGACAGTGTCGGTCGCGCCCATCCGCTTCGCCATCGCGAGCTTCCCTTCGAACATATCGACCGCGATAATCTTGCGCGCACCGGCAATCAGCGCGCCCTGAATTGCCGCGAGTCCCACGCCGCCGCATCCGAACACCGCCACCGTCGAGCCCGGCTCGACCTTGGCGGTGTTGAGCACGGCGCCGACGCCGGTGGTGACGCCGCATCCGACCAGCGCGGCGCGGTCGAGCGGGATGTCGTCGCTGATCTTGACGATCGCGTTCTCGTGCAGGAGCATCCGCTCGCAATATGACGACACGTCAAGGAACTGGTGGATCGTTTTGCCCTTCTGCGACAGGCGCGGCTTGTCTTTCGGGTCGCGCTGCGTGGCCGCCTTGTTCGAGCATCGGTTTGGATGTCCCGACATGCACTGCTCGCACATGCCGCAGAAAACGCTCAGGCAGGCAATCACATGATCGCCCGGCTTGACGTAAGTGACCTGGCGGCCGACTTCCTCGACGATTCCGGCGGCTTCATGTCCGAGCACCGCGGGCGCCATGTAGGGGTACAGACCATCGACGAAGTGCAGATCGCTATGGCATACGCCGCTGGCGACCGTGCGAATCAGGACTTCGCGATCCTGCGGCTTATCGACCTCGACATCCTCGATACTGAGCGGTTGTTTGGGGCCATGAAACACGGCGGCTTTCATTCGGGCTCTCCTTGATTGATTGAGCGATTTCGGCGCAACGCGCGTCACACATCGGTTGCGGGAACGCGCCTCGAACCTTCTTACTACCACATTGCCCGCGCTTTTCCACAGGCTCGAAATGGATGCCGCAGTGCGCGCTTTTGCATCATCGGCACCCTGCCCGCTAGCTTCTGGTATGCCCCGAATTCCACGCGCCGCCGCATTAACTCTCACGCTCGGGCTCATCGGCTGGATCGCGCTCGCTCCCGTGCCTTCGGCCCGCGGCGAGATTGCCGCCGAAACTCGCGCCCGTATCGATGAAATCGCCTCGGCGCCCGTCTCGCGTGGCGAAGCGCCGGCGATCATGGTCGGTGTCATATCCGGCAACGATCGGATGATCCGCTCCTTCGGTGAGACGGCGCTTGGCTCCGGTTCGCGGCCGACGGCCACGACCGAATGGGAAATCGGCTCGATCACCAAGACTTTCACCGCGATGCTGCTGGCGCTCTATGTTCAGCGCGGCGTGCTGCGCTATGACGATCCGCTGCAAAAATATGTGCCCGACGGCGTAACCGTTCCGCGCTTCGGCGGACGCCAGATAACCCTGCTCGATCTGGCCACCCACACTTCCGGATTGCCAAAGGATCCGAACCTTCACGGCGTTCGGCATCTTGATACCGCTGCGATGTACCAGCGGCTGGGCGCATACCGGCTCACCCGAGCGCCGGGCGAGCGATTCGAGTACTCGAACTGGGGATTCGCGCTGCTGGCGCACGCGCTGATGCGCGCGGGCGGCGACGATTACCAGAACCTCGTCGAACGCGAGATTTGCGCGCCGCTTGGGATGATCGACACGCGCATCGATTTGACCCCCGCGGAACTGGCGCGGCAGGCGCAAGGCTATAGCCCCGAGGGTTTTCCGAGTTCGCATGACAACGTCACCTGGCCCGCCTTTAACGGCGCTGGGGCTTTGCGCTCGACGATGGACGACCTGATGCGCTATCTCGCATTCAACATGGGGCAGACAAAAACGCCGCTCGACGCGTTGCTGCCTGATCTGCAGAAGCGATGGCATCGCGGGGGCCGCGCGGGCACCTCGGTCGGACTTGGCTGGCAGATGCTTTCGATGCGCGGGACGGATAAGACCGTGATTTGGAAGAACGGCGCGGCCCCCGGCTTCTTCAGCTATATCGGTTTCGTCAGAAAAACCGGCACTGGCGTGATCGTTTTGGCTAATCGCAAGGTTTCGGTCGGGCGGATAGGCATGCAGATCCTGCGGATCCTCAATGGCGCCGGCGCCATTATCGAGCAGGCGCCCGAGCAGATGCAGGATGACATGGAGAACGACGAACCGCGGCAATAGCGCAATCGATCAGGGAAACCGGGTCGGGGGATTTACGCCCACAAAAGGCACTCCGGGCATCGCGGCGGCGGCCGAACCGGCGCGCGCGTAAAGGAGCGTGTCGCCGTCGCGATAGATGAGCTTCCACTCGCGATGGCGCGCGATCACGTTATTAGCCAGATCGCCGGGCGGCAGCATCACATAGTCATGCGGCCATCGCGCAAGGATCGCATCGGCGCCCGGCTGGTCGAAATGAAATAGCATGAACGCGAGCAGAATGTTTTGTGGATAGACAGTGTCGTAACGCCCGTCGATAAACACCTTCGAGCGGGGTGACAAGTGCCAGATTAGGTATTCGCCCCACAGGAAATTGTCGAGAATATTTCCGTGTAGGCCGTGTGACTGCATGAAAGCGACCGCACCGGCCGGATAACGCTCGCGCGCCGTCATCCGCCTCGAGAAAAAGCCCGTCCCTATAAGCATCGCGAGCGCGGCAATTCCCAGTACAATCTGATTCATCAGACTCGCACCGCGCACCTCGGGCATCGTCTCGGACCGCGAAGTCGGATTCAGCCGCGCCGCCGCGATCGCACCGTGACGAGCCAGCGGAGCAGCCATCGCAATCACAGCGATCGGGATATTTCTTATCGCAACGATCGCCGCAACGCACATGACCGTCGCGATCGCGAGCATCGGCAGGTCTTCGAAATCACGCGATACTGCGACAGCGATAGCCAAAGCCGCCATAAGACCCAGAGGCATCGCCTCGTAGAGCGTCCTCAAAAATCCCTCGTGACTCGCCGCAACCAATGAGCGGAAAAAGGGCTGCCAGTCCGCGACCGCGACGCGCGTGTACGGATTGAGCAGCGCGTGGGCGACCGCGATCCAGGTTCCGACTCCATACGGAGTCAAAAGGGTGGCGGCGCTTGCGGCGACCGTGATAGCCGCCAGAACGCCAGCTCGCCTGAAGGTGCGGCTGCGCACACAGTTCACCACTCCCGATGCGACTGTATAGATTCCCAACGCGGCAACTCCCATGATGAAGCCGCCGTGCAGGTTGGCCCACAGCGCCAACATCGGAATCGCAATCCACACGGCGCCATCTCGCCGGTATGTATCTCGTGCGAGGAGAAAGAGCACGATCGCGAACAGGGCGAAGGTAAACATCTGCGGCCGAAACTGCATTTCTGGCGCGATCGTAACCGCCCCAACCAGTAGTACCGCAATCTGCGCAAGATATGGCGCTTCAGTCTCGCCCTCGGCCAGAGCCACAAACACTATAGTCACCGCGGTAAGGAACAGCTTCCAGAGATTGAGTCCGAACACGCCGAAAGCGTCGAACAGAAATGCCTGTATCACTTCGGTCAGCCACTCGTGATTGAGCCATGGAGAACCCGGCGCAGAGTACGAATAAGGATCGCGAAGAACAAGGTGACCCTGCGCCAAAACCGCGCGGCCAAATGTGATATGTCCCCACAAATCCGGATCGGACACTCGAACGGTGTCAGCGAGAGCTATCGCCACCAACACCAGCATCGGCGAGTAGTAAAGCAGCGAATGCGCGTGGGCATCGCGGGCACCCATCTCACGGAAACTCCCCGGTAGGTACCGAGCCGGATACTGGGAGCCCGGGCAAACCGGCTGCTGCCGATTCGGTGCGCGCGTAAAGCAGTGAGTTCCGATCGCGATAGATGAGCGTCCAGCCCGGAGCGCGCGCCATCACCTCGGCCGCGATGGTTTTAGGGTCGATCAGAACGAAGTCATTCGGATAGCCAGCCAAAGTCTGCAATGCGCCGGCGCGTCCGAACGCGAAGGCGAGGTACGCCTCGATGATCTTTCGCGGATAGACCATCTCAAAGCGGCTATCGAGAAATACCTTGTCGCGAGGCCACTCGTGAAAAATAACATAATCGTTCCATGAATATTCGCATAACATATTGCCTGAAAGGCCGTGTGCGCTCATAAACGCAAGCGCGCCCGCCGGATATGGTTCGGTCAATTCAAGTGTGCTGGAAAACAGCCCCGTTTCCGCCGCGAGCGCGAGCGCCGCCAACGCAACGGCCACCTGCCCCGCAAGCCCAATCGCACGCCGCGGCGTGGCTTCAGCGCGCGGCGATATCTTCCGTGAGTCGAGCGCGAGCGTGGCGTGCCGAGCGAGCGGTAACATTGCCGCCATCATCCCGAGCGGAACGTTGCGCACTTGAACGAAAGCAGCGGCGATTAGCGCGACGGCAATAGCGACCATCGGAAGATCGTCGGCCGAAGGAGCAATTGCTATTGCAGCTCCGGTTGCGAGAAAGATTCCGAAGACCGAAATGTCGTAAAGAAAGGGCAGGTGCGCGACATGATATTCCGCAATCGTGGCGCTGATGAGCGGCTGCCATTCGTTGATCGCGCCGAGCATCGCGGGATTGCCTATCGTACGTAGAACGCTGAGCCAGCTTCCGGCTCCATACGGGGTGATCAAGGTAGACACAATACACGCCGAGGTAATTGCGGCCAGATGGAAAAACCGCGCTACGCCGCGCCCCGCCGCAATCTCCTGTCCTCCACGCACGATCGCATACAGCCCCATAACTCCAACGCCGACTACAAAGCCGCCGTGCAGATTGGCCCACAGCGCAAAAAACGGCACCGCGGCCCACAGCATCGCGCGGCCGCGGAAGTTGTCGCGCGCAAGCAGCATCAGCAGTGCGGCCAGCAATAAATACGTGAATATCTGTGGCCGGAATTGTATCTGTGCCGAAAGCCTGATGCTGGCCGCAATCATGATTGCGGACTGCGTCAGCGGCGAAGCCCCGGTCTCGCGCATCGCGGCGAACAGGATCATGACGAGCGCCGCGGAGCAGCCAAGCTTCATCAGCTTCAGCCCAATTACTCCGCCATGCGCATAGAACCATGCAATTACTACTTCGGATAGCCATTCGTGGCTGGTCCATCGCAATCCGGCAATGGAGTACGAGTATGGATCGAAGCGTGCGATATGGCCGGTTTGCAGAATCTGCTGGCCGAAGCGAAGATGCCCATAGAGGTCGGGGTCCGCGACCCGAACCGAGTCCATTATCATGATCGCTATCAGCACCAGCGCGGGAGAATAGCGAATCACCGCTCCCACGCGAGGCGCGGATGCGACGCATGACGCAGACTGTGAGTGTGTTTTCAATTGCCCCCCTCGGGCTTACGGGAACCTCGAAGGCGGTGCGACCGCCAGTACCGGGACCTCCGGCGAAGCCGCCGCCGGGGACGTTGCGCGTGCATAGAGCAGTGCCTGATTATCCCGATATATCAACTTCCAGCCTTTGGACGAGGCCATCAATGCGTTCGCGGGAGCGGCGGGGTCAAGCATTACATAGTCGTGCGGGTACGAAGCGAGAATTCGCGCGGCATCCGGGCGATCGTGATAGAAGTCCTCGTATTCGAGCGCGATTCGGTCCGGATAAATCATTTCGTAGCGGGTATCGAGAAAGACATGACTATCCGGCGAGCAATGGTAAAGCACGTAATCATCCCAGCTGAACTTGCACAGAATATTTCCGCTCAACTGATGCTGCCGCAGAAACGCGACTGCGCCGGTCGGAAATGTGAACTCCATATCCATTTGGCGCGAAAAGACGCCGATCTTGAAAGCAAGGAGAAGCGCCAGCGTCGCCAGCACCGCTTCAGTCAGCGGGCTGCTTCGGACCCGCGCCC
The DNA here is from genome assembly GCA_035533435.1 of Binataceae bacterium (SeqCode). Taxonomy (GTDB): domain Bacteria; phylum Desulfobacterota; class Binatia; order Binatales; family Binataceae; genus JBARDN01. Next base: position 12,599 of record DATLTX010000246.1, read on the forward strand.
GGGCATCAGCGGCGCTAGGCTCGGTCTCTGAGATGGCGCCGAGTGCGAGACCAAGATGACGGGTCAATGGCGCGGCGCATCCGATGATCCCAAGCGGAACATTGCGCAGCGCCGATATGGCGGCAACGATCATCACTGTCGCGATCGCGACAAGCGGAAAATCGTCGCCGCGCGGCGCCGCGGCGAGCGCGATTGCGAAGGATGCGAACAGCACGACCACGACTACGTCGAACAGCAGCGCTAGCCCGGGCATGTGCCATATGGCGATCATCGCGGCCGGCAGCGGCGCCCATTCGACGATTTCGTTGATCATCGGCGGGTGCGACAGCGTGCGCAGCACCGCAATCCAGGTTCCAATTCCGTACGGAGTAACTAGTGTCGCCGCAGCCGCGAGGGTTGTCACTGCGCTCAACCGGATGCCACGCCGGAACCCGCGTCCGGCGCGCAAATCGGCGACGCCGGCTAGCGCTGTGAAAATTCCCAGCGCGGCGAGCCCGGTTACGAAACCGCCGTGCAGGTTGCTCCATAG
>DATLTX010000247.1:0-7213 GCA_035533435.1 Binataceae bacterium (SeqCode)
GAGGTTGCGCGCCGCGGCGAGCGCTTCGAGCGAATCGAACCTTGCGATGAACTTGTCGCAGGCGCGGCGCAGCGTTTCCTCGGCGTTGGCTCCGATAAAGCGGGGCACGTTGGCGACCGCGAGCATCAAGTCGCCGAGTTCCTCGGACAGCATCGCCAGGTCGCCGCGCGCGAGCGCGTCCTCGGCCTCGTCGAGTTCCTCGCGCACCTTGTTCAGCACCTCGCGCGCGCCGGCCCAGTCCATCCCGAGGCGCCGCGCTTTCTCGCCGAGCTTCTCCGCGCGCATCAGGGCGGGCAGTGCGCGTCCCGTGTCGGCGATCGCCGATTGGGTTGCGCCTTGCTTGCCGGCTTTTTCCTGCGCCTTGATTTTGTCCCATTGGACCAGGACCTGCGCGGTGCTTTCGGCCTTCGCGTCGGCGTAGATGTGCGGATGGCGCCGGACGAGCTTGTCGGCGGCGAGCTTGAGCACGAGTGCAAGATCAGGCGCGCCGGTTTCGGCGGCGAGCGTGCACGAGAAAATCGCCTGCACGATCAGGTCGCCGAGTTCTTCGCCGATCTCCGCGCCGTCGGCAGACGCGATCGCGTCGACGGCTTCGTAGGCTTCCTCGATCAGATGGCGCGAGGAGCCGGCCAGGGTCTGCTCACGATCCCACGCGCACTTCTGGCGCAGTTCGCGCACGATCGCGGCAAGCCGCGCAAATTCCGCTTCCTCGCTCATACGGTCAGGATCGACGCGATTACTTTCGAGTTCAGGAAATTGCTCAGGTCCTCGAGCCCCTCGGCCGTGATTTCGTGGCCGCAGTCGTATTCGCGAAAATTGACCGGCACGCGCAGCTCGCGCAGATTCTCGACCGAGGTCCGTGCGCGCGCAATTTCGATCATCTCGTCGCCGCGCCCGTGCTGAACCATCGTCGGCAAGCGCTCGAGCGCCGCGTGATCCGTCACCGCGTCGCTCAAGTCGGGCGGAAACCAGGCCGAGAGCGCAATCAGCGCCGCATAGCGGGCAGGATTGCTCATCGCCAGCGTGTAGGCCATGAATCCGCCCTGGCTGAAACCCAGGATCACCAGCTTGCGGCGATCGACCGGATAGCGCTCGAGCGCGGTATCGACGAAGCGCGCGGTGGACTTGCCCGCGGCCTTGATAGCGTCGCGATCCGGCGACCCGCCCATCCGAATCGGGAACCATCCGTAACCGCGCGTCGGCCCGATGGGAACTTCAATCGGTCCCTGCGGGCAGATGACCATAAATTTGCCGTCGGCGATGTATGGCGCCAGACCGATCAGATCGAGCGCGCTCGCGCCCCATCCGTGCATCGCGATAATCGTCGGATGCGGTCCCGCGCCTGCGGGCTCATAGACGGTGTGAATCAAATCCATGCGGCAAGAACCTCCCCGAGCGGCGCTGCGCCTGCGGCATCATAGGACGCGCGGAAAGCCCCATGCCAGCGCCCTGTTCATCCGCCGCTCACTCTCCGCTATGGTAGCGGGCGGCGCGAGCACGCGCGAAAATCATTGAGCGAGATGCGGATCTTGAGCAACCTGGTGGTCTTGCGCTGATGGATTGGGGGAACACGCGCGCGGCGGGCGCATCGAATGCGGCGTGGCTGCGAATCGCTTTCGCGGCGCTCGCGATCGTCACGCTCGGCGCCGGACCCGCCGACGCCGGCGCTCCGAGCGGCAAGCTTATCGGCGTAATCTCGGCGCTCGTGATGCTCGGGATCGTCGCGTATGCGTTCGCGCTTGCGGTTGGCTCGTTGCGCGGCGACCACGAGGCGGGTCTCGACTCGGCGCTCGTCGGGCTGGCCGCGCTGGCGGTGATCAAGACAGCGATGCTGCCGTTCTTTCCGGGGTTCGGCCCCGATGTCGGCAGTTACCAGGCGTGGGCGTCGCAGATCTCGAATCTCGGCCCGGCGCACACTTATCAGCAGGGATACTTTCTCGATTATCCGCCCGGCTACCTATACGCGCTGTGGGTCGCGGGCCTCGTTGCCGGCCTGACCCACGCGGCGGGCGATACGCTGCGCGTGATTGTCGAGAGCCCGGCGATCGTCGCGGATTTTTTTCTTGCGTTTACGATCTTCGCCTTCGTGCGCCGCACCTCGCGCCCCTCGATCGCGTACGCCGCGATGCTGATGGTTGCGCTCAATCCCGCGCTGCTGTTCGACACCGTGGTTTGGGGACAGAGCGATTCGGTGCTGACCTTCACGATGTGGCTGAGCGTGATCGCGATTTTGGGCGAGCAGTACGAAATCGGATGGGCGATGGCCGCGATCTCGGTCCTGGTCAAGCCGCAGGGTCTGATGCTGCTGCCGCCGCTGGCGTGGTGGACGATGCTCGAGACGCCGGTAGTGCGATGGGTCAAAGTCGGGATGGTCGGAATCGCGGTGTTCGTCATCGGGATCGCGCCGTTTCAGATCGGCCATCCGTGGAACTGGATTCTCGACCTCTACACCTCGACCGCGGCCTACTATCACGAGACCTCGGTTAACGCGTTCAACCTGATGGCGCTGCTGGGGGGGCTGCGACAGCAGGATTCCGGAACCGTTCTTGGGATTTCGTGGTTCGGGTTCGGAATGAGCCTGCTCGTACCGCTCTATGGGTTTGTCGCGTGGATTTTATGGCGCAAACGCAGCGCGCAAACTATGGTGTACGCGGCGTTCATCACCGTATTCGGATTTTTCATGGTCGCGCCGCGGATGCATGAGCGCTACCTCTACCCGGCGCTGGTCTTTTCGATCCCGCTCGCTCTCGAATCGACCGAGATGATGGCGGTGTTCGTGATTCTCTCACTCACGACGCTGTTCAACCTCGCCTATATTCTGCACACCCTGCAGACCGTCGTGTTCCTCGACTCGCGCGACGGACTTGCGATGGCGGCGTCGGCGTTCAACGTGCTGATTCTGGGCGCGTCGATTTATTACGGCGCGGTCAAGCTCGACGGCGCGTCGGGCGAGTCCTCGAGCGCACTCGAGGTATTCCATCGCATCTTCCCGCCGCGCCCGGCCGCGGCTCCGGTCGAGCCGCGCGGCGCTCCGCTTGCGTGGATCGGTCTCGACACGATCGTCGTCGCGGCGTTGCTCGCCGCCGCGATCGTGACGCGCTTCTGGCATCTGGGGCATCCCAACGAAATCGTCTTCGACGAGGTTCACTTCGTCGGCCAGGCGCGCAACTATCTCCACGGTGAGCGGTTTCTCGATCCGCATCCGCCGCTGGCCAAGCTTGTGACCGCACTCGGCATCTGGCTATTCGGCGATCATTCGTGGAGCTGGCGAGTCGGCAATGCGTCTCTCGGAACGATCCTGGTTGGAGTTACCTATCTGCTCGGCCGCCGGATGACGCGCTCGCGGCTGGCGGGCGCGCTCGGCGCCGGCGCGGTGCTCCTTGACGGGATGTTCCTGGTCGATTCGCGAGTTGCCGTGATCGATATCGTTTACCTTACCCTGGCGGCGGTGTCCTATCTGATCCTGTTTCGCATCGTCGATACGCCCGGCGTCCCCGCCCGGCGCAGGCTGCTGGTTTTGCTGGGAGTCGCGCTCGGGCTGTGCGTTGGCTCCAAGCTCCTGATTCCGGCGATCACGTTCCTGCTCGTGATGGGTTTCCTGGTCTGGATACTGGCGACCGAGCCTTCGCTCACGCGGCGCGACCGGCGTATCACCGGGGCGGTGCTGCTGACCGGCGGCGTCGCGTCGATTTTCTATATCGCCACGTTCCTGCCGCATTACTATCTCGGATGGTGGGGCGGAATTCAGGACCTGTTCAAGTACTACAAAGATATTATCGGCTACGAAAAGAGCGTCTCGACGGCAACGCATCCGTATTCGTCGAAGTGGTGGAGCTGGCCGATGATGTTGCGGCCCATCGCCTACTGGCAGAATTTTCCAAAAGTAGGAAAAGTCGAGACAATCTGGGGCGGAGGAAATCCGATATTATGGTGGGGCGCGCTGACCGCCATCACGATCACGGCAGTCGATGCGTTCGAGCGTCCGCGGCTCGAGCGCAGCTTTCTGGTGATTGGCTATTTGGGTTACCTGGCCATCTGGGTTCCGATCGGCCGCACCCTGTTTCTTTATCATTACATGGGGTCGGTGTACCTGGGTTATGTCGCGCTCGGATGGATATTGGCGCAGTGCTGGAATGACTATGCCGAACCGTGGGTGCATCTGGCTCTGCTGGTGACGCTCGTTCCAGCGTTTGTCCTCGGTTTGGGATGGGCTTCGGGAGCGCCCGCCGTGTTGGTTCTGTTCGCGGGTTACGCGATGCTCGCATACTACGTTTCCCTGGGGCGGGTCGGTTCATCGTATCCCGGAAGGTATGTCTGCGCGCTTTTCTGCGCGACCGCGATTATCCTGTTCATTTACTATTGGCCAGTGTGGACTGGAATGCCTATTGAACGCACTGGCTATTACGCGCGGATGTGGCTGCAAGAGGCTGGCACCATTAGGAATTGGATTTGATCGCAATGAATCCGCAAAGCCACACCCTGGATTCATTCGCGGCGGGATTCGCGGCTGCCCTCGCGATTCTGATCGCGGTCATTGCTCCGCCGTCGCTCGCACGCGCGGATGCAAACCTGCTCCTCAACGGAGACCTCGCCAAGGGCTCGGAACATCAGCCCGACGATTGGCGCACCGAAGCATGGCTTAACGATCCCGGCGCGTTCGGCTACGACTGGACGCATCCGTCGGGCGGCGGTCCCGGTGAGCTCAAGGTTGCCGCGCTCAAGGCCAACGACGCGCGCTGGATGCAGTCGCTCACGCTCCAGCCGGGCTGGTATCACATCACGGCGGAGGTCCGCACTGAGAATATCGGCACGCAGGCGACTGGCGCCACGGTCTCGATCATGGAGGATGGCATCATGTCCGCCGATATACGGGGGACCAGCGGATGGCAGCCGATCGGCCTGTACCTGAAAATAGGCGGGCAGGGCGCCGACGTAACCGTGGCGCTGCGAGTGGGCGGCTTCGGCAGCCTCAACACGGGCACCGCCTATTTTCGCAACGCGCGCGCCGAAAAGATCGCGGCGCCTGCCGCCGGAGCGACGCCGGTTTACGATCTCGCCGCGATTCGCAAAGCCGCGCAGCCCCTTCCCGAAGGACAGCCGATTACGCTGGTCGCCGTGTTCGTGATCCTGGGCGTGATCGCGGCCTATGGATGGTGGATGTTCGGGGTCGAGGAACCGCTGTCGAAAGCTCCCGGACCCAACCGCGCCGAACGCCGCAGGCAGGGCGCGCGCAATGCTTAATGAGGCCGAGCGCACCCGGCGCATCGAATGGGCGCTGTTCCTGATCCCGTTTATTAGCTACGCCTATTTTTACCAGGCCGCCGATCAGAGCACGGCCGCGCGATTCGATCTGATGCGCTCGGTGCTCGAGCGGCACTCACTCGCGATCGACGATTTTGCCGGCTACAACACCGCCGACATAATTACCGTTGGCGGACACATCTTTTCGGTCAAGGCGCCCGGCACGTCGATTGTCGCGATCCTCCCGTGGAGCCTGCTCCGCCTGTGGCTATTGCCGCTGCTGACGAATCACGAGGGACTGTACTGGGCGCTCACCACCTATCTTACAATCGTCCTGACGATTGGCCTGCTCATTTCGGTTTTGTGTGTCGTGATGTACCGCTTCGCGCGGTTCCTGGGCGCTTCCGAAGGCCGCGGCGCGGCGCTCGCGCTCGTCCTCGGACTGGGTACTATCGCGTTTCCGTACGCGACCGAGATGACTGGCGAACCGTTCGCGGCGGCGTTTGCATTTATCGCGTTCTACCTGATTGCCACCTTCGCGAACGATCCGCGATGGCCGCGCGCGTTCTGGGCGGGTCTGCTGGCGGGAGTCGCGGTGCTCAATGACTATCCAGCCTTTCTGATCGCGGCAGCGGTCGGGTTTTACACGCTCTATCGGGTGCGGAGGATCGACACTATCGCCGCATTTTCGGCGGGTGCGGCGGTCGCGGCGGCGCTGATGTTCGGTTACAACTGGGGCGCGTTCGGAAGTCCGCTATTCTTCAGCTACCAGGCGTTCAAGCTGCCGGGAAATTCCCAGTTTCCGGAGCAGGCCAAGGGTTTCGTGGGACTCACCTATCCGAAGCTGCGCAACCTGTGGAATATACTCATCGATCCGCAGCGCGGCCTGTTCTTCTGCAACCCGGTTTTGATCCTCGCGCTTCCGGGGATTGGCTATTTCTTCCGTCGCCGCAACTTGCGCGCCGAATGGATCGTTACCTGCGTCGCGATCATCGGGATGATCCTGTTCAACGCGTCGTATGGCGAGTCGATCGTCTCGTGGGGCGGCGGCACCGCCACCGGACCGCGCCAGATCGTCGCCGCCGTGCCGTTCATGGTGCTGACGCTCGCGTTCCTGCCGCGTTCGTGCGACTGGCTAATCGGCGCGCTCGCGGTGATTTCGATATTCATCATGCTGATGGCCACCGCGACCAATCCGCACTTTCCCTATGAGTACAACAATCCGGTGCGCGACTTTGCGATGCAGCAATACCTGCGCGGCGACTTCGCCACCAATCGCGACGCCTACTTTGGCGGCGGAATGATCGTCGGCGATTCGACTGCCTTTAACCTGGGCAAGCTGGTCGGCCTGCCGCGCCCGTTCCAGCTATGGCCGCTCGGGCTGCTGTGGATCGCGTACGCGTTCGAGCTGGCGGACACGTTGCAAATCTTCGCCACGCGATCGCGCGCGCAGTTGGGCCGCGCCGCGCTCGCGATTGGCATCGGCGCGATGTTCGTGGCTTCGCTCGACGGGCGAATCAGCCGCTCCTTCGATCTGAGCCGCGCGCACGGACTCCTCGGACGCTACTTCGTCGGCGAAGAGCCGGGCATCACCGGCCCGCATATCGTCCGCGTCGATCCCGCGATCGATTTTCACAGCGTAACCGAACTTGGCGCGATGCCGTTTCCGTCGGTCGCCGTCTGGACCGGCTATCTCGTCGCGCCGCGCAGCGGGCTTTATCGCTTCAATATCGACGCCGACGACGCCGGATGGCTGCTTATCGACGGGCGCGTCGTGATTGGCGACCCCGGACAGGTCAACCGTCCGCACGCCGCGGGGATGGCTTATCTGCACGTGGGAATTCATCGGATTCAGGTCGCGGAGCGCAACCTCGCCGGCGACGCGGCAATCGAGCTCGACTGGCAGCCCCCCGGCGCGCAGATGCAGCTGCTGCCCTCCGCGATGCTGATTCCCGATCGTCCCTAGCCGCCA
>DATLTX010000248.1:0-15030 GCA_035533435.1 Binataceae bacterium (SeqCode)
TAGCTGCCGACTCCCGCATGGTCGCGACCGACGATGAAATGAGTGCATCCGTAGTTGCGCCGCACGATCGCGTGCAGAATCGCCTCGCGCGGACCGCCGTAGCGCATATGCGCCGGCATCACCGACAGCATCGCGCGATCCTTCGGATAGTACAGATCGAGCAGCACTTTGTAGGTCTCCATCCGCACCGCGGCCGGCACGTCGTCGCCCTTGGTCTCGCCGACCAGCGGATGCAGCAGCAGGCCGTCGCAGATTTCGAGCGCGGACTTCTGGATATACTCGTGTGCGCGATGAGTGGGATTGCGGGTCTGGAAGGCAACGATTTTTTTCCATCCGCGCTCGCGGAACGCCGCGCGCGTCGCGCGCGGTTCGAGCCGGTATTCCATGAAGGTGCGGCCGGGGATGTCGTCGACAAGAATCACCCGGCCCGCGATGCAGTACGGCGGCGTCGAGGTGACATTCTTTGCGCCCGGATGCGCGTCGTCGGCGGTGCCGAAGACGGCCTCAGCCTCGCGTTTGCGATCGACCTTGTAGATTTCCGCGAGCTTCAGGATCGCCAGGCGCTGCCCGGCTTCGGTAGCGAGCGCGATATCGGCTCCGCTCCTGAGCGCGCGCGCGGTAGCCTCTTCCACGGCGAGCGTGATCGGAATCGACCAGGGCGCGCCCGACGCAAGGCGCAGCTCGTCGCGGCTGCGCGTGTAGTCCGCTTCGCCCATGAAGCCGGTCAGCGGAGAGAACGCGCCCGAGGCGAGCATCTCTAGGTCTGAAAGGTCGCGCGCGCCAAGTGTCACGACCGGAAGCGATGCGGCGTGAGTCCGAAGTGCTGCGCGCTCGGCCGCTGGCGCCTGCAAGTCAACCAGCTCGCCGCCGCCGTGCGCGGTAATGGCGTCGTCGCGCACGCTCATCGCGAGCCTCGAGCCGATACCTTGCGCGATTCGCCCGCGGCGCCGGCATGGCGCGGAATGAAGTTTTTTTCTTCGAGCGATGCGAGCAGCTTGCGAAGGCTGTGCTCAACCTTCTCTACGCTGCTATCGATCATCAACTCGGGAGTGAGCGGTTCTTCGTAGGGATCGGAAACGCCGGTGAATGATTTGATCTCGCCGGCCAGCGCCTTCTTGTAGAGTCCCTTCACGTCGCGTTCGACCAGGGTTTCAAGCGGGCAGCTCACGAAGACCTCGAAGAAGCGATCGTGCGTCTTGCGGACTTCGTTGCGCACCTCGCGATAGGGCGAGATAGCCGCCGAGATCGCGATCACGCCGTTGCGCGCGAGCAGATTGCAGACGTAGCCGATGCGCCGGATATTGGTGTCGCGGTCTTCCTTGGAAAAGCCCAGACCCTTCGAGAGATTGGTGCGAACCTCGTCGCCGTCGAGAATCTCGACGCGATGACCACGGCCGCGCAGCTCTTGCGCAACCAGATTCGCCAGCGTTGACTTGCCCGCTCCGGACAGTCCGGTAAACCATAGGGTAAAGCCCTGATTCATGATGCTTTAACTGATGCTCCCTCAAATAGATTACTTTGTAGGCTCGATAAGTTATATAATTTACGGACGTGACTCAAGTGGCCTAGAGTTCCCCGTTTCATAATCGCGCAACCGTTAAAGTTACTCTGCAAAATTAGGTACTTCGGCGGTCTCCGTCGATGCCGATCGACGGTCAGCGCCTGTGGACCGTCAGGTTCAACCCGAGCGATGCGCTTGGGATTAGCGGCCGGCATTGGACTTCGGCCCGCGGGTAATGCCGCCTTGCGGACGGGGAGCGGCGAGGTTCAGATGAATCGCGAGTGCGGCGGGCGAGGAATAGATTTCCGCCGCTCCGGCGCCGATCAGACGGTCGCGCGCCGAATCGTCGGAGGCGACGGCGATAAAGCGCATCCGCGCGGCGCGCGCGGCGATCAAGTCGGCATCGCTGTCGCCGACCAGAATCGCGTCGCGCGCGCGCACGCCGCCGAGTTCGAGCGCGCGCAGCAGCATCGCGGGCGAAGGCTTGAGGGGAAGCTCGGAGTCGCGGCCGACGATAAATCCGACTGCGGCGGCGATCCGATAGCGACTCAGCCATCGCATGACGGTAACCGACGAGTTCGAGGTGACGATTCCCGCGCCGAGACCCAGCGCGGCAATTGCACGGAGCAGGCCGATCGCGCCGTCGAGCGGCGCGGCGCGATCGACCCCGGCCAGTTCGTATTTCTCGATCAGCTTCGAGACGCGCGCCAGCACCGCCGCGCCGCCGGACGGGCGCGCGCGCGAAAGATAAGCGCGGTAGCCTTCGTACATCGAGAGACTGCGTTGCGGGACCTGCTCGATAATCCGGCGCGGCGCGCCGGCGCGCTCGAGTATCGTGCGAACTTCGGCGCGCACTGCCGGCCAATCGACCACCGGCTCCAGGCGCGCGAGCGTGGTGTCGAAGTCGAAGAGCCAGAGGGTTGGTTGCGCCGCGGAGGTCATGGCGCTTCGCTCGCGCATGCACAGGCGGGATTCGCCGGCGCCTCTCGGGTGAGCGACTCGTAGCCGTCGAATTCGATAAGCGCGGCGCGCGGCGTCGTATCGTATCCGACAAGGAGTTTGAATGCCTCCGCGGTCGCCGCCATCGCGATTACTCCTGCCTCGCCAACTCGCGCGCCAAACGGCGGCGCCAGCAAATCGCCGGCGCATCGCGCGCACGGCGGCGGCGCGGGAAAGACTCCGATGCGCGCCGGAGAGTCGAGCCGTGCGATAACGGCCGAAGCTCGGACGAAGTTGGCGCACAGCGCGCGCGCCCGCGATAGGGAATCGGTACCGCCGATAATCGCGAAGACAAGGTCCGGCGCGCGGCGTGAGCTATCACGCCCGTCGTACATGCCGACCGCGGAATCTGGATTGAGCGAGCGCATCGCGGCCGCGAGTTCATCGACACCCGCCGCGCCGCCACATTCGAGTTCGATCCGGCCGACTCCGGCGCCGACGAGATAGGCGAGTGCGGGCTCGAGGTCGCGAGAATCCGCGGCGAATACGATCCGCGCGGCGAGGATGCGCTCCTGAGCACGTCCGCCGACGCGCGGCACGATTATCTGCCGGCTGTAGCGATCGATTTGCGCGTCGGTTAAAGGCATCGGTTCGGAGAATCCACAGATTTCACAGGTTAGCGCAGATTTCCGATCGTCGCGACGCATCGCGCGTGAGCCAATCCGGCGCCCCTTGGCTCCGCACAGGACAGGCGCCCGAACGCGGAGGCGCGCGGGTGCGGTCTTCAATTCAGTGGCGTGGGCGTCCCCGCCCGCGATTGCCTGGCGAGGAAGCTGCGCACGTGGCGAGTTTCGAGACCGTCGCGGGCGCGAGATGAATACGATCCTTGCGCGGAAATTCGCGCAGAGCGTACACGGCCATCGGCAATGGCGGCCGGGGACGCCCGCCCCACTGAGGATAATACTTGACGATAATCACTGACGCTGTTAGCGGCGGCGCCGCGCGGGCGCCAGTCTCGCGCGGGCAGGGCGAGTTTACAGACAGTGTGGATTTTTGATTGCGCCGCTGGGCGGCGAAATGACCCTCACCTGACCGTGTGCCAAGGGCACCTCCCAGACCGCGGGCGAGGGATCAGAGAGATGGGTGCGCGGAATCTACTCGATGACGTTTTTTTCGATTGTCTCGACCGTAACGCCCGACGAGCGCAGCCATACGATTGCGCGCTCGATCTGGTCGCGGGTGCCCTCGAACTCGACGGCGACCAGGCCCATTTCTTCCGACACGCTGGCGCCGCGGATATTGAAAATCAGGTCGAACTTCTTCACCAGATGGTAAAGGATCGGTTCCTTGATCAGCGTGCGCGGGTAGCTCAAGTAGTAGCGCTCGTGGACGCGTTCCATTTAGCGATCACCTGCGGAGCGCTTGCGATGCCACTCCTGCCATCCGATCCACAAATTGGTCGATAGATATTTGTCGCCGAAGTCGGGAAAGATCGTGACGACGCATCCCTGGCGGATCGATTGCGCGACCTTGATCGCCGCGATCATCGCGGCCCCCGACGATTGTCCGACCAGGATGCCCTCGTCGTGGCCGAGGGTATAGACCATGTCATAGGCTACCTCGGTGCCGACCGCGATTTTCGAGTCGAGCTCGTTTTCGTGGTAGATGCCGGGGACGATCGACGACGCCATGTGCTTTAAGCCCTCGAGCCCGTGCATCGGGTCGTCCGGCTCGACGCCGATCACCTGGATATTCCGATTGACCGACTTGAGGTAGCGCCCGGTTCCCATCAGGGTGCCGCCGGTGCCCATCGCGGCCACGAAGTGGGTGACCTGGCCGCGGGTTTGACGCCAGATTTCGGGGCCGGTGGTTTCGAAATGGGCCAGAGGATTGGCCTCGTTATTGTACTGATCGGGCTTGAAGTACTTGGCGGGGTTCTGTTCGATCAGCTTGCGGCTCAACAGGATCGCGCCGTCGGAGGATTCCATCGCGTCCGAGAAGATGATTTTTGCGCCGTACGCCTCGATAATTTTTTTGCGCTCGCGGCTGACGTTCTCGGCCATCACGAGCTCGACCGGATAACCGACCACCGCGCCGACCATCGCCAGCGCGATTCCAGTGTTGCCGGAGGTCGAATCGATGATGGTCTTGCCGGGGCGCAGGCTGCCGTCGGCGAGGCCGACTTCGATCATTTTGCGCGCGGCGCGGTCTTTCACCGAGCCGCCGGGGTTGAAGCCCTCGAGCTTGGCGAAGATCCGCACGCCGGGCGCAATCGCGCCGCGCACCGCACGCGTGATCTCGAGCAGCGGAGTGTTGCCGATCAGATCGAGCACGCTTGCGGCGCGCGCGACCGGCACGACTTCGTGCTCGAGGCCGGAGGCGGCGCTAGCGTCCGCCCGCGATCGCCGGGACGATTGAAATGTCGTCGCCATCCTTGACCTTGGAGTTGAGCGAATCGAGAAAGCGGATGTCGTCGCCGTTCAAATAGATATTGACGAAGCGGCGAATCTCGCCCTTGTCGTCGAGCAGCCGCTCGCGCATCCCCGGATGGCGCCGCTCGAGATCTTCGAGCACCAGGCGGATTGACGCGCCTTCGGCGGGGACTTCATCGACACCGGCGGTAAAACGCCGAAGCGGGGTTGGGACTCTGACCCTTATTGGCATGTGATGCTCTTAGCCTCCGTTCTGGATCTTGATGCTTATGCCGGGCGCGCGGCGCAGACAACCTGCGCGCGCACGACGGCGGTTTCAGGCGGCGCCGGCGGCGGTGCGCCGTGCGTTGCCGAGACGCTCGAACAGTGCGTCGAATTCGCCGAGCCGCGCGTCAATTACGATTGGTTTTTCGATCGATCCGGCCACCGCCTCGAGCGTTTTGTAGCCGTTGCCGGTGATCGAGATGACGGTGGTTTCGTCGGGTTTGATGCGGCCCTGGCGCGCGAGCTTGATCGCGACGGCGAGGGTGGTGCCGCCGGCGGGTTCGGCGAAAATGCCCTCGGTGCGGGCGAGCAGCTTGATCGCGTCGATAATCTCGGGATCGGTCGCCGATTCGCCCCATCCGCCCGATTCGCGCACCGCGCGCAGGACGTAGTAGCCGTCGGCGGGATTTCCGATCGCGATTGATTTGGCGATCGTATCGGGTTTGACCGGCGTTATCAGGTCGGTGCCCTTGTGCAGGGCATGAATAACCGGTGCGGAGCCGGTCGCTTGCGCGGAAAAAATCTTGAAGACGTCGCTCTTGATGAGGCCGACTTCCTTCAGTTCCTTAAACGCCTTGGCGACCTTGGGCAGGATGGTGCCGCCGGCGGTCGGGACGACGATATTGTCGGGCAGCTTCCATCCGAGCTGTTCGGCGATCTCGAAGCCGAAGGTCTTTGCGCCCTCGGTGTAGTACGGGCGCAGATTGATATTGACGAAGGCCCATCCGTACTTGTCCGCGATCTCGCTGCAGAGCCGGTTCACGTCATCATAGTTGCCGCGGATCGTGATCACCTGCGCGCCGTAAATCGTCGAGCCGACAATTTTTCCGGACTCGACATTCTCGGGCATGAAGATGAAGCACTTGAGCCCCGCGCGCGCCGCGTGCGCGGCTACCGCTGTGGCGAGGTTGCCGGTCGAGGCGCACGAGACGGTGGTGAAGCCGAACTCGATCGCCTTGGTGATCGCGACCGCGACGACGCGGTCTTTGTACGAGAGCGTCGGATGATTGACGGTGTCGTCCTTGACGTAGAGATGATGCAGTCCGAGCTCGGCGCCAAGGCGATTGCAACGCACCAGCGGGGTGAAGCCCGAATGGGGTCCGATGTGCGGTTCGCTATCGACTGGCAGGAGTTCGCGATAGCGCCACAGGTTATGCGGCCGCGCCTCGATTTTCGCGCGCGAGATCGACGCGCGGATTTTCGCGTAGTCGTAGGTGACCTCGAGCGGCCCGAAACAGGTTTCGCAGACGTGCAGCGGTGCGACCGGGTATTCCTGTCCGCACTCCTTGCACTTCAAATTGGTGATGAAGCTCATGGTTCCCTCACTGATGAGCGGTCTCGGCGGCGACCAAGGTCGCGCGCCGCGCCGCCCCGCATCCGCATCCTTGGCGCGCCGCCACGGCGGTAATCCGAAAGCGCGCGGCGCTTGTCGCGTCGTAGGTCAAAATTCGTCCCGCCAGCCGCGGCACCGCGCCGTGTAAATAGGCCATCGCCTCCGCCGCCTGAAGTTCCGCGATTGCGCCCGCCACCGGGCCGATAATCCCGGCTTCGCGGCACGAGGCAATTTCGCCCTGGTCCGGCGGCGCCTCGAACAGGCATCGCAGGCACGCCGAGCGTCCCGGAACAATCGTCATCGCCTGCCCGGTCATGCCGAGCACGCCGCCATAGACGAATGGGCGATCGGCGGCGCACGCGATATCGTTGATGAGAAACTTGACCGCGGGATCGTCGGTCGCGTCGATTATGAAACCGTGCTCCGCGGCGAGCGCCGGACCGTTGCTCGCGTCGAACGCGATCGCGTGCGCGTCGATCGCGGCGCGCGGGAACAACTCACGCAGGCGGCGAGCGCCGGCCAGGACTTTGGGCGCGCCAATATCCTCGCTTCGATAAATCACCTGGCGGGCGAGATTAGAGAGCTCGACCGGATCGGGGTCGAGGATCGTGATCCTGGCCCCGGCGCGTGCCAGCGTCCACGCCGATGGGGCGCCCAGTCCGCCGGCTCCGATTATCAGTATGGATAGATTCGGCAAAATCTTTCCCGCCCACGCGACGGCTTATCGGGCTTGGCGATGGAAGACCGAGCGAAATGACCGACGATGAAGGGTCAAAACAGAAAACCCTCTTCCTGAGATAAGGACGAGGGTTGCTAAACTCTCGCCTTATCTTTCAAGAGCCTTCCCGAAGAAGGGTCTTGCAGGAGTTAGCACCAGCGCCTTGCGGGGCTGGTTGCTGCGGCATCGTCGGGCCCGTCCCTCCGCCGCTCTCGATAAGGCCGTCAATGGCTCGATCAGAGTTATACGAGGCGATGATTGGTGTCAATTGCCGGACCACGCGGTCAGGCGCGTTGAGTGCTCGCACCGCGCGATTGTAATAACTCGCGGCAATCCGCTAGCCTGCGCGTGCGCTGAACAAGTGAATCCGGTCGTTCCCGATAGTGACTGGGGGGAGCGGCGCGTCGTCCACAGGAGCAGAGCCACATGTTGTCGCGCCTTTTTGCGCATGCGATACGCTTAGCCCTTGCCGTAGCAGTCGCGGCGTCTATCACGGCATGCGATCCGTGTGGGAGCTGCAGCACGAAAAAGATCAGGCCGACTTCGACGCCTACATTCTCGCCGACCGCGACGCCGACCGCGACGCAGCGTGCGACCGCGACCGCGACGCCAACGGCGAGTCCAACGTCCACAGCCGCACCCAATGCCTGCCTGCCGTCCAGCTCGATTGGGGTGCTGGTTCAGGGCACGAATGTCACCGCCTATGTTCCACTGGGAAACTGGAGCGGCGGTACGGCCGCGGTCGCGGTCGTGCCGATCGAAACCAGCGGGGGCATTCTTGTCAACGGCCCGGTTGCCGCCGCGGTGCCGACCACGGTTACAACGGCGAACGTCCCGAACTCCTGCTCGTCCAACTCCAATAGCGGAGAAACGGTGTGCGTCGCCAACAACACCGACGTTTACCTGATCAACGGCACGACATTGACCAGCACTTTGACCAGTGGCGCGACCGGCACGGAAAGCTTCTCCGGCGGCACGTGCCAAAACTGCGGAGTGGTGGTCGATTCGTCAACCAACAAGGCCCTAGTCACGGTCGGCTTGACGACGGGCGGCCCCGGCGGCTACCAATTCCTCGACCTTGGCGCCACCCCGGTCGCGTTTGAGACCCCCATTCCTGCCGGAACGGACGTCTCCGAAGACGTTTCGATCGATCCCGCCCGCCATTTGGTGTTGTCGCCCAACGAGCAATCGATTTACCAGATTGTCAATACCAGCACCTCGACGCCGGCGATCTTCAATAACGATCTCAGCGCCAGCAACGAGGCGGGAGCGTTTGACTCGGCCGCCGAGGATTGCACGACCGGCATCGCCCTGGCCACAAGCGAGGGCACGGGCGATCTCTTCATCGCCGATCTGACTCAAGCGAACTTCATCGCGGGAACGCCCGGCACCTGGACCGACACCGGCAGCCAGCTTGAGAACTTCCCCGAATTCGATTCGTTCTCGGCCGGCACCAATGGCATCGCCGTCGCTCCCGGAACGCATCTTGGCATCGTGACGGGCGAATTCGGCGGCGATCTGGAAGGTGTCATTCAACTACCATCCACTTCGGGAAGCGGGATCCCCGCGGTTGTCGATTATGTGGCGTTTACAATGCCGGCCGAACCGAACTCAGCCACATTCGACTTGGGCTTCGATCCACACACAGTCACCGCTTACGTCAGTCCCAACGATCACAAGGCGTACGCCGTGCTGGGCGACAGCAGCAACGCCTACCTTGGCATTGTCGATCTCCAGGGATTGCTGAGCGCGCCGCGAACAGGCCATACGGTGAACAGCCCGCTCCCGACCGGGCTGGTGACGTACATAGCGCAGTAACTTTCCCTTAGCCGATGCGTGGAAAAAAAGCGCCGGCCCTCCTCCGAGGGCCGGCGCTTTCATTTTTTGCGATGCGGCCTTTCCCGAACAGGTTGCTATGCGATCAGCAGTTCGGCGATCTGGATTCCGTTGAGCGCGGCGCCCTTGCGCAGTTGATCGCCGGAGACCCAGAAGTTGAGCGCGTTGGCGACGCCCAGATCCTCGCGAATCCGGCCGACCATGCAGTCGTCCTGACCCTCGGCGATAATCGGCATCGGGTACTGATTGTGCGCCGGGTCATCGACCACGCGCAGTCCTGGAAAGTGCGCGAAGGCGGCGCGCGCCTGCGCGGCGGTGACTTTGCGCTCGGTCTCGGCGTTGACCGCGATCGAGTGCGCGGTGAAGACCGGCACGCGCACGGTTGTCGGCGAGACGGCGAGGTCGGGCAGCTCGAGGATCTTGCGCATCTCGCCGACCAGCTTCATCTCTTCGCCGGTGTAACCGCCCTCGCCGAATTTGTCGATATGCGGAATCACGTTGAAGGCGATCTGATGTTGGAAATGCCGCGGCTCGATTTTCTCGCCGCGCGCCCATGCCAGAGTCTCTTCGCGCAGCGCGGCGACCCCGGCAACGCCCGCGCCGGACACCGCCTGGAAGCTGGTCGCGATGACGCGGCGCAGGCGGCCCGCGTCGTGCAGCGGCTTCAGCGGCATCACGGTGACGATCGTCGTGCAGTTCGGGCAGGCGAGAATTCCGCGATGCGACTTCGCGGCGGCCGGGTTGATCTCGGGCACGATCAGCGGCACTTCGGGGTTCATCCGGAACGCGCTCGACTTATCGACCACGACCGCGCCGGCCTTGACCGCAAGCGGCGCGAACTGGCGCGACTGCTCGGAGCCGGCCGAGAACAGGGCGATATCGATATCTTTGAACGATTCGGCGCCGAGCAGCTCGACGGTAATGTCGTCGTCGCCGAATTTGACGGTTTTGCCCGCCGAGCGCGCCGAGGCGAAGGCGCGCAGATCGCGCACCGGAAAGTTGCGCTCCTTGAGGAGCTTTAGCGTCGTCTGGCCGACCGCGCCGGTCGCGCCGACTATCGCGATTCTTTGTCCGCTCGCCATGCGATCCACTCTGTCGGAAGCGCGGTGCGATGCGCTCCGCCTACTTTCGCGCGAGCACCAACTGATACTGCGCCGGTCCGGAAACTTTAGCGAGTTTGACCTCGCGGAAGCCGGCGGGCTCGAGCATCTTCCGGTATTCGGAAAGCGTATAGGTGTCGCCGTCACGGGTCCAGATAAGCATCGTGAGCGCGAACGCGAGCGCGAAACGCTCGGTCTCGCGCGCCTCATCGGGAACCATATCGGCAATGGCGAGTGCGCCGCCGGGCGCCGCCGCCGCGTAGAGCCGGCGCGAGAGTTCGAGATTTTTTTCGATCGAAAAGTGATGATAGATATTCGGCGCCAGGATCAAATCGTAGCCCGAGCCCAAATCGTCGGCAAAAATATCGCCGGGGCGGAACTCGACCCGATCGGCGACTTGCGCCTGCTGCGCGTTGGCCTGCGCAAATTTCAGCACGCCCGGCCAATCGACGCTGACCAGGCGCGCGCCGGGAAAGCGCTTAAGCGCGCTGAAACCGTAAAAGCCCGAGCCGCACGCGATATCGAGAATCTTCTTCGGCCCGCCGCCGGGGAACATCTGTGCCGCGCTCTCGGCAACCGCCGGACCCGCAAGCTGCGCCATCATCCGCGAGCCGCGCGCGAAGTCTTGCCAGAAGGGATTGTCCGCAGCCTCGGCCGACCGATTTTCGAGCAGCGTGTGACCCGCCTTGACGATTTCCGTCAGGCGCGCGAGTTCGTTCCAGATGAGCGGATTGGCCGTAATTGCCGACATCCCGCCCGCGTAAGCGGGGGAGCCTTTGACGAACAGCGCCTGCGCACCCGTGGAATTCGCGTAGCGCCCGCCGGACTTTTTGAGCGCGCCGAATGCGACCAGCGCATCGCACAGGATTCGCGTCGAGCGCAGCGGCAGCTTCTTGGCGGCGGCGATCTTTTCGGCGGTGTCGTCGCCGTGCGCGATATGGGTGAAAACCTCGAGGTCGATCGCCGCCTTGAGCGCGGCCGTGCTCGCCGCGCCCTGCATCATCGCAATCAGATTTTGTGGTGAACCGGGAGTGCCGTATTCGTCAGCCATCGCTTAAAATCCTTCCGTCCGTGCGTCGGGGTTTGAGCGCAGTTGCGGCCAGTTATAGCGCGTGCGCGGACCAGTGTCAGATATGCTCGAGCAGCCAGGACTCGAGGATCTCGAAAACTTCATCGCCGTGCTTGCTGAAGCCGTGGTCGGCGCCCGGGATCATCTCGAGGCGCTTGGGCTCCCGGGCGCGCTCGAACAGCGCCTGGGACGATTCATGCGACAGGATCGCGTCGGCGGTGCCGTGGACGAGCAGGAGCGGGCGCGGCGCGAGCTCGCCGACCATGTGCGCGCCGCCGAGCTGGCTCGAAATAGCGGCGACGGTGGTAACAGCAGGTGAAAGCGTGCCCGCGTTGATCGCGACCGCGCCGCCGAAGGAGTGCCCGACCGCGGCGGCGTGCTGATACTCGACGCCGCGCAGAAACGTCAGCGCCGCCATCGCGTCCACCAGGCATTCGGCGAACTCTCCCGGCGCACGGTAATCGAGCCGCGCGACCGCGATGCCGCGCCTGGGCAGCGCAAGGCCAAGCCGCGCATAAAGATGCGCCGGACCGTCGAGCCCGCCCATCGCGCCGCTTACGCATAGAACAGCGCGCCGCGGCTCAGCCGCCGCGTGCAGAAGCATCGGGATGTCTCCGCGAGTGGTGCGGATGACAAGCCTGCGCGCACCGGCAATTTCGTCGCCCGGCTCGACGCCGGTGATGCGCAGATTTATATCGTCGCTCACGCGTGTCAGCGTCCCGCGCGATCGGGCGTGGTATCGAGGCCCGGGTCGCCGCCCTCGCCGAGCATCCGCATCGCGTAGCGGATCATCATTGTGAGCCGCTCGACCCGGTCCAGGATTCCGCGATGCAGCGAGCGCGGCGTCTCGGGCAGCATCCGGGCGGTGTCGGCGAGGCTCTGCTCGAGGACCGCGACGGCGCGCTCCAGGCTTTGGCGCTGGGGAGCGCGGGCGGAGCGATGCTTTCTGCGCTCGGCGGCAATTTCCGCCAGATCGATAATTTCCGCCATGGCCGTGTTCGCCTTTCCCGCCTTGCGATTATCGCCCATCGGGAATTATTCGTACAGCTACTTGTCGAGCTCCCACTGGACCAGTTGCAGGCGATCGTTGCCGAAGAACATGACGCCGTCAACGAACATCGTCGGCGAGCCGAAGCCGCCGCGGGCGATCAGCTCGTCGGTGTTGGCGCGCAGCTTCTCTTTGTATGCGGGTGCGGTGATTTTCTCGAAGAACTCTTTTTCATCAAGTCCAGTCTCGCGCACGATCGAGCGCAGGACCTCGTCCTGGCTGATATCGCGGTCGTTGCCCCAGTAGCTCTCGAACACGCGGCGCGAATAATCCGAGATTTTTCCATGCTCGAGCGCGACAAACGCGCCGCGCATCGCCTTGACCGAGTTCACCGGAAATACCGTGGGATTGCCGATCTTGAGCCCATAGAAGCGCGCCCAGTCCTGCAAGTCCTTGACGTAGTAGCGGGCCTTGGCTTTAACCGGATTGGTTCGCGTCTCGTACACCGACGGATTTACCGTGTTGAAGACACCACCGACCAGAAACGGGCGCCATACGAGATCGGCGCGAGCGGCGACCGCTTCGATCCTGGTGAAGGCGAGATAGGTCCACGGGCTGGAGCAATCGTAAAAGAATTCGAGCTTCTTGGGCATCGCCGAATCTCCCGCATGCGCGCTGCGCTGCCGCGACAATAGAGTAAATCGAAGCGGAAGTTCCAGCGCGCCGCGTGCGGCTAATCCGCCGCGACGGCGGCGGCGCCGTCCACCTCGACCAGATCGGCGGTAATTTGTCCGACGAATGCCGCCGCCTGCATCCTGAGCGGTAGCCGGCGCTGGTCGGCGCTGACCCAGATAGTGGTCGTGGTCGCCTGATGCTCGTAATTGCCGTTGCTCAGATAGACCACGCCCGGTGTGATCTTAAGCGTGTCGAACACGCCGAGCGGGGTGCGGATCCGCTCGCGATTATCGACATGAAAGCTGAACACATAGCGGGTCGTGCCGCTGAAGACGTCGTACTCGTAGTTGGCTCCGGGGGTGAGGCTCTGCGTCAGCGCCATCATCGCGCCGGAGATGGGTCCCCACGGGTCGGTCGAGATGAATTGCCGGGTCACGACCGCGCGCGGATTTTTTTTCTGCGCGGTGATGAGGTTCCTTTGACGGTCGAACTCAATCGTGTACTCGTCGAACCGCTTATTCTCCGATTGACGCTGATACACGCCGGTGGTGGCCAGGGATCCGATGGTAAAATTTTCGGCCATGTAATCGCGCATCTTGAACAGGACATCGACCACCGGGGTAGTCTCGATCCATGCTTGCGCCTTCCACTGCGACGGATCCTTCCTGTTGCGATGCAGCTCGAAGCGAGCGCGCGCGGCTGGAATTCCGAGCCACGAAGCCTCGTAAACCAGCTTCTCGCCGTCGTGAAACGGCATCGGCCCGGCGCTGTACGAGGGCACCTTGATATCGGCGGGGAGAGCCTGCGGAGTCGGCGAGACCGACGGCCGCGGATGGCGGCGGGGATGAGCAGGGTCGGACGAGGCGGCAGTACCCGCGCGCGCAAGAAAAATTGCACAGGCGGCGATCGCGAGAAAAGCCGCGCCCCACCTGCACAATCCGCGCGTTCGCGCTGAAATTCGCCTCCCGGCCCCGGCGCGTCGCTTACTTGCATTCTGAAACATGATACCTGATAATTTTGACCTATCGGGGAGGATCGTGAAATGACGAAGTGCCGATTTGTTGTCGGAGCGGCCATCCTCTGCTCCGCGCTCGCGCTTCCTTATGCCGCCCATGCTCAGGCCGAGTATGGCGGTGAGGGACTGGGCAGCGCGATCAGCAGCAATCCGATGATGCATCAGGGCGTCACCAAGGCGGGCGTCGATGACGTTGCGTCGCGCGCGATGAAGGAATCGGCGTTCAAGATTATCAAGGACGTCAAGCTCGGCCTCAAGGATGCCGATCCCAACGTCCGCGTCAGCGAACTCAACAAGCTGCGCGACCTCGACGATCCCGACGTCAACCGGATCCTGATTCAGAGCATGAGCGATCCGGATATCCGGGTGAAGATGAAAGCGATCGACCTGCTTGGCGCGCGCGAAGCCAACGAAGCGGTCGAGCCGATGGCGCAGCTTCTGTTCCTGCGGCAGACCGAACCCGCGGTGAAGCTCCACGCCGTTGCGGCGTTGGGCAGAATCGGCGACGCGAAGGGCGCTCTGCCGGTGATGCAGTATATGCAGGAAGAGACCGACGATCGCGCGCGCGGCACTGCGGTGTTTGCGCTCGGCGAAATCGGCAACGACAAAGCCACGCCAGTGCTGATCAAGGCGGCGAGCGAAGACAAGAGTCCGATGGTGCGGCGGCTGTCGAAGGAAGCGCTCGAGAAGATCGACGGCGAACTGCCGACTCAGCACAGCACGCAGGTTGCGGCGGGCAAGACCGATCTCGAATCGACTCCGACCGATCAGAAGCTCGCCAAGCTGCGCGAGTATGACGCGAAACTCCAGGAGCAGGAACGCTGAGTGCGGAAAAATAGGGGACGATAGCTAATGACACGACGGGCCGCGCGGATCACTCCGGCGGCCCGTTGATTTTTCGGCGACCGGAAGCGACTCGGAGGGAACACGGCGATGAAGCTATACACCGGCGGATGCCACTGCGGGCGCGCCAGGTTCGAGGTCGAAGGCGCGCTCGAAAAAATCTATGATTGCAATTGCTCGATCTGCTCGAAGACGGCGTTCCTGCATTGGCGGATCGAGCCCGAGCAGCTCCGGCTCCTGACGCCGTGGGAAAATCTGACCAATTACAAATGGGGCACCGGCCGCGCCAGTCATTACTTCTGCAAGCACTGCGGAGT
>DATLTX010000249.1:0-8932 GCA_035533435.1 Binataceae bacterium (SeqCode)
CCTCCGCTGACCGCGATGCGCGCGGCGTTGCCGACCTGGTTCCCGCGCGTCGCGGAAATAATCACGCTGATCGGCTCGCACAACCTGCTGGCGGCGCCGACTCGCGCGCAGCTTGCCGATCCCGAACTTCACGATCTTGCGGCGCGCTATCTCCGCGGCGCGGGCGAGGTTTGCGCCGAAGAGCGCGCCCGCATCTTTCGCCTCGGGTGGGATTTCGTCGGCAGCGCGCTGGCCAGCCGCAACGAACTGTATGAGCGTTTCTACCTCGCGTCGGGCGCGCGCAACTACCAGATTGCGCATCGGATCGCTTCGCGCGAACGCGCCGATCGCCTGGTGGACGGAATTCTCGGAATCGGTTCGAGCGCCGCTGAGCCGGATCCTCAGACGCGGCAAGTGAAGAATCTGCCCGGACGAGATTAGGGCAGGGCGGCGAAAAACTTTCCGGGACCCGGCCTCATATTTGATCTCAGCCAAAATCAACCATAGTCAATTTTTATGATAACCCTCGACAAAAACGCGATCTCGGGCGCCGCGCTTTGCCTCAATAGGCAATCGCAATCGGGTGCGGCCGGAGGTTTACATTATGCCAACAGTTAAAGTCGCCGGCGTGGAAGTATCAACCGCGAATTTTATCGACGGGAAACGCGTCGAGTCCAAACGCACGTTCGAGACCCGCTCGCCGATTGATGGCGCGCATCTCGCCGCGGTCAGTGCCGCGGGTGCGGGTGAAGTCGATGCGGCGGTGGCGGCGGGCCGCCGCGCGTTTCCGGCCTGGGCGGCGCTCGGTCCAGAAGGCCGCGCGCCGATCCTCAAGCGCTTCGCGCAGGCGATTCGCGACCGTGCCGCCGAGCTTTCGGCGGTCGAGACCGCCGACAACGGCTCGCTGCTGATGGGCAATCTCGCGCGTGTGATTCCGCGCGCCGCGCACAATATCGATTTCTTCGCCGATTGGGCCCTGAAGCTCGGTCATCAGGAGATCGATTCGCCCGAAGTGGTAAATCACGTCCGCTTCGATCCCGCCGGCGTCGCCGCGCTCATCACTCCGTGGAACGCACCATTCATGCTGACCACATGGAAAGTCGGACCCGCGCTCGCAGCCGGAAACACGGCGGTGGTGAAGCCGCCGGAATGGGCTCCTCTTACTTGCTCGATGATGGCCGACCTTGCGGTGGGGGCCGGCGTGCCGCCTGGCGTGCTCAACGTCGTGCAGGGAATCGGCGAAGAGGCGGGCGCGGCGCTGGCAGCGCATCCCGATATCGATCGGCTCAGCTTCACCGGCTCGACCGAGACGGCGAAACTGATCGGGCAGTCGGCCGCGCGCTCGCTGACTCCGGTCAGCTTCGAACTTGGCGGAAAGTCGCCCTTTATCGTATGCGCCGACGCTGACCTTGACGCTGCCGCGCAGACCGCGGCCGGACAGTATATTGGCGCGGGACAGGTATGCCTGGCGGGAACCCGCATTCTGGTCGATGCGAAAATTGCCGACGAGTTCCAGGACAGGTTCCGCGGCGCCGCAGCGCACATGACCGTCGGCGATCCGCGCGAGAAAACCACTCGCGTCGGTCCGCTCATAACACCCGAGCACTATCGCCGGGTCGAGGGCTTTGTCGAGCGCGCGCTCAAAAGCGGCGTGAAACCGCTGTGGGGCGGGCATCGCGATCGCGCCGGTGAACTATACTTCGAACCGACGCTGCTCGAGGGCGCCGCGCAGGAAAACGAAATCGTCCAGCGCGAGGTCTTTGGTCCTGTCCTGACCTGGCAGACCTTTGGCGACGAGGACGAGATGCTGCGCCTGGCCAACGGGACGCGCTATGGACTGGCCGCGATGATCTTCAGCCGCAATCGCGAGAGTGCGATGCGAATCGCAAATCGGGTCGTTGCGGGAACGGTGTGGATCAATTGCTTCTTCGTGCGCGAGCTGGCCGCTCCGTTCGGCGGGAGCCGTGATTCGGGTATCGGCCGCGAAGGCGGCACCTGGAGTTTCGATTTCTATTGCGACGTGAAGAATATCGCCGCGCTCAAGGGTTCATTCGCCTGAGCGCTGAACGGATGAACGGAATTGGTTTGACCTCGACTGATTATTGAATGACTATTTGAGCCGGCACGAGCGGGCGAAAATCTGGAACAGCAGGGGAGAGAAGCATGAACGTACTCGATGGACCGCGCCAGGAATGGCGCCGCGTGTTGCACGAGGGACAACCGAAATGGGTGCGGCCCGACAACGAGCGCCTGATTCTGGGCGACGGCCGCGCGATCGCCGATGCCGAGGCGATTTATCTGCCGCCCTGCGATCCGAGCAAGATTCTTTGTATCCATTTGAACTACGAATCGCGGCGCGTCGAGTTTCGCGCGCCGGCGATCGAAACGCCGACCTATTTCCAGAAGCCGGTCACCGCGCTCAACTCGCATCGCGGCGCGCTCAGCCGTCCGGCGGGCGCCAAGTATCTCAACTACGAAGGCGAGATCGCGGTGATTATCGGCAAGCCGATGCGCAACGTCGGCCGCGCCGAGGCGTGGGACTATATTGCCGGTTTCGCTCCCGCCAACGACGTCGGATGCCAGGATTATCGCGACACCGACGCCGGCTCGATGCTGCGGGTGAAGGGGCAGGACGGGTTTTGCCCGATTGGCCCGGGAATAGTCAGTGGCATCGATGTGCGCAAAGCATCGGTGCGCACCTATATTAACGGTAAAATGGTGCAGGACGGCGCGGTCACGGAGATGTTATTTCCGATTGACTATATCCTTGCCGACCTGTGCCGATTTATCACTCTGCTTCCCGGCGACGTAATTCTTTCCGGCACGCCGAAAAACTCCCGCCCGATGAATGTCGGCGATCTGGTCGAAGTCGAAGTCACCGGCCTTGGAAAACTCGCCAACCGCGTCGTCGAGGCTCCCGCGCCCGCGCACAAGGTAGGACATCAAGGCAGCGACACCGAGTCAGTACGGCGCGTCGCACTTGGCTCTGACTCGCGAAGGGGCGAAGGCTGATGAACGGCGCCGAGAGCCTGATTCGCACCGCGGTCGCCGCCGGCGTCGAAGTGTGCTTCGCCAATCCCGGCACCACCGAGATGCCGATCGTCGCCGCGCTCGACTCCGCCCCCGGGATGCGCGCGGTTCTGGCGCTGTTCGAGGGCGTATGCACGGGAGCGGCAGATGGCTACGCGCGGATGAGCGGCAAACCCGCGATGACGCTGCTCCATCTTGGTCCGGGACTGGCTAATGGTCTTGCTAATCTGCACAACGCGCGGCGCGCGTATTCTCCGATCGTCAACGTGGTTGGCGATCACGCCACCTGGCACGCCGCCGCCGACGCTCCGCTGACCAGCGATATCGTGTCGCTCGCCTCGCCGATGTCCGGATGGGTGCGGTCGAGCAAATCAGCGCTTGCTCTGGCGGATGACATGGCCGACGCGATCGCGGCTTCGCTGTTTCCGCCGGGCCAGGTCGCAACGCTGATCGTTCCGTCGGATTGTCAGTGGGATTCGGCCGAGAGCGACGCGAAGCCGCGCGCTCCCGAGCGGCGCGCCGCGGTGGCGGGAAAGACGATTGAGCGATTTGCGGCACTCCTGCGCCGGAAGCGTCCGCTCACGATTCTGCTCGGCGGCGCCGCCCTCAGCGAGCAAGGTTTGCGCGCGGCGGCGCGAATCGCCGCGGCCAGCGGGTGCAAGTTGATGACCGAGACCTTCGCCGCGCGAATCGAGCGCGGCGCGGGAATTCCGTCGCCCGCGCGTCTGCCGTATTTCCCCGAACAGGCGATTCAGGCTCTGACTGGAAACGAATTTATCGTGCTTGCGGGCGCGAGAGATCCGGTCGCGTTCTTCGGCTATCAAGGCGTACCGAGCCGGCTGGTCCCCGACGGCTGCGCGCTCGAGGTTCTCGCGCGTCCTCAGGATGATATCGTCGCCGCGCTCGAGGATTTGGCCCGCGCGCTCGACGCGCCGGCATCCGCGCTGTCGTCCGATGCGAAGCGTCCGGACATGCCGAGCGGAAGACTCGACGCGGCGAGTCTCGGCGCCGCGGTGGCCGCGCTTCAGCCCGAGGGCGCGATCGTCGTCGATGAAAGCGCGACTTCGGGTGGTCCTTACGGCGCGATGGCTTCCGGCGCGCGGCCGCATACCTGTCTGGCGCTGACCGGCGGGGCGATAGGGCAGGGGCTTCCGACCGCGACCGGAGCCGCAATTGCGTGCCCCGATCGGCGCGTGATCGCTCTGCAAGCCGACGGCAGCGGGATGTACACCGTCCAGGCATTGTGGACGCAGGCGCGCGAGAACCTGAACGTCACGACGATTGTCTGCGCGAATCGCGCCTACCGGATTTTGCAAATCGAGGCCGCGCGCGCCGGTAACACGGAACCCGGACGGCAGGCGCGCAGCCTGACCGAACTTCATCCGCCGGAAATTCGCTGGACCGAACTGGCGCGAGGGCTCGGCGTACCCGGTGTGCGCGTCGAGACCGCCGACGATCTGGTGAAGCATCTCGAACGCGCGCTGAACGAACCGGGACCAAGCCTGATCGAAGCGATGCTTTGAGCGCCGCGCGCTGGTGCTTTGCGCGATGCGTGCTACTATGCGCTGCGCGCGATTGCTCGCTTGCGCGGAGAGCCGCATGACAGATCGGGAACGACAGGGATGGATCATCGTTGGCGCGATTTTCGTCACGATGTTTTTCATCTGGGGCGGAATAAATTGCGGCGCGGTGTTCTTCGTGCCGGTGCTCAAGACCTTCGGATGGACGCGCGCGAAGCTTTCGGTCGCGGTTTCGATCGGCTGGATCACCGGCGGCGCGGCGGGGCCGCTCATCGGACTTATCGCCGATCGCGTTAATCCAAAAAAAATGATGATCGTGGGCGCCACGATCACCGGCCTGCTGTGGCTCGGCCTGAGCCGTGCGACAACCTTTTCCGAGTTCCTTGCGATCAACGGGTTGTTCGGAATCTGCGTCGGTGCTTCGACCTCGATTCCCACGACGCTGATTATCGCGGGATGGTTCCAGAATCGGCGCGGACTCGCGATGGGCATCGCATTTTCGGGCGCGACGCTCGGCGGCGCCGCGATGACGATGGTTGCCTCCTACGCGATCCAGTCCGGCGGATGGCGCTTCGGCTATTTGACGCTCGCGCTGCCGATTCTGATCGTCGTGGTTCCGGCGATAATCATTTTCGTGCAGACCACGAAATCCGCCGACGCGCGCAACGCCGCCAATGGCCGCACGGATGCCGATTCGCGCGCCCGAGCCGCCGCACCCCCGATCGTCCTGCCTGGACTCGAACTCGCGCAGGCGCGCCGCACGCGCTCGTTCTGGTTGGTTTGCCTTGTACAGATGCTGGCGGGACTGAGCACTGGAATGGGCGCGCACTTTATCGCCTACCTGACTGGAATCGGTTACACGGCCACTCTCGCTGCGACGGCAGTCAGCCTTTTCCTGATCGGAACGACGGCAGGCACGCTGCTCGGCGGTCCGCTCGCCGACCGGACCGGAGCGCGGATCGCCATGGTTGTAACCTTCTCGTTTGCGTCGCTCGGGATGCTCGGGCTTCTGGGCGCTTCACACGTGCTGGCGCTCGGGCTGAACATCCTCGCGGGAGGGTTCGCGGCCGGAGCGCTCGCGGTCCAGATGCCGCTGGTGATGATCGAATCGTTCGGCATAAAGAGGCTCGGCTCGGTGCTGGGAATCACCGGCGTGTTTTACACCTTCGGCGCGTTCGTCAGCCCGATCGTGACCGGCAGGATTTTCGACGTGACCGGCAGCTACGCGATCGCGATCTCGGCGTTCCTCGCGATGTTCGCGATGTGCGCGGTCGCGATGCTCGGGATGCGTCCGCTCGAGCGCGAACAGGAGCGGTTCACGCCGCGCGCGCAGTCGGTTGCGGTATAGCCGTTGATCAGTCGCGGCGGCGCGCGAGGTACAGCCCGCGGCCCATCAGGCCTTCGGGATCGTAGCTGACTTGCATCGCGGCGGTATCGAAAGCGCGCGTCATCTCGGCGCGCGTGAACAGTGCAAGCTCCATCCGTTCGCTGAAATGTTCGATCCCGCGCGCACTGCCGCGCAGGTAGTGCAGTTGCAGGACCGATAAATTTCCTTCCTGGCCGCTGTAGCTCATCCTGCAGACCAGGCCGTCGGGTAATTGTCCGGTGTGGATGAACTGTCCGCCAGGCTTCCACGCCTCGGGAGTCAGCCACGGCTCGATGATTAGAACACCGCCCGGGCGCACGTGCCGCGCCATCGCGGCGACGGCGCTACTCAGTCGCTCGGCGGTGCCGACGTAACCGATCGTGCTGAACAGGCAGGTCACGGCGTCGTAGGTCCGGCCGAGGTTGAAGCCGGTCATGTCGGCGCGCGAATAATTGCCCGCGGGATTTTTAATCCGCGCGGCGCGGAGGTAATCTTCGTTCTGATCGATCCCGTCAACCGCGTAATGATTTTTGAGAAATTGCGAATGCGCTCCGGTGCCGCACGCTACATCGAGGAGCGTGTGCGCTCCCGGAGCGGCGGCGTCGATCATGCCGCGCAGATGCTCGCATTCGCGCGCGTAATTTTTGAAATGATAGATCGCGTCGTAGAGTTCGGCGCTGTCGAGAAAGCCGCGGGACGCCGCGCTCATCAGTAGCGGTTCATCCGCGCCAGCCGGTCAGCGTGGAAGTTCGCGTCGCCGAATAATTCCTGTCCGACGCGCGCGCGCTTCATGAACAAGCCGATGTCGAATTCATCGGTCATCCCGATACCGCCGTGCATCTGCACGCCTTCCTGCACCGCGAGCGTTGCGGTGGCGCCGGCCTTGGCCTTGGCTACCGAGACGATCGCGCTGGCGCTGTCGAATGACTCGTCGAGGGTTTGCAGCGCCTTGAGCACCGCCGCGTGAGTGAGTTCGAGATCGCAGTAGAGAGTTGCGGCGCGATGCTGCAGCGCCTGGAACTGTCCAATCACCTTGCCGAACTGTTTGCGCTCTTTGAGATAACTGACGGTAAGCGCGAACGCCTGGTCGGCGAGTCCCGCAAGCTCGGCGGCCACGGCGGCGCGTCCGGCGTTGAGCGCGCCCTCGAGCGGTTTCCATCCCATGTCGATCTCGCCCAGTACCGGGTCGGCGCCGACGCTGACGTTCTTGAAGTGAACGCGCGCGGCGTTATGGCTATCGACCATCGGCGTGCGTTCCGCGTTGACGCCCTTTGCTTTCGCATCGACGAGGAACAAGGTGATTCCCTTGCGCTCGCCGGGAGCGCCAGCGGTCCGCGCGGCGACGATCAGCAGATCGGCGACATGGCCGTCGAGGACCATGATCTTCTCGCCGTCGAGGACGAAGCTATTTCCCGCAGGTGTGGCTCGAAGCGCGATTTTTTCGGGGCGATGCTTCGCCGCTTCATCGACGGCCAGCGTCGCGATCAAGTCGCCGCTGACGATGCGCGGCAGATAGTCGCGCTTTTGCTTTTCGTTTCCGGCGTGAGCTATCGCGGTCGCGGCGACGACCGCGGTTGCGAGAAACGGCGAAGGAGCGAGCGTATGTCCGAGTTCCTCCATCACGATTCCCGCTTCGACATGGCCCAGACCCAGTCCGCCAAATTCCTGCGGCACCAGGATTCCGGCCAGCCCCATCTCGACCATGTCTTTCCACAGCGCGCGCGAGAATCCGACTGCGTCGCGAGTGTCGCGGAGCTGGCGCAGATGAGCGATGGGCGCGTTCTTGGCCAGAAAGCCCCGCGTGTTGTCACGGAGCATCGTTTGTTCTTCGGTCAGGATTAATGCCATTTCAGCGGTTCCACTTGTTTTCGATTTTTTTTGCGCTTGAGGCTGGATGCGTCCGCCTATGCGTCGGGCAGTCCGAGGATGCGCTTGGCGATGATGTTGAGCTGAACCTCGCTGGTACCGCCTTCGATCGAATTCGCTTTCGAGCGCAGCCATGCGCGCGCGGTGGTGCCGTTGTGCGAGCGCTCGCCCTCCCATTCCAGAGCGTTAGCCCCGCCCGCCGCCATCACCAGTTCGAGCCGCCGCTTGTTGAGCTCGGTGCCGTAATACTTGAGCAGCGATGAGACGGCGGGATGCGCCTGCCCGGCCTTCGCCATGTCACCGACGCGCTCCATCGTGAGGCGAAAAGCCCATGCGTCGATCTCGAACGCGGCAATCTGGCCGCGCAGGACGGAATCGGCGAGCACGCCGTTTTCCACGCCGACGGTCTCGCTCGCGATCTGCCCGAGCGAGCGGTTCTCAGAGGTCTGGCCCATCCCGCCGATCATGTCGCGTTCGTGGGTCAGCAGGTACTTGGCGATCTCCCATCCTTTGTTGAGCTTGCCGACCAGGTTGGCCTTCGGCACCAGGACGTCATCGAAGAAGGTTTGGCAAAACGGCGATGCGCCCGAGATCAGCGTGATCGGTTTGGTCGAGACGCCGGCGCTTTCCATGTCGAAGAGAATAAAGCTGATGCCTTCGTGTTTGGGCGCGGCGGGATCGGTGCGGACCAGGCAGAAAATCCAGTCCGCTTTATCGGCGTATGACGTCCAGATTTTCGAGCCGTTGATAACGTAGTGATCGCCCTTGTCCTCGGCGCGCGTCTGCAGCGAGGCGAGGTCGGAGCCGGAGCCGGGCTCGGAATAGCCCTGACACCACCGGATTTCGCCGCGCGCGATGGGCGGGAGAT
Source organism: Binataceae bacterium (SeqCode) (assembly GCA_035533435.1). Lineage (GTDB taxonomy): Bacteria > Desulfobacterota > Binatia > Binatales > Binataceae > JBARDN01. The sequence continues at coordinate 8,630 of DATLTX010000249.1, forward strand.
AGTCGCGTTTCTGCGCCTCGGAGCCGTACTTGAGCAGCGCGGGCCCGAGCATCCAGATGCCGAAGCTATCGAGCGGCGAGCGGCATCCGAGGGCGCGCATCTCCTGGCGCAGGATCTTCGCTTCGTCGCGGCTGAGCCCGCCGCCGCCGTAGGCGAGCGGCCACTCGGGAACGGTCCATCCCTTGGCGGCCATCCGTTCGAGCCACAAGCGCTGCGCGTCGGACTTGAATTTCCATTTGCGTCCGCCCCAGCAGGTGTCGTCTTCGGACTGAAGCGGTGTGCGCATCTCGGGCGGGCAGTTGG
>DATLTX010000250.1:0-14312 GCA_035533435.1 Binataceae bacterium (SeqCode)
ACTTTCTTGTTCGGACTCGCGTCGAGCCACGCCCCCCACCAGGACATCGAGGAGTTCGCGATAATATGTCCGCGGCACCAGGACATCAGGAAGAGATCCTCGATATCAGTGAGCGCCTCGATAAAAGCGAACCGCTCATCCGCGAACTTCGCGCGGCACCATTCGAGGTCGTCGGAGAAAACCACGAACCTGGTGGCGGGGCCAAACTGCGCGAACGCGCGCGCGTAATAATCGGTGGCACTCAAATCGGCGAAGTCCGGATTTCCCACATAGTCGCCGCGGCGCACGTGAACCGAGCAGGTCTCGAAGGCCAGAAGATCGCGAAACTGGCGCTCGAGCATCGCGGCCATTTGCGGATGCGGCCGCAAGTAGCCGCGGATCTCGTCGGCGCAATGCTTGAAGTAACGCTCGGATTGAAAATATCCGTAGAGCTCGGTGGGGCGATCGATGACGATCTCCTGGTACGCGAAGCTGGTTTCGCGGTACCGGCGCGCGCGCGGCCGCATAGAAGTCTGCGCGAACGGATTTGCGAAATGGCGCGCGTAATCCCACGGCGGCAGGATGAACGGGCACGAATTGTTGCGCGCCACCCCGATAGTCGCGGCAATCTGGAATAGCTGATTTCCGACCCGGCCCAGATGTCCCAGGAATCTGAACGACGCGACCTTGTTGCCGCGCGCAACCGGCATAAAGGTGTCTGCGAGTTTTCTGAACAGTCCGCGGTTCGCCCCAATCGCGTCGAATTTGGTGATGGCGGGATTGAAAGCCACGTTTACTGGCAAGCCTCGGGGTCTGCGCAGGAAAACCGGCGGACGAGATGTCTCCTGCTCGGGGCAATAGTCGAATTCATCACCCCAATTATATTGTCGCCAGAAGTTTTGCGATACGCTTCGCGTTTCGCGCCTCGCGACACGGCTGGCGCGAAATGATAGGCTCGCCGGATGCATATTCGGGAAATTTCCGGACGTAGAAGGCTTAAAAGTTTCATGCCGCCGCTGAAAAACGCGCGACGGCGCGCGATCGTTGCGCTCGCCGCGGGTGCGTCGATCGCGATCGGGATAGTTGCGGCGATGCCGGCGCGCGCGCGCGCGCAGCAGCCCAGCTCGGTAGTCGCGACGGTGGGCGCGCATAAAATAACGCAGGCCGACGTTGACGCGAAGATCAAGCCGCAGATGGCCGCGCTCGAGGGCAAGATTTTCGACCTCAAGCACGAAGCGATCGAATCGATCGCCGACGATTACCTGATCGAGCAGGCCGCCGCACGCCAGCATCTGAGTATCGATGCGTACATGCGCAAGAACATCGTCGACCCGGCCCCCAAGGTTACTGAGGCCGACGCGAAAGCCTATTTCGACGCGCACAAGGGCAACAGCAAAATTGAGTTTGCGCAGATCAAGGATCGGCTGCTCTCTCTGATGCAGAATCAGCGCGAGCAGGAGCTGCGCGACAAGCTATTGGCTGGACTGCTCAAGAGCGAGCCGCTGACGATCATGATCAAGCCGCCGCGCACGCAGGTCTCGAGCGCGGGGCGTCCAGCGCTTGGTCCCGCCAATGCGCCGGTGACGATTGTGGAATTCTCGGATTTCCAGTGCCCGTTTTGCGAGCGCGCCGAGCCGACGGTCAAGCAAATCATCCAAAAATACGGCGACAAGGTGCGCCTGGTGTATATCGATTTTCCGCTGCCGATGCATAGCCACGCGCTCGACGCCGCCAAGGCCGGGCAATGCGCCGAACAGCAGGGCAAATTCTGGCCCTACCACGATCAGCTTTTCGCCAATCAGTCGAAGCTCGCGCCCGCGGACCTGAAGGCGACCGCGCAGAAGGTGGGCCTCGATACCGCGAAATTCGACGCGTGCTTCGATCAGGCCAAGACCGAGGCGACCGTGCAGCACGAACTCGCACAGGGCAAGGCGCTCGGGATCGACGGCACGCCGACCTTCTATGTTGACGGACGCCAGCTGGTAGGCGCGCAGCCGTTCGACAGCTTTTCCCAGGTGATCGACGACGATCTGGCGGCCAAGGGCGCGGCGGGCGCCAAAGAGGCGCGAGCGAATTGATCGTGCCGCGCGCTGGCACCCAGGCCCAAACCGGCCTCGCGTCCGGTTTAAGCACGGTTGACGGTTTTGTCCGGCTGCGATATTTTCCACTGGAATGCCCCTGAACTTCCGCAGGTCACCATGGCTTTGAGAGTCTCGGCCGCTTCCGCGCGGCCGGTTAAGCCGCTGGACGATGACGTTCCGCGCTTCAACTATCGTCCGCGTCCAGCGGCGCGTCTGACCCAGGCGGAGAAGGCGGCAGAGTCGCGCCGCCGGGTGCTCGATGCCGCGCTGTCGTGCCTGATCGATCGCGGTTATTCGAATACGAGCACTCAGGAGATCGCCAGCCGGGCGGGACTTTCGCGCGGTTCGCAACTTTATCATTTTCCAAAAAAGGACGCGCTTTTGACCGGCGCGGTTGAATACCTGATCGAGCTGCGCATCGCGGATTTTAAGGAAACGGTCGCGCGGCTGCCGAAAGGCGCGGATCTGTGGACCGCGGCGATTGCGGCGTTCTGGGACGCATGGAACGGCCCGCTGTTTTTCGCCTGGCTCGAACTCGCGGTCGCAGCGCGCACCGACGCCGCCTTGCGCAAGTCGGTCGGAGCGCTTAACAAGCGCACCAACGATTACCTGCATCGCGCGCTCCAGCAGATCTTCAAGCCGCTGCCGGAAGTTCGCGAGCGCTTCGAACTGCTCTCGTGGACGATCTTCTTCATTTTCGGCTCGATGGCGCTCGAGCGCAGTATCGGCGAGTTCGATCGCGTGGCCGACGTCCTGCAAGTAATCGAGTCGCTTGGCCGCAACCTCGGCGCACCCGCGAAAATCGCCTTGCGGAAGCAGAAGTGAGCGCCGCGAAAATCGGAGACCGCGCCTGGCGCGGGTTGGCGGGTGAACCTACCAACCGTTTAATCGGCAGCGCGCCGTGTGCTTGCAACTATTGCTTCGATAACCGTAACATCATTGGCAGATAACAGCGCAGGGACGACTATATCAATGGCAATCAACTTTCCTTCGACCGATTACTTCGAAGCCCTTAAGGGCAAGATGGCGGCGCAGCAGGAGAAATTCCGCCGGCTGGGCTTTATCGACACCACTTTCGGCGTTCGCGTTGGACAAAACGGCAAGGCGCGCAACTTCGTGCTCGAATTCGAGGTCTTCGATCTCAAGGACGTGCGCGAGGTTAGCGCGATCGATCTGAAGAAAGTCGATTTCATGATCGAAGGCGACGCGAAAATCTGGCGCGAGATGATCGAGAATATCCATCGCAACGGCGAGGCCGACTCCGCGCACGATCTGAACACGCTGGCGCACTTCGGCGAACGATTGAAGATCGTCTATGACGACCCCGACGGCCACGACAAACTGTACCGCTTCATGGAATCGATTCAGAAATTTTTCGACCTCTCCAGTCAGGTCGAAGTCAGCTTTAGCTAAGAATCGCGATTGTAAACCCGGCGCGGAGGCGCGGTTAAGATGGCTTATCTCTCGACCACGAATTATCTCGAAGACAAAGACTTCATCGACAAGTGGCTGTACACGATGCGGACCGGGGAGATGGATCTGTCGTGGATGAAGGCCGCCACCGAGAAGGTTCAGCCCCATGAGGCGAACCCGCGCCGCGGGTTGACCTATCGCGATCTCGATCTCGGCACCTACGGATTTACCGACGTGCCCGAGAAAGTCCGCGGCAATCGCTCTTACGCGCCGCGCGGAGCCGAAATTCCCGCCGGGGTGCCCGACGCGCAGCCGTGGGTCTCGCGCAAGAGCGAGGTCTGGGCGTTCAATACCGAGAGCTATTACGAAGAGGCGGTCAGCCGCCAGTGGAACGTGACCACGGATATCCCGTGGGAGCGTCTGGACGGCGTCGAGCTGCCGGAAACGATCGGCAAGGCGCTCTCGCAGTTGATGACCTTCCTTACCGAAGTCGAAATGATCGCGACCGATACGCCGGCGATGTGGCTGCCGCGGCTCAATCCGGATTTTATCGAGGTCAAGGCGTTTATCGCCTCGCAGGCGATGGACGAGGCGCGCCACGCCGAGGCGTTTCGCAAGCGCGCGCTGACGACAGGATGGGGTCTAATGAAGGCGAGTCCGGTAAACGAGATGGCGCTCAAGCATCTGCGCGATGCCGACTCATTCAGCGAGATGTCGGTGGCGCTGCATCTGGTTGCCGAAGGCAACGTGCTCACGATGTTCCGGTTCAGCGAATATCTGTCGCCGACCGACGTTGACAAGCGCATCTTTCGTCTCGTTATGCAGGACGAAGCGCGCCACGTCGGTTACGGCATGCAGCATTTCAAGTACGTGCTCGAAAACTTTCCCGAAAAGCGCGAGGTGCTGCACGCGCATCTCGATGAAGCCGAGAACATCTCGTTCGCCGGTTCGGCCGCGACTGAACTGACCGAGTCGTTTATCATCCTGGCTGGCGGCGGCCTCAAGAAAGAGAACATCGAGGAAGGGATCAAGATCACCACCAAGTTCAACCTGAAACAGATGGAAGAGCATTTCGAGCGGCTCGACAAGTGCGGGATGCCGGAGCGCAAGGAGCGCTCGAAGCTCTATCAGATGTACGAAATGGGCAAGGCCGCGGCCGAAGCGGCCGGAATCAAGCTTTGAGGTCTTAACCAAGTGGCCTTTTACGCCGACAAGGATTACACGACCGATCAGACGGTGTTCGAAGCCGTCAACCAGGTGATGTCAGGAAATCTGACCTTGCACTGGTACGACGCGAAAACGGAAAAGGTCAAAGGCAAGCCCAGCGATTTGCGCCGCGGCCTGACCTATCAGGACCTGGATCTCGGCAGCTACGGATACACCGCGATTCCAGAGAATGTGCGCACCAGCCAATCGATGGTTGCGCGCGGCAGCGAGAAGTGGGGCAACCTGCCCGACATGGGCTACTCCGTCAATCGCAAGTCTGAAGTGTGGGCCGACAACGTCACCGATCTGTACGAGGAAGACAAGTCGCGAAGGTGGACGCCAGCGGTTGACGTTCCGTGGAGCGACCTCGAGGCGCATCCGCTGCCCCCTGCGCTCGAGGCCGCGTGTGCGCAGCTATGCACTTTTTTGCAGGAATGCGCGCTGGTCTCGATGGATTTCGCGTCGCGATGGGTTCCGCTGGTCAACCAGGATTTTATCGAACAGAAAAGCTGGCTGTGCGCGCAGATGTTCAACTGGGCGCGTCTCAACGAAGCGTTTCGCAAGCGCGCGCTTTACGGCGGTGCCGGGCTCGGTCGCGCCAGCGTCTCGGGCGAGCAGGGACTTAAGGAGTGGCTGTGGGCGGAGTCGTTTCCCAAGGGCTCGCTTTCGATCAACCTGTCACTCGGCGGGCTCGTGCTCGCGATCTGCCGCCACGTCGCGGCATTCGCGCCGAGCAAGACCGATCGCGTGATGATGGGCTTTGCGATGCAGGATACCGCGCGGCAAACTGCGTACGGGTCGGGCCAGTTACGCTACTTTTTGAAGCATCGGCCCGGCGATCTGGGCGCGATGCAGGAATACGTCGATGACAGCGAGCATGTGATGCTCGCGCTATTGGGCAGTCCCGAGCTGCTCGAGCCGCTGATCATCATTTCGGGCGGCGGACTTGAAAAGGAACAGGTCAAGTCGGGACGTATCGCCGCGGCGAAGTTCATGCGGCTTGCGGTGGCCGAATACCTGGAGCGGCTGGAAGCGGCGGGCCTTTCGGGCAGCCGCAAGCGCAGCCGAATTGCGCGGGTAGTCGAGCGAATCGGCGCCGCGGCGTAAGTAAATAGACTAACCACGGATTTCACAGATTTCTGCGCATTGAGAGGTGCCGCACGGCACGCCGCGTCCAGGGATTCTCCGCGGACGGCGCTCAGGCGGCGTCCGCGCTGGAAATCCGCCTGCCAATCGGTGGAATCTGTGGTTAGTCTTTTCCCAGTTTTATACCGCTGCTAAGCTTATCTAATGCCCGACGAATCCGCCGACGAGCCTGACGGACCCGCCGGCGCCGAGGCGGCGTTGCGCGATTCCGCGCCTGCGCCACCGGCGGCGGAACCTTCGCGGCGCGGACGAATAGCGCGCCTGTTTCCGAACACTCCGCTGTGGCGATTTCTGAGCTACGTGCGTCCGCATGCGTGGCTGGTCGCGGGCGGAGCGTTGATGGGCGTGTTGAAATTCACGCTGCCGCTGATGTTCCCGCTCGCGTTCAAGTACGTTATCGACGTGCTGCTGGTTCCGCAGCCGAAGATGGATCGCATCAACAGCGCGATCGACCGCGGATGCATTGGGCTCGCGGCGCTGCTGCATCTTGGCGTGGGCGCGATCCCGAAACTCGAGGCGTTGACCGCCGCGATGTTCCTGATTTTCCTAATCCAGGCGATCGCTACCTACTACCGCAACTACTGGGCGAGCATGGCCGGGCATCGCCTGATATTCGATTTGAGATACGCGCTGTTTATTCACATGCAGCGCCTGTCGCATTCGTTTTTCGATCGCAACGCGTCGGGCGGAATCGTCTCGCGCTTCGTCTCGGATATCGCAAGCGCGCAGAACTTCGTGGGCTCGGGGATGATCAACACCTGGATGGATGCGGCGTCGCTGGGCGCGGTGCTGTACCTGATGTTCAAACTCGACGTGCGGCTGGCGTGGATCGCTCTCATCATCGTCCCGTTCTACGTCGCAGTGATCCGGCTGCTGTCCCCGCGCATCAAGGAGGCGAGCCACAACCTGCAGGAAACGCTCGAGGCGTTCTCCGGCGAGTTGCAGGAACGGGTGGCCGGAGTCGCGACGGTCAAATCGTTCGCGCGCGAGAAAGAGGAAGCGCATCGCTTCTTCGACCGCACCACCCAACTCTACGACCTCACGATCCGCAACGTCCGGCTGGCCTCGATGCATCAGATGTGCGGCGAGTTCATCGGGCGCAGCGCACCGCTGATCGTTATCTGGGCCGGCGCGGTTTTCATTCTGCATCATCGGATGACGGTCGGAACGATGGTCGCGTTCTTCGGCTTCCTGGGTTCGCTGTACCTGCCGCTGCAGCGCTACTCGGAACTTTCGATCATTGTCGCGACGTCGCTCGCCGCGATCGAGCGGATCTTCCGCTTCTTCGACGAAACGCCGGAGGTGAAGGATCCGCCGGGTGCGAAAATCCTGACCGTCAGCCGCGGCGACGTGCTGATCGATCATTTGAATTTCGCCTATCAGCCGTACGAAGGCGGTGCGCCGCGCACTGTTCTCGATGACGTTAATCTGCGCGTGGCGGCCGGGACGACGGTTGCCCTGGTGGGCCGCTCGGGCGCCGGCAAGACTACGCTGGCCAGCCTGATTCCGCGCTTTTACGAACTGTCTGGGGGGCGAATCGAGATCGACGGCGTGGATATCTCGAAGGTGACGCTCAAGTCGCTGCGCGACTCGATCGGAATCGTGCCGCAGGACGCGGTCCTGTTCAGCGCCTCGATTCGCGAAAATATCCTCTACGGCCGTCCTTCGGCTGGTGACGCGGAGGTCTGGCGTGCGCTCGAGCAGGCCAATATTCGCGAGTTCGTCGAGGCGTTGCCCGAAAAGCTCGACACTATGATTGGCGAGGGCGGGGTGCGCCCTTCAACCGGGCAGCGCCAGCGCCTTGCACTCGCGCGCGTGTTTCTGAAAAATCCGCCGATTCTGATCCTTGACGAGGCGACCTCTGGCCTCGACTCCGAAGTCGAAAATCTGATTCACGACGCGGTGCGCCGCCTGATGAAGGGCCGGACTTCGTTCCTGATTGCGCATCGCCTCGCAAGCGCCGTGGACTCCGACGTGATCGTCGTGCTGGACGGCGGGAAACTGGTTGAGATGGGGAGCCACGCCGAGTTGCTGCGCGCGGCCGGCGTCTATGCGCAGCTCTTCAACGAACAGGCGCGCAAGCTGAAAGTCGATACTCACACGCATCGCCGTCCGGGCGCGCTCGTTTTGGCCGAGCGCGACTGAATGCGCGCGGCGTGCTCTCTGGACGGATCGAGCGATCGCGCGCGATGATGCTATAAATCCGCGCGAGTCCGCTGCGCCTGACTCAAGGAGGCCTCATGCCGACCGTCACGAAATCCGTCACCGCCGAACCTGCCGCCAAACCCTCTCCCGGCCCCCGCACCCTTGCGGTCGATATCGGCGGTACCGGAATCAAGGCCGAGACTCTTGACGCGCGGGGCAAGCCGCTCAACGAGCGCCAGCGAATCCCCACGCCCAAACACGCCACTCCGCGCAAGGTGATCGCAATCGTGAAAAAGCTCGCCGGCAAGTGCGCGCCGTTCGAGCGCGTGTCGGTCGGATTTCCCGGCGTGGTCAAGGATGGCGTCATCTATACGGCGGCCAACCTGGACAAGGGATGGACAGGGTTCGAACTTGCCGCCCAGTTGCGCAAGCGGCTGCACGCTCCGGTCCGCGTCGCCAATGACGCCGACGTGCAGGGCCTTGGCAGCGTCAGCGGCAAGGGCATCGAGTTGGTGATCACGCTGGGCACGGGAGTCGGCTCGGTGATCTTCGTCGACGGGCACCGGATTCATCTTGAAGCGGGGCATCATCCTTTTCACAAGGGCAAGACCTACGAAGCCGAGCTGGGCGAGCGGGCGTTCAAGAAGGAGGGCAAGAAGAAATGGAACAACCTGCTCATCGAGGCGATCGGCGATCTGGCGCGGATGTTCAATTACGATCGGCTCTACCTCGGCGGTGGCAACGCAAAGCATATCAAGATAAAGTTGCCGGCCAATGTGAAGATCGTCAGCAACCTCGCGGGACTGCTTGGTGGAATCAAGCTGTGGCAAGAACCGGCGGAGCCAAAGTGACTATGTATCTGACAAAATGGGTAGCTGCGGGAACTCTGTTGCTGTTGGCGGCCGGCGCCGCCCCGGCTTGGGCGGGTTCTCTCGCCGAAGCGGCAATTGCCGCGGACAACTCCAGCGGTCATCGCCCGGATGTAAACGAAGCGCGAAAGTTGTACGACGAAAAAGCAACGTTCGTCGATGTGCGCACGGACCGCGAATGGGCGGGCGGCTATGTCAAAGGCGCGAAGCATATTCCCGTCCGCGAGGTCGAAGCAGAGGCCGCCGCAAAACTTCCCGACAAGTCTCAGCCGATCGTAACCTACTGCGCGGCCGGTCCGCGCGCTGCCAAGGGCGCCGCGATCTTGCGCAAGCTCGGCTACCACGATGTCACGGCGATGACCGGAGGCTACTCCGACTGGAAGGCCGCCAACGATCCGGTCGAGCTCCCGCGATAATCCGGCTTTGGCGCGGCGGCGCGGCCCGGGAGAAGCCGAATGCCCTCAGTCGGCGCCTTCCGATTTCATGGTCGCTTCGATTGCGCCGATCCGATCGATCTCGACGCGCACCTTGTCGCCATCCTTGAGCCAGCGCGGGGGTTTGAAAGCGGCGCCGACGCCGCCGGGTGTTCCAGTAAAAATCACGTCGCCCGGTTCCAGCGTCATCGCCTGGCTCACGTGCGCAATTTGATCGAATACGCCAAAGACCAGATTCGCGGTGTTCGAGTTCTGCCGCAGTTCGCCATTGACCAGGCATCGGATGCCGAGCGTATGCGGATCGCCCAGTTCCTCGGCGGTGACGATCCACGGTCCTATCGGAGCGTGCGAGTCGAATGATTTTCCGAGCACCCACTGCCCGCTCTGCATCTGCCAATCGCGCACCGACACGTCGTTGCCGGCCGTGTAACCGAACACGACCTCGGCGGCGCGCTCCTTGGGCACGTGTTTGCAACGCCTGCCGATAATCACAACCAGTTCCGCTTCGTAGTCGATCGTTTTTGACGCCAGCGGGACTTGAATCGGATCGAACGGTCCATTGACCGAGGTCACCGCCTTGGTGAACCAGGTCTGATGCTGCGGCGTCGGCAGTCCGCTCTCCTTGATATGATCGGCGTAGTTCAGCCCGATCGCGAAAATCTTGCCGGGCCGCGGAACCGGCGCGAGCAGATGAACCGATGCGAGCGGCGCATCGGCGGGCAATTTTTCCGCGAGCTCCAAAGCGCGAGGACGAACGCGATCCCATTCGGTGATGAGGCCGATCATTCCGCTCGGCAGGCCGGCGATATGTCTTCCCAGATCGATTACTCCATCGTTCTTGACGAGGCCGAGTTTCGTATGGCTTCCATCTGAGTATGTAACGAGCTTCATTTGAATCGTCCTCACGATCTCATCGCACGTCCGTTAGTCCTGCGCAACGGACGTCGGCGCGATTGCTTGACCATAAGAAACCGGCGAGTCCGGGTCACCGGGTCCACTCGCTCGAGCGTTTCGCCAGCCAGGCATGTCCCGAACTTTCGAGTTGACGATCTCTCCGGTTGGCGATGTATGCTAACGGAGTGGCCAACGTCATTTACACGGTCGAAAATTCGGTTGCCGTAATCCGTTTGGAGCGGCCCGAAAAGCTTAACGCCTTCACCTTTGGTATGATCGCGGAAATCCGGGCAGCGGCGGATCTCGCGGCGGGCGACGAGCGCGTCGTTGGGATCATTGTCACGGGCACGGGCCGCGCGTTCAGCGCGGGCCTCGACACGGGTGATCTCGCGCGCTCGGCGGCCGGCACGGCAGAGGAAGTCCAGTCTGGCGCGAGCGCTTCCGACGACAGCGAATTGCCCGCGCTGTTCGGCTATCTGCTGCGAATTCCAAAACCCGTCATCGCCGCGGTCAATGGAGTCGCCGCCGGCGGTGGGTTCGTGCTCGCGATGATGTGCGACTTGCGCTTCGCCGCCGCCGACGCGAGCTTTACGACGGCGTTCTCGAAGCGCGGGCTGATCGCCGAGCATGGCACGAGCTGGATTCTGCCGCGGCTGGTCGGGCTCAACCGCGCGCTAGACCTGTTGTGGAGCGCGCGGCGGATCGACGCTGCCGAAGCGTTTCGAATCGGGTTTGTCGATCGCGTCGTGCCTGCCGATAGTCTTATCCGCGAAGCGAAAGCCTACATCGACGATCTTGCGGCAAATGTTTCGCCTCGTTCGCTGGCCGTCATCAAGGCGCAGATTTATTCTCATTCCGGGCTTGGACTCGAGCCGGCGCTGCGCGACGCGGACCGTTTGATGCGCGCCGCGCTGGTACATCCGGACGCGACGGAAGGTGTCAATAGTTTCGTCGAACGGCGCGCGCCGCGCTTCGAGCGATTCAAAGGAGGAAAAATATGAGCGAAGCGCGCTTCGAGACAATCCTGTTCGCAAAGACCGGACCGGTCGCTACGCTTACGATGAACCGTCCCGAGCGCATGAACGGCATGACCGGCCTGATGGTGCATGAAGCGCGCGAGGCGCTTTCGCGCGCAGCCGACGACCCAGGGATCCGCGTGCTCGTGTTGACGGGCGCAGGCAAAGCGTTTTGTCCCGGCGCCGATCTGAACGTGATCGTCGAGTCGGGAGAGCAGGGTGCGCAGGAATCAGGCGATAACGGCTCCGATCCGCGCGATTATCATGTTTCGACGCTGCTGCATGAGATGCACGCGGTCACGATCGCGGCGATCAACGGTGCGTGCGCGGGCGCGGCGCTGGGCTGGGCGTGCGCGTGCGACTTCCGTTTCGCGGCGCAATCGGCGCGCTTCAACACTGCGTTCCTTGACGTTGGCGTGGCAGGCGACATGGGCGGTCCGTGGACGTTGCCGCGGATCGTAGGCGCGGCGCGCGCCCGTGAGCTGTATTTCATGCCTGGAAAATTCGACGCCGCCGAAGCGCTCCGGATTGGACTCGTTACCCGCGTGTTCTCCGACGAAACCTTTCGCGCGGAAGTTGTCGCGATAGTCGCTCGGCTTTCGGCTGCGGCGCCGATCGCGTTGCGCACCATGAAGGCGAATTTCGTCGAGGCCGAACGGCTGGATTTCAGCAGCTACATCGACCTCGAAACCGAGCGGCATATCCCGATGTTCAGCACGCACGACACGCGCGAGGCGTTCGCGGCGAAAGTCGGGAAGCGCAAACCACGCTTCGAGGGCCGTTAGCCGGGGAGGAATTCTTATGTGGCTGCGCATGCGCCAGTTGGCGTTGGTCGCAAACAAATTGTCGCCGGTCGTTGATGATCTGCGCGCCGTGTTCGGGCTCGAAGTTGGCCATCGCGATCCCGGCGTCGAGGTCTTCGGGCTCGAGAACGCGCTGTTGCCGGTGGGCAGCCAGTTTATCGAAGTGGTCGCGCCGATAAAGGAAGGAACCGCCGGCGGGCGCTATCTCGAACGGCGCCGCGGCGACGGCGGCTACATGTGTATCCTGCAATGCGATGACCACGCGGCGCGCAAGCGGCGCGCTGCCGAACTCGGCATCCGCAAGGCGCTCGAAAACGACTCCGCGGAATATTCGATCATGCAGCTTCATCCGCGCGACACCGGCGGCACGTTTCTGGAGATCGATTATCAGAAGGGCGGCGAATCTCCCGACGGACCGTGGATGCCGGCCGGCCGCAACTGGAAACCGGCGGTGCGCACCGACATAGTCCGCGCGATCGCTGCCGCGGAGATTCAGTCGCCCGACCCGGCCGCTCTGGCCCAGCGATGGGCGCAGATCCTCGAGCTGCCGCTAACTCACGACGCGCGCGGCAACGCGGCGATCAAACTCGACATCGGCACGATCCGCTTCGTCAATGAAACCGACGCCCGCGGCGAGGGCCTTGCCGGTATAGATCTCGTCGTCGTCGATCGCACCCGTTTGCTGGCGGCTGCCGACAAGCGCGGCCATCGCGTCGCCAACGACATCGTAACGATCGGCGGCGTCCGTTTCGGTCTCGTCGCCGCCTGACGCGATGCGCGTGAATCGAACGAGCTGGCGCGGCTCCCGCTCTGGCTGGGCCTGCTGAAACTGCCCGCGAATGCGGCCGCACAGTAGCTCGCGGCGCGCGGATACGCAATTCGCCGCTTGCGAGGCTCGCCGATGGCGAGGCGTCGGTGATGGAGCTCGCCGAGCCGTTCGCGATGAACCAACCCGCGATCTCCAAGCAAATCAAAATGCTGGAGCGCGTCGGTCTTGTCTCGCGCGGGCGTGACGCCCAGCGACGACCGTGCCGTCCCAAGGCCGAGCCGTTCGCCGAAGCGAGGCAATGGCTGGCCCGGTACCGGCGCTTTTCGGAGGCAAGCTTCCGGCGGCTCGACGCGGTGCTGCATGAGCTAAAAACCAAAGAGGCGAAACGTGGACGCCCGAGACGATAAAGGAGGTCACCGATGAAGAGCAACGGAACCACGAAGATAACGACGCCCACCGACCGCGAGATCGTAATCACGCGCGCCTTCAACGCGCCGCGCGCCCTAGTCTGGGAAGCCATTTCCCAGCCCGACCTGATCAAGCGCTGGTTACTCGGACCGCCTGCCTGGTCGATGGCTCTCTGCGAGGAGGATTCGCGTGTGGGCGGCATTCGGTTAGCCCATCTATTCCAAAGATGGATTATGCGCGAAACTCGGAGCAGCTTATCTTTGCGCTGAAGCCGAAATCTCTAACGCGGTCATCGACAACCAGGCCGCGTATGTCGCTGGATGGCTGAAGAAGCTTCGCGATGATCGCAAGCTTCTGATCCACGCGGCCGCCCAGGCACAGCATGCGGTCGATTACATACTCAATCGCACATGCACCGATTAGTAGCGCGCGGCGCCCGAGCTTCCGCTCTGGCGCCGCTTTTCCAGACTACAACCGTCTGACAGAAGGCCTTTTTACAACCTCGAAACCATCGCTGACCGCCTCAATCGGAGGCAGCCCGATCGATACGTGCGCGACGCGCGATGCTCCGCGAGGGAATTGCGACTGCGACTGGGGCTTGGTATGAACCGCGGTATGCCGTCCAAGCGGCTCGATAATATTCTCCAGTTTCGCGTGTGGCTCGAAGATATCGAGCCGTGCATCTGGCGGCGCATCCAAGTGCCCGACAGCCTAACTCTCAAGCAACTGCACCAGATGATTCAGATCGTGATGGGATGGCAGGATAGCCACCTGCATGAATTCACCTTGAGCGGCAAACGGTACGGCGAACCCAATCCGGAAGACGAAGAGAACCTCATCGATGAACGCACTGTCCGGCTGCGAGATCTCCCGCTCTCGATTGGCGTCTCGATCGGCTATGCATACGACTTCGGCGACGACTGGCAGCACAAGCTGGTCCTCGAAAAGACGCTGGTCCCCAGCCCGGAGTGTATCTATCCCGTCTGTATCGCCGGTGAGCGAAGCGCTCCGCCCGAGGATGTTGGCGGCGCCGGTGGTTACGCCGAGTTCCTCGAAGCGATCGCTAACCCGGATCACGAGGACCATGATGCGATGCTGGAATGGGTGGGCGGGCAGTTCGATACGGAGGCGTTCTCAGTCGCCGAAGTG
>DATLTX010000251.1:0-4668 GCA_035533435.1 Binataceae bacterium (SeqCode)
CCCGCCCACACCGGGCATGATGATATCGAGAATCGCCACGTCAAAGCGGTTCGAGCGCAGCGCCTCGAGCGCGGCCGCGCTGTCAGGGGCTTCCTCGACCGAGTAGCCTTCGGCTTCGAGGCGATGGCGCAAGACCAGGCGGATCGCCGGATCGTCGTCGGCGATCAGAATCGTGGCGCCGGGCTCGGTTGCAACCGGGGCGTTGTCATTTTGCTGAGCTTCGGCGGATGGCATCGTTACTACTCTACTACCTTAGCGGTCGGTTTCGGGCGAGTCATCGCCGCCGCGCCCGGCACCGTCGACGAGCCTGGCCGCGCCAATCGGGAGCGTGACCTTGAACGTCATTCCGGCGGGCGGCTCGCTTTCTTCACCGGTGCGTCCCAATCCTCCCCGCGTCGCCCATAGTCGCCCTCCGTGGAGCGCGATAATCCGCTGGCTAAGCACCAGGCCGAGCCCGGTTCCGGCAGGCTTGGTGGTGAAGAACGGGGTAAAGAGCTGCGCGAGCGCATCTTCGCCGATTCCGACGCCATTGTCGCTGATCTCGACGCGCAGGAACTGGAGACGCTGCCCGTCGTTGGTCATGCGGAACTCGGTCTCGATCCGGGTATGCATCCGAATAGTTCCGCTGGTGCCGAGCGCCTCATGCGCGTTCTTCACCAGGTTCAGGAACGCGCGTTCGAGCGCCGCCGCGTCGCCCGAGACTTCGGGCAGGCTGGGGTCAAAATCCTGCTCGATACGGATTGCTTCCGGCGCTTTCGGGTATAGCCCCGCCATCCGGAGCGCCTGATGGAGCACTTGATGGATATTGACCGGCTCTTTGACCAGCCTCTGAGGCGCACTGACCGCAAGAACCTCTTCGACCAGCCCGGTGATTCGATTCACTCCGTCGCGGATAACCGCGTAGTACTGCTGCACGCGCTGCTCCGCAGGGTACATCGCCGACAGCAATTCGGCCGCGCCCTTGATACCGGTCAGCGGGTTCTTGATCTCGTGGGCAAGTCCGGCAGGCGACAGGCGCAGGCTGAGTTCGCTCGAATCGGTGACTTGGGCGGCGCTCTTCTGATGAGCCAGGTCGTGGAGCTGGATAATAGCTCCCTGAGCGCGGCCGTCCTCATTGAGCAACGGCGAGACCTCGGTCCTGACGGTTATCGACCGCGGGCCCATCCCCAGGACCGTGTCTGGATCGCCGACACTCTGCCCGGTTTTCAGGCAGTTGCGCACCATCCGGTCGAGCCATGGGTTGTGTTCGAGGAGGTCGGTGAGCTGCGGACGAGTAATAGAAGACGTGCCGAGCATGGTTTCCGCTGCTGGATTTACGGACAAGGGCTCGAATGTTCCCGACAGCACGATAATTGCGTCCGGCAGGCTGTCGATTATGTCGCGCCAAAGCTTCATGGATTAGCGGCTCGGTTGATAAATACGAACTGGAAAAAAGTCGGCTTGAAACGGACCGTACCACAAACCCGTAGCCGCATCGAAGTGCGTGAAGCATTTTGCGGCGCAAATACAGACGTTTCGAGGGAAGGAGGGGGCTCTTTGAGCCTCGCGGATGATAAGACTTATCAACAACTCAGTGCCCAGGTATAAGATTTTTTTATCTTTGATCGCCATTTTTCGGGTTGCTTACTCTGGCCCCAGCCGCTACGGTGACAGCGGTTCAGGATGGATGATGACTCGAGGCAACCGAACGACCGCTGTTTTCTGTGCGATGCTGCTGGCCCCGCTTCTGGCTGGGATGTCGGCGCGTTCGGCTTACGCCGCCGAGACTATCTCGACTGACACCATAGCCCCCGGTTGGGAGCCACAGAATCCGGCTATCGCCCTGATGGGTGCCTCTGTCGGCACTGAGCCGGTCGTGGCGCAGCCGCAAGCCAGGATCCCTTCGCCGTTCATCATTTCGCAGCCAAAGCCAGTTGCGCCGTTCCCAATCCTGCTCAATCGGATTGTCCAGCAATACGTTAATGAATATCTGAATCGCCCCGGTACGCTCGAGGCAAGCTTCAGCCGTAGTCGCCCCTATATGCCCGAGATGGTCCGCGTGATGCGGTCCTATCGCGTTCCCGAGGATATGGTCTTCCTGGCCTTCGCCGAGAGCGAGTTTTCCCGGCGCGGGAAGGGTCCGTGGCAATTCAACAAGGCCACGGCTGTGAAATACGGGCTGCACGTGAATCGATGGGTCGATGAGCGCCGCGACCCTATTCTTTCGACCCGCGCCGCTGCCGAGTACCTTGCCGATCTGCACGACGCGGCCGGTTACGACTGGCGGGTTGCGGTGGTCGGATGGAACCGCGGCGACTTGGCGATTAACCGTTACTGGGCGATGCGCGGCGAAAACTTCAATCGGTACATGGCTGGGCTGCCGCGCGACACGCGATGCCTCCTTGGCAGGTTCATGGCGGTTGCCTTTATCGCGCACAATGCCCGCGCCTATGGAATCGGCCGGGTCGATTACGAGGCGCCTCCCATTTACAGCCAGGTGTCCGTCCGTGGCGGAAGCACGCTGGTAAGTATCGCGCGCGCGCACCATACGACGGTCAGCCATCTGAAAGAGCTCAATCCCGCGATTTTGCGCGACCGGGTTCCTCCCTACGCCCGCAACTACAGTATCCGCGTTCCCTTGATCCACACCGCCTCGGCGAGTTGATCATTCCGGCACGTCGCGCCCGTTCTCATCGCGGGCCAAGCCGCGTATTCTTGCCGATAAGATGATTAGTGCCGACGACGCCCTGCGTATCGTCCTCGAGGCCGTCCAGCCGCTCGGGATCGAGCGCGTGCCGCTCCTGGACGCGCTGGGACGAGTCCTGGCCGAGGAGATTCGCTCGCCGCGCGATATCCCGGGCTTCGATAACTCGGCGATGGACGGTTACGCGGTTCGCGCCGCAGATATCGCCGCCGCGAGCGAGACTCATCCCATCCGCCTGACCGTCGTCGAGACGGTGCCCGCGGGGCGGATGCCCGAGCATCAGGTGGCGTCCGGCGAATGCGCGCGCACGATGACCGGCGCCCCGATCGCGCCCGGCGCCGACGCGATCGTTCCGGTCGAGCGCACTCGCGGCGAGGGCGCGATTGTCGAGATTCTCGCCCCCGTCGAGGCGGCGGCCTTCGTGCGCCCGCGCGGCGAGGATTTGCGCGCGGGCGAATCGGTGATGCTGCCCGGCAAGACGCTCCATCCGGCGGACCTTGGGACGCTTGCGTCGCTGAATCGCGCGATGGTCGGTGTGTATCGCAAGGCGCGCGTCGCGATCGTCGCCACCGGCGATGAGCTGGTCGATATCGACCAGCCGCCCACGGGAGCGCAGGTCGTGAACTCGAGCGCCTACGCCTTGTCGGGCGCGATTCGCGAGGCTGGAGGCGAGGCGACAATCCTGCGCATCGCGCGCGACACGAATCGCGAAGTTCGCGAACGGCTCGAGGAAGCGATGGCCTTCGATGTCGTCGTTTCGACCGGCGGCGTTTCCGTTGGGCAGTTCGATTTCGTAAAGGGCGTCCTTGACGAAATCGGGATGCGCACGCTGTTTCACGGCGTCGCGCAGAAGCCGGGCCGTCCGCTCAAGTTCGGGCTGATCGGCGCGCGTCCGGTCTTCGGGCTGCCGGGAAATCCAGTCTCGACGCTGGTCTGCTTCTATCTCTACGCCGGGCCCGCGCTGCGAAAGATCGCGGGGCGAAGCCAGGTGGGACTGGAGCGAATCGCGGTGCGATGCGCCGCCGATATCAGGCTCGCCAAAGACCTGACGGAGTTCGTGCGGGTCAAGCTCGAGCGCCGCGACGGCGAATATTTCGCCACGCCGACGGGGAATCAGGGTTCGGGTATTCTAAGCTCGCTATCGCGCGCCGACGGCTTGCTGATCGGACCGGCCGCCACGACGAGTCTGCGCAAAGACGATCAGGCGACTGTGCTGCGATTGGCCGCCGGCGCCGGCGACGAGGCATTCTTCGAGGAGCGCCGCCAGAAGTATTGAATGACAATTGTGACGATCACGCCAAAAATCGCCGAGCCGAGGATAATCGCCGAGAGCTGAATCTGCAGTTTCAGAAAATGCGGAAACAGGTAGATATCGACCGGCTGCGGCTGGATGTTGGCCCAGATCACGTAGATCACCCACAGGATGACGATCGTGCCGATAATGAATTTCGGGTTTTTCGCAAATGACGGCATGATCGGCGGCTCCTTGCTGCGTGACCTGAGCAAAAGCTTGCTTGGCCGCATCGGCATTGTCAACGCAGCCGCGATCGCGCCCGGCGCAGCCATCGCGCTGCTCCCGGCGCCCGCAGGCAAGGGAGAATCGCGATGCGTTATCGGGTAGGGCAGGGTTTTGATTTTCATCCGTTGGCGGTGGGCCGCAAGCTGATTCTGGCCGGCGTCGAAATAGCGCACGACAAGGGACTCTCCGGCCATTCCGACGCCGACGTGGCGGCGCACGCGCTGGCCAACGCGATTCTCGGCGCGATCGGAGAAGGCGACCTGGGCCGCCATTTTCCCGACAGCGACCCGCGCTACGCCGGCGCCGACAGCCTGCGCATCCTCGCCGAGGTCTGGGCGATAGCGAAAGCGCGCGGATGGCGCATGGGCAACGCCGACCTGACGATCTTTGCGCAGGCGCCCAAGCTCGCGCCGCATCTGGACACGATGCGCCAGCGCGTCGCCGATACGATCGCGACCAGCCGCGA
>DATLTX010000252.1:0-24204 GCA_035533435.1 Binataceae bacterium (SeqCode)
GCCGCGTGATTTTCGAGCGTTCTACTACGGCCATACCTACACTGGAAATCCGCTCGCCACCGCAGTCGCGCGCGCCAATCTCGCGCTCTTCCGCGACGAAAAAATTATCGACCGAATCCAGCCGCGCATCGCGCAGATGGCAACGGGCCTGCGCGCGCGCTTTGCCGATCTGCCGCAGGTTGCGGATATCCGCCAGCAGGGATTGATGGTTGGAATCGAGTTGATGGAAGATCCAGCGCGCAAGATCCCGTTTCCGCCCGAGCAGATGATCGGTCATCGCATAATCACACGAGCGCGTGACAAGGGCGTTGTCATCCGTCCGCTTGGCGACGTGATTATCCTGATGCCGCCGCTATCGATCAGCGCGGAGGAACTGGATTTCCTGCTCGACGCGGTCCGCGACGCGACTCGTGAGATTGTGGAAGGTATGCGTGACTAGCGAGATGAGACGATGAGCCGCAATTTTCTTATCACCGGAACCGATACCGGCGTTGGCAAGAGCACCGTCGGATGCGCGATTGGGTTTGCGCTGCGCGCGCGCGGGATGCGCGTGGGCGTCATGAAGCCGTCCGAGACCGGGTGCGAGGAGCGGGGCGGCGTCCTCGAGCCGGCGGACGCGCGCGCGCTTGCGCTCGCGTCAGGATGCGATCTGCCGCTCGAGCTGATCTGCCCGTATCGCTACGCTTCGCCGCTCGCCCCGCCGGCGGCGGCAGAGCTCGATTCGCTCGAGGCGCCCGCCCCCGCGCGGATCGTCGATTGTTTTCGAAAAATTGAATCTGTCAGCGACGCCGTTCTGGTCGAGGGCGCGGGCGGCCTTGCCGTGCCGATCGCGTGGGGCTTTGATTTCGCCGATCTGGCGGCGAAACTCGACCTCCCGCTGATCGTCGTGATCGCGAACAAGCTCGGATGCCTCAATGCCGCGATGCTGACCTTCAACTATGCGCAGGCCAAGCGGCTGGAAATTGCGGGATGGCTCCTCAACGACGTCGAACCCGCGCTGACCCCCGCGGCGCTGACCAACGCCGCGTCACTGGCGCGGATGACGGAAGTTCCGTGCCTTGGCATGATGCGGCACAAGGAGCCGCTGGCGAAAAGTGTGATCGAAAAGCTGCTCGCCCGCGGTGAATGACGCGGGCGGCCGATTATTACGAATGCTCCGCGGCGCCCTTGTGCTCTGACTCGGCGTGATGCCTGGCTTCGAGCCATCTCTCGGCGTCGATTGCCGCCATGCATCCGGTGCCAGCCGCTGTCACCGCCTGCCGATAGACCCGGTCCGCAACGTCGCCGGCGGCGAACGCGCCTTCGATATTGGTGTAGGTCGTTCCCGGCTTGACCTTCAGGTAGCCGAGATCATCCATCTCGAGCTGCCCCTTGAAGATGTCGGTGTTGGGCTTGTGGCCGATCGCCATGAACACGCCTTCGCATTTGAACATGGAGGTCTTGCCGGTCTTCAGATTCTTCAGTTTGACCGCGCTGACGCCGGTCTTCGGCTCGCCGTGAATCTCCTCGATAACCGAATCCCAGACGAATTCGATCTTGGGATTCCTGCGCGCGCGATCTTGCATGATCTTCGACGCGCGCAGCTCGTCGCGCCGATGCACCATCGATACTTTCGAGGCGAACCGGGTCAGGAACGTCGCTTCTTCGATCGCCGTGTCGCCGCCGCCGACCACCACGACTTCCTTGTTCTTGAAGAACGCGCCGTCGCAAGTCGCGCACGCGCTCACACCGTAACCCTTGAGCCGCTGCTCGGATTCGATTCCGAGCCACTTCGCGGTCGCGCCGGTCGATACGATCAGCGCCTCGGCGCGGATCGTCTTGCCCTCGCACTCGAGCTCGAAAGGCCGTTTTCCCAGGCGCACTTCGCTCACTTCGCCTTGCAGGAACCGGGTGCCGAAGCGCTCGACCTGACGGCGGAAGACTTCCATCATCTCGGGGCCCTGGATGCCTTTCTCGAAGCCCGGATAGTTTTCGACCTCGGTGGTGATGGTTAACTGCCCGCCCGGCTCCATCCCTTCAATTACGAGCGGGTGCAGGTTGGCGCGCGCGGTATAGAGCGCGGCGGTCAGACCGGCAGGACCGGAACCAAGAATCACGACTTTGTAGATTTCATCCGCCATGAAATTTTCTGGAGACTCCTAGACTCGATGCGAACGAGTTTATTGTATATGCCGAACCGGTCAACATAAGCTCAAGGGTTGGGGCCAATGGCGAAAAACAAGAAAATTGGACGCAAGCTCCCCGCGCTAACGCATCTCGATGCGCGCGGGCGTATCGCGATGGTCGATGTCGGTGACAAGGCCGTCACCCGGCGCGAGGCGGTTGCGCGCGGGCAGGTTGCGATGGAACCGGACACCCTGGCTGCGATTATCGGCGGCAGCCTGAAGAAGGGTGAAGCGCTCGCGGCGGCGCGCGTTGCGGGAATCATGGCGGCCAAGCGCACGCAGGATCTGATCCCGCTCTGTCATCAGATTGCGCTCGACATGGTCGAGGTCGAGTTCCGCCCAAGCCGCACCCGATCGGCGCTCGAGATCGAGGCGCGCGCCGTGACCAGCGCACGCACCGGCGTCGAGATGGAAGCGATGGTCGCGGTCAGTGCGGCGGCGCTTACGATTTACGACATGGCCAAGGCGATAGACCGCGCGATGGAAATCGGTGCGATCCGGCTGGTCAGTAAATCGGGTGGACGCCGCGGCGAGTTTTTGCGCGCGAATGAAACGCCCTGGCAGCCTGCGCAATCCGCCTCGCGGTCATCCAAATGACTGTCACCGGCGCAAGCCCGGCGCTCGAACCCGCCGGAAAAGTCTTTCTGCGCACCGGGCGCGAGGGACCGGTGCGCGGCGGCAACCCGTGGATTTTCTCGCAGGCCATCGCCCGCGTCGAACCGCTCGGGCTCGCCGCCGGTGCGTTCGTCGAGGTGCGCGACTCCGGCGGCGATCTGCTTGGCCTGGGCTACTACAATCCCGCGACCACGATCGCGCTGCGGATGCTCGCGTGGGGCGAGGCGCCCGACATCGCCGTGCTGATTGCGCGGCGCCTCGACGACGCGATCGCGCTGCGCGCGCGATTTGTCCGCGGCGACACCGACTCGTACCGGCTCGTCAACGGCGACGGCGACGCCCTCTCGGGCGTCGTAGTGGATCGCTACGGTGACGTGCTGGTCCTTCAGCTTTTGACCGCCGGGGCGGATAAGATGCGCGCCGAGATTATCTCAGCTCTTGGTCCAAGGCTTTCGCCGCGCGCGATTGTCGAGCGCAGCCAGGGCGCGGTGCGCAAGCAGGAAGGGCTGGCCGACCGGATCGGGATCGCGCTCGGCGCCGAGGTCTCCGAAACCATCGCGGTCGAAAACGGGATAAAATTCGCCGTCGATCTGGTCCACGGCCAGAAGACCGGAGCGTTTCTCGATCAGCGCGAAAACCGCGCGATCGTCCGCGCACAGTCTGGCGGCGCGCGCGTGCTCGACGCGTACTGCTATAACGCGGGATTTGCGCTCGCGGCCCTGGCCGGCGGCGCGACTCGCGTGGTCGCAATCGACACGGCGGCGCGCGCGCTCGCCGCCGCGCGCAATAACCTCGAGCTCAATGGGCATCCTGCCGACGCCGTGGAATTGATTCACGGCGAGGCGGGCGAGTTCATGGCCAAAACCAATGAACGCTTCGACGTGGTGGTTCTCGACCCGCCTCCGCTCGCGCGCAGCCGAGCCGATGCGGATCGCGCCGGACATCTGTACGTCGAGCTGAACGCGCTTGCGATGCGCGTGCTCGCGCCGGGCGGGCGGATCCTGAGCTTCAGTTGCTCGGCGCATTTCCGGGGCGAGGAATTTCTGCGCGCGGTGCGAATCGCGCAAAACAAGTCGGGCCGCAAACTCCGGATGCTGTCGCGCCTGGGTCCCGGCCCCGACCATCCGGTGCTGCTCGGCCACGCCGAGGGCGAGTATCTGACCGGAGTGCTGTTGGCTGATTTGGGCTAGCGCTCCGGCGACTTCCAGCGCAGCGCTGTGCCTACCTTATTCCACGCGCTTCCAATGAGTTGCGCAAAGCTCTCCGCGCGGGCGATCGCAGCTTGCACACGAGGCCGCTTTCCTTGAGTATAGAGCGGATTTTCGAGGGCGGAATGGTACCAGACAGGATTGCACGCAAGTGGATTATCGTGATCGCGGCCGTTGCGGCGATCATCGTATCGGCGTGTCACCGCGAAGTCGCGGTGCCGCCGCTCAAAGAACGGGCGATCACGTTCTCGGACACTTTCTTTGACGTCTGGCCGACCAGTCCTACCCGCGCGTTTATCGCCGGCGCGCGCGGCAAGGTCCTGCTCACCGAGGACGGCGGGTTGCACTTCAAGCGGGTCGATATCGGCACCGACCTTGCGGTGTTCGGGATCCAGATGGTCGATGAGCAGACCGGATACCTGTGTGGACAGGACGGGCTGGTGATGCGTACGCGCGACGGCGGCAAGACCTGGCAGCGCATCAACTCGCGAACTCATCTGTTCATTTTCGGACTGGCGTTTCCCGATCGTTTGCACGGATTTCTGGTCGGTGACCGCTCGCTGGTGCTCAGCACCACCGATGGCGGCGAGACCTTTTTCAAGCGCCAGCTCCAGCGCGTGTTTGCGCCCGAGCTGCAGGACTACGCGCTGCCCTACGAAGAGCCGGTCCTCTACAGCACCTCATTCGTCGATGACAATCGCGGATGGATCGTTGGCGAGCTGGGACGTATCTGGGCGACCGGCAACGGCGGCAAGACGTGGGAGGAGCAGCAGGAACCGCTGGTCGCGCAGTGGAAGCGCCCGCTTGGCCCCAACGACGACACCCGCTTCGCCGATTTTCTGCTGCCCACCATGTTCGGCGTGTCGTTTCGCGACGCGCAGCACGGCGCGGCGTGCGGCCTCGAGGGATGGGTGATCGAAACCAGCGACGGCGGCAAGACCTGGATTTTTGCGCATCAGGCCGACAAGCCCGGCGATCCGCCCGACACGATGGTGCCGGGAGCGCCGCAGATTCCGGCGCGCGATCCGCTGTTCGCGATCGACCTGTTCGACAAGGACCAGGGAATGACCGTGGGCCTGACCGGTGCGGTTCTGCGCCTGCAACCCAATGGCGCATGGGCGCACGACACCAGCGTTCCGGCGCTGCCGTTTCCACTGAGCCAGGTACGCTTCTTCGACGCCCAGCACGGATGGATCGTCGGCCTGGGGACGATTCTATACACTGCCGACGGCGGCAAGACCTGGCGCTTCTGCCAGGGCTAGCCCGGCGCGAGCGCAGCAAGCGGAGAACGCGATGGTCTGGTATCGGTTCGGTGAATGGATAATCAAGCGGCGCTTTTTTGTGCTGATCGTGATCGCCGCGCTGACCGGGTTCTTCGGCTACTACGCGGCGCAAACCCGGCTGGTGACAAGCTTCGGTGATCTGCTCCCGCAGAACCATCCATTCATAAAAATCGCTCACAAGTACGACCAGTACTTCGGCAGCGTGAACAATGTCACCGTGATGATCGAGGCGCGCCAGGGCACCATCTACACGCCCGAGATTCTCGGCAAAATCGTCAGGATGACGGGCGACATGGATCTGGTTTACGGGGTCCAGCACGGTTCGGTGCGCTCGCTCGCCACCGCGAGCTTCTTCCGTCCGCTGGCGGGCGGCGTGATCCTGAACACCCCGGTGCTGCCGGGCGGCAAGGTTCCGAGCACGCAAAAGGAAATCGACGAGGTCCGCAGCAACGTCCACAAAAATCCGGGCGTGGTCTTTGGGCGCTTCGTCTCGATTGACGACAAGGCGGCGATCGTCGAGGGCAGCTTCCTCGAGTCGCGGCTCGACTACCAGCGCATCTTCAACGAGGTCTATAAGATTGTCGTCGATCCGGAAAAAGGATCGGATGTGAGGATCTACGTTGGCGGGCAGCCGATCCTGTACGGATGGGTTTATCACTACACGCCGCAGATTTTCGAAATTTTCCTCTACACCGTGCTCGCGCTGTGGATCCTGCTCTACCTGTACTTTCGCGATTGGCGCGGCGCGCTGCGCCCGACCATCTCGGGCGTAATTTGCGCGATTTGGGGGCTGGGCTTTATCCGGCTGATCGGCTTCACGCTCGATCCGCTGGTCCTCGTGATCCCGTTTTTGATAACCGCGCGCGCGGTCAGCCATTCGGTGCAGATGCACGATCGGTATTACGAGGAGTATTACCGCACGCGCGACAAGAACACCGCGATCCTGTCCGCCTTCTCGGAGCTGTTTGTGCCGTCGCTGTCGGGAATCCTGACCGACGCGTTCGGAGTGCTGGTGATTCTGCTGGTGCCGGTGCTGTTCCTGCAGAAGCTCGCAATCACGGCGTCATTCTGGATCGCGGCGATTGTCGTAAGCGAGCTTTTGCTCAACCCTATAGTCTATTACTATCTCGAACCGCCGCGAATCGAAGTGATCGAACAGCGCGAACACGGTCTCTTCAAGCGGATGCTGGTCGCGATCGCGCGCCCGATGCTCGAGCCGCGCGGGCGGAAGATCACGATGGCGGCCACGGCGGCGGCGATTCTGCTCTGCGCGTTTTTCTTTACCGGGCTCAAGGTCGGAGATCCGTCCTCGCAATCGCCGGTGCTGTGGCCGAATTCGCCGTACAACCATGCGATGGAGTCGATCCAGGACGAGTTCGGTGCGATCGAGCAGTTCGTCGTCGTCGCTGAGCTCAAGAATCGCGACTCACTCAACGATCCGAAGCTCTACCACGTGATGGATCGCTATCAGCGCTACATGGAAGGCGATCCGGCGGTCGGACGCACTTTCTCGGTCGCCGACTTGCTCTCAAATGGCGGCTCGGCGCTGCGCGAGTTCGAGCCCAAGTGGAACGTGCTGCCCACCACCAAGCGCGGCACTGGCCAGCTTTTGGGCGGATTGCTCGCGGGTGCGTCTCCGCTTTCGACCGCGTACATTATCACGCCGCGCCGCGACGCGACCCAAATCACCGTCTATGCCAAGAATCGCGAGGGCGAGAACGTCCAGCGGATCGTGCTCCGCACCGAACGATTTTTCGCGGAGCCGCAAAATCACGTGGACGGCGTCGATTTCAAGCTGGCCGCCGGAATTATCGGCGAGCTTGCCGCCGCCAACCAGGAAATTATTGACAACGATCTGCTCCTCAACGTGCTCGCCTTCGCCACGATCTACATAATCGTGCTGGTCACCTACCGATCGTTCATGGCGGGTTTCTATTTGTTGTTTCCGCTCGCGCTGGCCAACGCCGCGATCAATGCCTACATGGGCGCCCACGACGTCGGCATCAATATCAACACGCTGCCGGTGGTGACGGTCGGAGTCGGATTTGGAATCGATTACGCGATTTATATCGTGAGCCGGATTATCGAGGAGCTTGCCCTCGGCCGCGAACTCAAGGACGCGACCTACAGCGCATTGGTGACTTCCGGCAAGGCCGTCGCCTTCACCGCGCTGACGCTGGTCGCCTCGGTGCTGTTCTGGTACTGGTCGAGCATCCGGTTCGACGCCGAAATGGGGATGCTGCTGGCGGTGTGGATGTTCGTGTCGATGCTGGGCGCGATGACGATTCTGCCGGTGCTGATCGTGATGTTCGATCCAAAATTTATCCATCGCGAAAAAGATCGCATAATCGCGTCGCGCCGTCCCGACCTGGCGCAGCGCACGGTGGCTACAGCGTCGTAAGATGCGCGCCCAACGATCCGGACGGCGATGAAACTTGCACGGCTGGATCACTTTGGACTCGAAGTCGCCGATCTGGCGCGCGCCGAGCGCTTCTATACCGGCGTGCTCGGACTCGACGTGGCGGCGCATCTGGGCGATCAGGTGCTGCTCGACTGCGGCGGACAGAACCTTGCGCTGTTCGAGGTCGGCCGCGACGCGCTGACAGCCGATGCACGCGCCGCGCTCATCGCGCATCCCCTGGGCCGCGGGCATCACGCCTTCCGGGTCAGCTCCGATGACTTCGCGGAGTCCAAACAGCGGCTTGCAGCCGCCGGCGTCGAGACCGCGCCGCCAATCGATTGGGTCGATCACGACTGCATGTATTTCCTCGATCCTGACGGAAATCTGCTCGAACTCGTCTGCTATCGCGATGCGGAATAAACCCATCCATGCGGTTTCGCACGAACACGAGAAATTCTCCGTTTACGATGCTTTACACAGCGTTGGTAATTCCTATATCACGGCGATGCTTGGGCACGGCGGCGGCGAGTGGGACACGGCGCCTCTTAATCTCGGGAGATTGCAAGCCTGCATGACCGCATCTTGGGTGAAGAGCGCGCTCGTGGTTTTTGCGATGACGGCAGCGATGCTCGCGCTGCCTGCGCGTGCGCCCGCCGCGATGGTCCGCTACGTCGTCGATCCCGCGCAGTGCGAGGTTTTCACGGTGGTCGCGCAGCCGCTGACGAAATTTCGCGGCAACGCGATCGGATCGTTCCAGGTGCGTTCCGGCGAAGTCTCCGGCGATCCCGCCAACCCGGCTACCGGAGCGACGATCAAGTTGGTGCTCGATTCCGCGAGCTACGCCAGCGGCAACGCCCGGCGCGATTCCGTGGTTACCGGAACCGTGCTCGACGCCGCCGACTATCCAGACATCACGTTCGTCAGCACCGGCGTGCAGGATGTCGCGATGGACACGCCCGGCGAAGGCTCGGCGTTGATCGTCGGCAACCTGACCCTGCGCGGCTCGACACATTCGCTCAGCGCCTTGGTGAGCGTGGCGCTGATCGGCGCCGATCGGCTCGAGGCGCGCGGCGAGGTCACGTTCCGCTATCCCAAGTTTGGACTTCCGGTTCCAACCGGATTTCTCGGCACGATCCACGCCGGCGACGAAGTGACGGTTAAGTTTCGGATCGTCGCGCAGCGCTCCGCTTCCTGATTAGGCCCCCGCGCGCGCGGCGCGGGCATGGCGGATACCGTGGCGATCCATTACAACTCCCTAGCATGGCGGATCTTGCGATTGCACCAAAGGGCGCCAAGCCTCCCCGCGAGATCGAGGAGCTGGCCGCCGCGATCGAAGCCGACGGCGGCGCCGCTTTGGCCGCCTACCAGGAGCCGATCGGCGGCCATTGGCAGCTGTTCGCGATGCTGCCGATAGGCAAGGTCCAGCCCACGCCCTACCAGCGCGATCTCTCGCCGACCCATCTGAAGCGGATGGTCGAGGTGATGAAGAAGCTCGATCGCTTCACCGAACCGATCGTCGTAGTGCGCCTGGGCGAGGTGTACTTCACACCCAATGGGAATCATCGCCGCGCCGCCGCGGAAAAATCAAAGGCGAAGCTGATTCCGGCGATCGTGATTCCCGAGCCCGACGTCGCTTTCCAGATCCTGGCGCTCAACACCGAAAAGCAGCACAATCTCCGCGACAAGGCGCTCGAAGTGATCAGGATGTATCGAGCGCGGATGGAACAGGATTCGCACCGCGCTGAGAAAGACTACGCATTCGAATTCGAGCGCGCCCATTTTATCACGCTCGGAATCATGTACGAGAAAAAGCCGCGCTTCTCGGGCGGCGTGTTCGCGCCGCTACTGAGCCGCGTCGATAACTTTCTTGCCAAGCCACTCGCGGCGGCGTTCGAAGATCGGACCGAGCGCGCAGCCCAGATCGAGCGCGCCGATGAGCTGCTGGTCGAGCTCGTCGCGCAAGGCAAGAAGCGCGGACTGATGCATCCCTACCTGAAAAACTTTATCGTTGCGCGCTCGAATCCGCTGACCCGCGCACGCAAGAATCTGCCGACTTGCAAGGCCGCGCTCACGAGCCTGATCAAGGCGCTCGAGGACTTCGATCTCGGCAAGATTCATTACGGCCAGATTCGCGACGCGGCGCAGATCGTCGCCGCGACGGCAAGTGAGTAACCCTGGCCGGTCCGCGCTCAGGCGGTGCGATCCAGCGCGAGTCGATCGTAGCTGATAATGGGCGAGACGGCGAAGCGCAGGATTTTCCACGAATCGCCGCTGCGGATGAGCGTTATACGAACCTCGGCGGGCCCGTTCTGAAATTCCGCGCGGGCGGTGTACTCGGCCATCACGAGTGCGTCGCCGTTGGGCTTCGCGATAAAGCTCGTGCTCCCTGAGCAGCCTTTGTACTTCTTGAGTCTTCCCAGAACGCGGAAACCGGAGAACTCGTTCCTGAGGTCTCGAGCGCTTTCAGGTGATTCGCTCAACTGGTCGCTGGCGCGCGTCATCAGCGCGTTCGAGTCCCACCGCGACACGACCGCACGAATCGCCGCGTCGGCGTACTGATGGCTTTCGAGATCGAGCTTCTGGCTCGCGACCTCGACCATCGCAACGGCGACCGCAAAAGTGAGCAACACTGCCGCCGAGGCTGCTGCGCAAATGCCGATAATCTTTCGCATCTCGTTCAACCCCCTTCACGAATGGGACAACCTGATGAGACAACGGAGCAAATCATGTGCCCAGAAGCCGCGTCGCATGCGATCGTGGGCAGCATCGCGCAATGCTCCGCTTGCACCGCCATGGCGTATCAAGTCTGCTTAATGATGTATCGCCAAGAGTCAGTCCACGACGATTTGTCATGACTCAAAATCGGACGCCTATGTCCGATTTCGCGTCATCGCGGAAGGAAGAAAGAGAAACCGCAGATTTCACAGATTCCGCAGACAAAAGGATTCCAGTAGAAAAAACGGCCGGCGCTGTTCCGGCACCGGCCGTTAATCAGCCCTCAATTCTTAATCCCTGAAATCTGTGTAATCTGTGGATTCTCTTCTCACGCGGCGGCCGGTGCTTGCGCGAGTTCGAAGGCGCCGGGCTCGAGCCCTTCTTTCGAGCGCAGGACGATCTTCGAGTCGAGTTTGTGCTCGAGCGATTCGAGATCTTTCCCGCCCGTGTCGTAAAGGTAGCGCGCGACCTCTGGATTTATCTTCACGATAATCATGTCGGTGTGCGGACGCCTGATCGTCTCGCGATAAATCCCGCGCAGCACTTCGGCCGCCAGCGTCGGCACCGACTTGACCACGCGCCGCCCCTGGCATCGCGGACAGGACTCGGTGAGAAGCGCCTCAAGGCTGTCGCGAGTGCGCTTGCGGGTCATCTGGACGAGGCCGAGCTCGGAAATTTTCAGCGCCGAAGTGCGCGCCTTGTCGCGGCGCAGCGCCTGCGCAAGCGCCTCGCTGACTTTTTTCCGATCGGGCTCGCGCGACATATCGATAAAATCGACGATGATGATCCCGCCGATATTGCGCAAGCGAAGCTGCTTTACGACTTCGTCGGCCGCTTCGAGATTGGTTTTCAGGACGGTTTCATCCTGATTATGCTTGCCGACGAAGCGCCCGGTGTTGACGTCGATTGCGGTCAGCGCCTCGGCCTGATCGAAGACCAGGTAGCCGCCCGACTTGAGCCACACCTTTCGGTCGAGCGCGCGCTCGATTTGCGGTTCGATATTGAACTTGTCGAAGATCGGCTCCTGCCCCTGATGCAGCATCGCGCGCGCGCGCAGCCGCGGCGAATAGGTCTGAATGAACTGCACGATTCGGCTGTAGGTGTCCGCGTCGTCGCACCACAGCCTTTCTACTTCGCTCGAGAACAGGTCGCGCACTGTGCGCAGCGCCACGTCGAGATCGCTATAGAGCATCGCGGCCGGCCCGCTCGACTCGCTGCGCTTGATAATCGAGTTCCAGGTCTTGGTCAGAAACGCGATATCGCGCTGGATATCGCGCCGGCTGAGTCCCTCGCACGCGGTGCGCACAATAAAGCCGCCCTGCGGGGGACGCACCTCGCTCACCGCCTCGCGCAGACGCGCGCGTTCCTCGGCTGACGCGATCCGGCGCGAGACGCCCAGATGATTGCTGGTCGGCGTGTACACCAGGTAGCGCCCGGGCAGCGAGATCGACGAGGTAAGCCGCGCCCCCTTGGTCCCCATCGGCTCTTTTGCGATCTGAACGATTATTTCCTGCCCGCGATGAAGCTGCTGCTCGATCGGCAGCCGGCTGCGCTGGGGTTCGCTGCGCTGATGACGCCGTCCGCCGCGGCGTCCGCGCCGTCCGCGCCCCCCCGGTCCGTCGCCCTCGGCGGGAGCAGCCGCGGAGTCGTCATCGGAGGCGGAGTTTTCGTCGTTCGAGTGGGACTGCTCGCCTTCTAGATCCTGCTCGAGGTCCCCGTCACCGCCGGGTGCGCCGTTTTGCGGCGCAATTTCGTCGGTCTCGACGTCGGTTTCGCCGATAACTTCCGCCATCGAGCTGAACGCGTCGGCGCCGCCGTGGAAATCCGAGACGTGCAGGAAGCCGGCCTTCTCGAGGCCGATATCGACGAACGCCGCCTGCATCCCGGGCAGCACGCGGGTCACTTTGCCTTTGTAGATATTGCCGGCCAGGCCGCGATGCGCAGTGCGCTCGAGAAAAAACTCGGCCAGCGAATTGTCTTCCATTAGCGCCACCCGCACTTCTAGTGCGGAGGCGTTGATTACAATTTCACGTTTCACTTGAGAATGGTTCTACCCCGCACCACGCGGATTTTTCAAATCAGCGCCGCGCATGTCCGGGTCGCGTGCGGATGGCTGTTTCGCCTCATCGGGATTCGGGCTTGCGCGCCCGCTTGCGGTGCCTTCTTCCATGCGCCCACGCTCCGCCCACGCCTCCTCGCGAATCATACGGAGCAGCGTGATCGGGCGCAAGGCAACCCCCGATCAGCTTGATTTCACGGGCTTTTCACGCCCCCCGGACTTGACAGCGCACTCGCGCGCCAGTACGAGAGTTATAATGTCTTCAGCGGCACAGACATTAGCGGTACCGCTTTCAGGCACCAGCGTTCTCAATACCAAAGTGCTGGTGCTGAACCGTTCGTACCTGCCGGTTCATGTGACCTCGGTAAAGCGCGCCTTCGCGCTGCTCTACCAGGGCGTCGCCCGCGTGGTTGACGACCAGTACCGTACTTTCGATTTTGATTCGTGGCGCGATCTCGCGATCGACATCGACCATGAACGCCTGGGCGTCGTGGGTGGATTTATCCGCGTGCCGCGCGTGTTGCTGCTGACCGCTTATGAGCGCGTTCCCAAGCGCCACGTGCGGTTTTCGCGCTTCAACATCTTCGCCCGCGACAGCAACACCTGCCAGTATTGCGGCCGGCGCCTGCCGCGCACCGAGCTCAATCTCGACCACGTGATGCCGCGTTCGCGTGGCGGCACCTCGACCTGGGAGAACATCGTCTGCTCCTGCCATCACTGCAATCGCAGAAAGGGCGGACGCACCCCGGATGAGGCGGCAATGATGCTGATTCGCCGGCCGCGCCGCCCCGAATGGACGCCGTTCAGCGCTGAGATGTTTTCGCTCAGGCGCTATCGCGAATGGATGCCGTTCCTGTCGCAGGTCGATAGCGCCTACTGGAACACCGAGCTGATCCAGGGCTGACCACACGGTCAGCCGCAGGCGAAAACCACTACTTCTCGGGTCTGTGTGGGGTTATCAACACGACAGGTTGGGGCGTACACTTGATCCCGGCCATCAGGTCTGGGATAAGCAAATCCAACGGTGGTGTGGTGGTGGAGGCGTTGGCAGTATGCGTCTTAAAAGCCTTGAGTTAATAGGCTTCAAGTCATTTTTCGATTCCACGTCGATAAGTTTCGCGTCCGGGGTGACGGCGGTGGTCGGTCCCAACGGATGCGGCAAATCGAACGTGGTGGACGCGATTCGCTGGGTCCTGGGCGAGCAGGCGCCCACGCGGCTGCGCGGCAAGAGCACCGAAGATCTGATTTATATCGGCAACGACCAGAATCCCGCCGCCGGGATGGCCGAGGTGTCGCTTATCCTCGAGGCCGAAGAAAGCAGCCTGCTTCCCGAGCCATACGGCGCGCTCAGCGAGGTCGCGGTTACGCGCCGCGTCTATCGCTCGGGCGATTCCGAATATCTGCTCAACAAGATTCCCTGCCGCTTGAAGGACATCACCGAGTTTTTCATGGCCGCGCAGATTCATAGCCGTGGCTACTCGCTGATCGAGCAGGGCAAGATCGAGGAAATTATTCAGGCCAAGCCGCACGAGTTGCGCGCGATGATCGAAGAGGCTGCCGGGCTGTCGCTGTTCAAGGGACGGCGCGAGCTGTCCGAGCGTAAGCTCGAGCGCGTCAAAGAGAATCTCTCGCGGCTGAACGACGTGCTGAGCGAAATCGAACGCCAGCTCAATTACGCGCGGCGGCAAGCGAAGAAGGCCGAGCAGTACAAGATAATTCGCGCCGAGCTATCCGAGCTCGAGCGGCTTTCCGCCGCGCGCCGCCTGCTCGGGCATCGCGCGGCCTTCGCTCAGGAGAGCGCGCTGGCCGAAGAACTCGCCGCGTCGGGCGAGGCGGCGCGCGCGCAATCTGTCACGCTGCAAGGCGAGACCGAGTCCGCGCAGAGCGCCGCGCAGGCCGCGCGCAGCGCGTTGTCGGCCGCCGAGCACGAACTTCAGAATCTGCACGCTGGGGCGGTCGAGCGTGGCCGCACCCGCGACTTTCTCACACGGCGGCTGGAATCGATTTCCGAGATGCAGCCCGCTCTGGCCGAACGCGTTGCCGAGCTGGAAGTTCGCGCAACCCTCGCCCGCGCGGCCCGCGCCGCTGCTGCCGCGCGCGTGGCGCGCGAAAGCGCCGCCGGAGAATCGACCGGAGAGCCCGCACTCGCCGAACTGAGCCGCCGCTTCGAAGATGCACAGCGCCAGCTCAAGGATTCCGAGCGCCGCGCAGAAGATCTAAAAGATGAATTGTCCGAGATAATCCGCGAAGCCGCGGTAATCCGCGGCCGCCTGGGTGATTTGACCGGCGAGCGCGCCGAACTCGACGAGCATCTCGCCGCGCACTCCGCCGCGGCGCCCGCGATGGCCGAGCAATCCGAATCCGCGCTGGCGACGCTTGCCGAAGCGCAGAGCGCCCTCGAAAGCCTCCGCGCCGAAATCACCGCCCTCGAAAGCGGCCAGCGCGACGCGCAGGAACGCGAAATCGAAACCCGCGCGGCGCTCGAGCATCTGGCCCAGCGCGTCGCCGCCCTGCGATCCTCGCTATCGGCGCGCACCGCGACGGAGCCCGAAGCCGCGATGGCCGAGGCCGGCCGCCGGCTCAGCACCGTCCTTGACTCGATGAACGGCGACCGTCCGAAGACCGCTCCAGAATGGCTGCGCGACGTGTTGCGCGCGCCAGCCGAAATCGCACCCGCGTTGCACGCGGTGCTGGGCGACGAGCTCGAGGCGATCGTTGCCGAGTCGCCCGCGTTTGCGCTGCGCGCGATCGAGATTCTAAAAGAAACCCGCGCCGGACGCCTGAGCTTCGTGCAGGAGCCCGACGCGCCCGTCAGTTCGCATCCTGCAATCGACGCGCCCGGTGTGGCGGGCCGCCTGGTCGATATGCTCGAGGTCGAGCCGCGCTACCGGCACGTTGCCGAAGCGATGCTCGGGCACGTGATGCTGGCCGACGATCTGAATTCGGCGCTTGCCGCGTCAAACCTCAACGGCCATGGAACCCTGTTTGTGACGCGCGACGGTGACGTGCTGAGTCCCGGTCGCATGATCGTAGGTGGCAGCGCGGATGATACCGGCGCCGCCGCCCGCGCCGCCGATGTTGCCGCCCGCGATAGCGCCGCGCGCGAACTCGCACGCGTGGAGGAAGAGCATCGCGAGCTATCCGCCCGGTTCGGCACGAATCGCGGCGCCCGTGAGACGGCTGATTCGGCCCTTGGCGCCGCGCGCGCGCGCGGCCGCGACGCTGAACGAAACGTGGCCGACGCGCGCGCCGCGGTTGCACGCGCCGAGCAAGACGCGGCGCTGGCGGCGCAGCGGATCGTGACCGCGCGCACCAGGCTCGGCGAGATCGCCGAGTCGATCACGGGCTCGAACGCGCGGATGGAAGAGCTTGCGATTGCCGAGCAGGAGGCGCGCTCGCGGCTTTCGGTTCTGCGCGACGAGGTTGCGGCCAATCGCGCTGCGGCGGAGCATCTTGGCGCCGCCGTGATGGAAGCCACGGCGCGAGTCGAGGCGCGCAAGTCGGAATTGGCCGCGATGCGCCGTGAACTCGGCCATGCGATCGAGACCGCGGCGCAGGTCGAATCGCAAATCGGGGAGCATCGCCAAAGCCTCGAGCGCGCGCATGCCGATCGCACCGAGTTCGAACACGAGTTGGGGAAAATTTCCGAGCAGGACTTTGCCGCACACGCGCGAGAGACTGAACTCCAGGCCGCGATCCTGAACCTGAGTGCCGATTGCGCCGCTCTCGAAGCGGACCTCGATTCCGTCCGGACGCGGCACAAAGCCGCGCTCGAGCGTCTGCGCGCGCTCGAGAGCGACGCTAACGACTGCAACCTGCGCCGCGAGAGGGCGCGCACGCTGAGCGAGGAGCTCGAACGCAGCTTCCGCGAAAAATTCGAACTCGATTTCGACTCTGCCGCCGCCGAACTCACCGCGGCGCTGGAGGGCCGCGACTCGGATGCCGACGATTCGCGCCTTGCCGAATTGCGCGCCAAGGCCGAACGGATCGGCGAGGTGAATCTTGCCGCCGACAGCGAAGTCAAGGAACTCGAAGAGCGCTCGGCGGCTCTGGGAGCCGAGCGGAGCGACCTGGATTCGGCGCTCGCCGATCTCACCCAGACCATCGCCAAGCTCAATCGCGAGGCGCGCCGCCGCTTTGCCGAGACTTTCGAGGGCGCCGCGAAAAATTTTGAGGAGCTGTTCCCCAAACTGATGCGCGGCGGAAAGGGCCGCCTCGAATTGATCGAAGCCACCGAGGCGTCCGAGGCCGGCGTCACAATCCTGGTTCAGCCGGCCGGCAAGAAAGTCAAGGAGATAGGCTTGCTGTCAGGCGGAGAAAAGGCGCTGTCCGCGATGGCGCTGGTGTTCTCGCTGTTCCTGCTCAACCCGAGCCCATTCTGCGTGATGGACGAAGTCGATGCGCCGCTGGACGAGTTCAGCCTTGCGCGTTTCACCGATCTGCTGGCCGAGCTGAAAGATCGCTCGCAGTTTATCGTGATCACGCACAATCAGCGCACCATGCAGCGCGCCGATCAGATTCACGGCGTCACGATGGACCGCCCGGGAATCTCGAAGATCATCTCCCTGAAAATCCCGCAAGCCGCATAGCATCGCAGCGCCAGTCGTTGCTGCGTGCCGGGCTTCGCGCGGTATTCCCCACTGCGGACGCGACTTGTGCTAGAGGGTACTTGCACGGAGGACGACTCTGATGACTATCGCAGCCGAAAAGGCGACGTCGCTGAAGCATCTGCCCGCGACGACCCCGGGAGAAGAGATTGCCGCGGCGCTCAGCGCCGACGGCGCGGTGATCGTTGACAACGTCGTCGCGCCAGCGGCGATTGACGCGCTGCGCGCCGAGCTTGAGCCGTGGCTCGAAGCGACCGCGGTGGGACCGGATGAGTTTTCCGGCAAGCGTACCCGGCGCACGGGCGGGCTTATCGCGCGTTCGCCGACGAGCCGCGACTTCGTCATGCATCCGCTTGTGCTGGCGGCGTGCGCGAAGTTTCTGGGACATGCGACCAGCTACCAGCTTCATCTGACCCAGGTGATCGCGATCGGTCCGGGCGAGCCGGCGCAGACGATTCATCGCGACCAGTGGGCATTCGACTTTTTTCCCTTTCCCAAGGGCTACGACGTGCAATGCAACACGATCTGGGCGATGAGCGATTTCACTGAAGAAAACGGAGCCACGCGAGTGATTCCCGGCAGCAATCATCTTGAGGATCGCCTGCGCTTCGAAGAGAAGGACACAATTCCCGCCGAGATGAGCAAGGGTTCGATCCTGTTCTACTCGGGCAGCGTCTATCACGCCGGGGGCGCGAACCGATCGAAGCAGACGCGCTACGGCGTCAATATCACCTACAACGTCTCCTGGCTCAGGCAGGAAGAAAATCAGTACCTTGCGACGCCGCTCGAGATCGCGCGCACCCTGCCGGTCGAGTTGCTGCGCCTGATGGGTTACCGGCTCGGCGCCTACGCGCTTGGCTACGTCGATGATCTGCGCGACCCGATCGAGATCGTGCGTCCGGACCTGAAGCGCGCCGGATTCGCGAGTTTACCCGCCGCAGTCGAGCGTCCGCGCACTGATGTCGGGCTTACGTCCTCGCGCGCTGAACGCAAGCGCCGCGCGTGAGCGCGAATCGGTGCGAAGCCTGACCGCAAAATGAAAAGGGCGCGAGGTTTTCCTCGCGCCCTTCCAGCTTTCGCGTGAAACGTCGCGCGGCTAGATCTGGCTGTAGCCGCTGCCCTTGCGATCAAATCCGATTCCGCGCCCCTTTTCGAGCATCCCGTATTCCTTCATCAGCTCCTGGCTGTAGGTCACTCGCCCAGTGATTTTGTTCACCGGCTCGGTTGCGAGGAGCAGTGTCGCGCGTGCCATATACTCGACGGGCTCGCCGTCTTTGGGTCCCGTCACCAGGTGGTGATAGACGGTTCCGGGCGTCGCCACGACTTCCGACGGTGACACGCAGGTGACGGAGATATTGTCGGCGAACACCTCGGAGGCGAGTCCCTGGGTCATCCGTTCCAGCGCGGCCTTCTCCGCACCGTAGCAAACCCCGCCCATGCGCAGCGCCTCGCCGTCGTATGGTCCGCGGCCGGGTCCGATCGCCGCGCCCGACGAGATGTTGACGATCGAGCCGGACTTGCGCGGGATCATATCGCGCAAGACCAGGCGTGAGAGCATGAAAGGTCCGTGCACGTTAACCTGGAACGAGCGCATCCAGCGCTTGGGCTGGAAATCCTTGACTGGAATGAAGTAGGTCAGCGCCGCATTGTTGACCAACACGTCAACCGGCCCATAGATGCGGTGGGTTTCCGCGACCAGCTTCTCGCAGTCTTCTTCGGACGACACGTCGCAGGTGACGGCGGACGCGTCTCCGCCGGCCTTTTTTATTGCGGCGACGGTGGTTTCGAGTGAGCCTTCGAGCGGATGGTCGCCTTCGTGCAGCGTGCGTGCGCTGCAGACCACGCGGGCGCCTTCGGCGGCGAACAGATCGGCGATCGCCTTTCCGATTCCGCGGCTGGCGCCGGTTACGATCGCAACTTTGCCCTCAAGCTTTCCCATCGGATTAACTCCCGTGTTTGATTGCGCCGATCCGGGCGTGTGGCGAAATCCGCGCGCGCGGGAAGGTGCGCATCGAGGATTGTTATAGCTGCATACCGGGCCGCGCTTCCAGCGCTCGGCGGCGCCGAGCGGCGATCGCGGCGCGCAATCCGGCCCGTAACGTTTCAGATCGCGCATCGATGCTGTTATCCTAACCGTGCGCCGGATTTGCGCGGCGCCTTCTTGAGACGAGATCGTGACTGCCGTTGACACCCTGATTATTGTTCTCATCGCGCTCGTGGGCGCAGGTGCGCTGATCTTCGTCGGCGTGCTCATCCAATGGAGCCTGCGCAAGGCGCGGCCGAGTGTGCCCGCGGCTGGCGCCGAGCCCGAAGCCGAGGCGGAGGCGGGCGGTGAAATCGAAGCGCCGGCGCCGGCCGCAGCCGAGATCGTATCACCCGAAGCGGTTTCGCCGGCGGCCGCGCCCGTCGAGGAATTGCGCACATCCGCTCCAGAAGCTGGCGTCATGCGAGCGCCCGTGCGAATCGGGATCGGCCTGCGCAAGACGCGCGAGAATTTTCTTGGTCGAATCCGCGCCGCGATCACCGGTGCAAAAAAGGCCGACGAGATTTACGAAGGCCTGGAAGAGGCGCTGATCGCCGCCGACGTTGGCGTCGAGGCGTCGATGAAGCTGGCGGCGGCGGTGCGCGCGCGGCTCGGCAACGATAATCGCCCCGACGTGATTCGCGACGCGCTCAAGGCGGAGATCTCGGCGATGCTCGCCGGGGCGGAACGCGCTCCGGCCGCGCCCGCGGAAGGCCCGATCGTGATCATGTTGGTGGGCGTCAACGGCGTCGGCAAGACCACAACGGTCGCGAAGCTCGCGGCGCGGATGCGCGATGAGCGTGGCGGGGTAATCGTCGCGGCGGCGGACACGTTCCGCGCCGCCGCTATCGAGCAGCTCGAGATCTGGTGCGATCGCGCGGGCGCCGAAATGATAAAGCATCAGCAGGGCAGCGACCCGGCCGCCGTCGCCTTCGACGCCGTAAGGGCGGGCCTCGCGCGCAAGGCCGGCACAGTGATAATTGACACGGCGGGACGCCTGCAGACCAAAGTGAATCTGATGGAGGAGCTGAAAAAGATCGCGCGAGTGGTCGCGCGCGAGCTGCCCGGCGCGCCGCATGAAACATGGCTGGTGCTCGACGCGAATACGGGGCAGAACGCGCTGAGCCAGGCAAAGATTTTCGGCGATGCGGTGCCGCTGACGGGCGTAGTGTTGGCGAAACTCGACAGCACGGCCAAGGGCGGCGTTATCGTCGCGATTGCGGACCGGCTCCACGTGCCGGTCCGGTTCGTGGGTTTGGGCGAAGGAATCGAGGATCTGAGGGAGTTCGACGCGCACGAATTCGTCGAGGCGCTGTTCGAGACTGGCGACGGCGAGAGCCTGGGCACAAGCGGTTCTTATGCGGCTTGACAGGCTGGTTTATCAAAAATTAAACTAAAGGTAGAAGTTTTTGAATTATGGCGACCCCGATAGACGTTCTTAAGCAGCTAGATGAGCGGATTCAGTCCTCGGTAAACCGGCTCCAGCAATTGCGCCGTGAAAACGACGCGTTGGCGCAGAAGTTGACCGAAAGCGAGAAGCGCCTCGCCGAGGCGCAGGCGCAGATGCGTCAGTTCGAGCAGGAGCGCAAACAGCACGAAACCGAACGTCTCGAGGTGCGCAGCAGGATCGAGAAGATCCTGTCGCGGTTCGACGGGATAGAACTCGGCTGAAGACGTAATTCGGCCGCAATATGAAGGGCGTCAACGTCGAAATAATGGGTCAGTCGCTGACTGTCGCCAGCGACGGCGGCGACGAGTATATCCGCGAGCTGGCCCGCGCGGTTGACGCCAAGATCAAGGAGATACGAGGCGGCGGAACGCAATCCGTGAGTTCGATTCATCTTGCGATTCTGGCCGCGCTTAACTTCGCCGACGAGCTCGAACGCCTGCGCCTTGAGCATCAGGCATTGGTCGAGCGTATCGAGGCGATGAACAAGAGGCTGAGCGCCGCAATTGACGGTTCACAGGCATAGCAGTAACCGGCGCCCGGGCCCATTTGATGGTTTTCCCGAACTTTACGGTACGGGGGCGGGGAAGTCGGTTTGATAGCAACTAGCCACAACGCGCGGCCTGAACTGCTTGGGCCCGTGAGAGGGTTTGTAGAGTCCGTGGCAATTGGATGCCGCAAGCATCCTGACGCGCTGATGGGCGCGCCGCCCGGGAAAAACCTGGCGCCCTCCACTACACGGCGCCGATGCGTTCAGTGGTTGAGTAGTTAATCCCGCTCCCGCCATGGATGGGTCCGTGGCGGACGAAAAGAAAAACCTGCGCGCGATCCTTACGGACTGCCGCATCGCAATAACGCCGACGTGCGCACGCGCGCGATCGCAGGAAATTGCGCGGCGGATTCTCGCGGCGGATTTTTACCGCGGCGCCTCTCGCGTGGTTCTGTACGCTTCCATCGACAACGAGGTTTGGACGGATTCGCTTCTGGCCGACGCGCTCGCGTCGCGGAAAACTGTGATGTTGCCGCGCTACGACCGCGCGCTGCACGGCTTCGTGGCCGCGCGGGTGGACGCCGTGGAAGCGCTTGCGCCGGGGGCATTTGGAATTCTCGAACCGCCCGCCGACGCGCCGGCGGCGGCGCCGGGCGAGCTCAAGGGCGCGCTGGTATGCGTTCCTGGCGTGGCGTTCGGACCCAAGGGCCAGCGGTTGGGACGCGGCAAAGGCCATTATGATCGTTTCCTCGCGGAGTCTTGCGCGGAAGCGATCACGATTGGTCTTGCCTATTCGTTTCAGCTGCTCGATCGGATTCCAGAAGATTCGTTCGATCGGCGGCTCAATTTGATCGTCACCGAATCTGCCGTGTATCGCGCCGCGGATGCGCCCGCGCATCCGCACGCCGCGGCAGGCCAAGGAGGTACGCCAGGGTGGCTCTGATAACCGCAATCCTGGGATTCATAGTTGGTGGCGCGGTCTTCTTTGTGTGGGGAATGATGCGGCGGCGCACGGACGCCGTCGATCTGGAGGCCGCGCGCGCTCAGGCCGAAGAAATCAGCAAGGACGTAGCCAGGGAGGCTCAAACCAGAACTGAACTCATTATCAAAGAGGCCGAAGTACAGGCCAAGGAGCTGATTGTCGGCGCACGCGCCGACCTCGAGCGCGAGGTTCGCGACCGCCGGCGCGAGTTGCTGGCGGCGGAGGCCAAGCACGAGTCGCGTGAAGAGGCGTTCGAGAAACGGCAAGAGGCGTTCGAGCGCCGCGAAGCCGATCTGAACCGCCGCGACCAGGCGATTCGCACCCGCGAAAAAAACCTCAGCGACAAGGAAGCGCAGTATCAGGCGCTGATCGACGAAAAGCTCGCGCAGCATCAGGCGCTGATCGACGAAGCCCGCACCAAGCTCGAAGCCGTGGCGGGCCTCACCCGCGAGGAAGCCAAGCGAACCCTGATGGACGAGATGCTGGGACAGGCGCGCACCGAATCGGCCAAGCATATCCGCGTGGTCGAGGAAGAGGCGCGCGAAGAGGCCGACCGCCGCGCCAAGCGAATCGTATCGATCGCAATCGAGCGGCTGGCGGGCGAGTTCGTGGCCGAGCGAACCGTGTCGGTGATCGCGCTGCCATCGGACGAAATGAAGGGCCGCATCATCGGCCGCGAGGGGCGCAATATCCGCGCAATCGAAGCCGCCACCGGCGTCGATATTATTATCGACGACACGCCCGAAGCGGTGGTCATCTCGTGTCACAATCCGATTCGGCGCGAGATCGCGCGGGTTGCGCTCGAAAAGCTCATCTCGGATGGACGCATCCATCCGGGACGGATCGAGGAAGTCGTGCGCAAGGCCGAGCAGGATGTCGAGGAATCAATTCGCGAAGCCGGGCAGCGCGCGATAATCGAAGTCGGCGTGCACGGGATTCATCCGGAGCTGGTCAAGCTGCTCGGGATGCTCAAGTACCGGTATTCGTACGCGCAGAATGTGCTGATGCATTCGATCGAGGCGGCGTTCATCTGCGGCGCGATGGCCGCCGAGCTGGGCCTCAACGAAAAACAGGCGCGCCGCGCGGCGCTGTTGCACGATATCGGCAAGGCGCTGACGCATGAGGTCGAAGGCTCGCACGCGCTGATCGGCGGCGAGCTGGCGCGCAAGTACGGCGAGTCGGCGAAGATCGTCAACGCGATCGCGGCGCATCATGAGGAAGTGAAGGCCGAGACGATTCTGGCTCCGCTGGTCGATGCGGCCGACGCGCTGTCGGGAGCGCGGCCGGGCGCGCGGCGCGAGGTGCTCGAGAGTTACGTCAAACGGCTCGAGGATCTCGAGAAAATCGCCAAGTCGTTCAAAGGCGTCGAGAAGTGCTTCGCCGTTCAGGCGGGACGCGAGATGCGCGTGATAGTCGAACCCAGTCAGATTACCGACGAGGACACCGTGATGCTCGCGCGCGATGTGGCGCGCAAGATCGAAACTGACATGACCTACCCCGGACAGATCCGGGTGACGGTCATCCGCGAGACGCGCGCTACGGAGTTGGCCAAGTAGCGGGCGCACGATACTGGAAATTCAGGAATGCGGGCGCGGCCGCGCAAGTGGCCGCGCCCGCGCGCTTTACGCTGCGCCTTCGCGCGCGATATCATCGCGGCTGCCATGCCGACCACACGCGAAGCGCTCGAGACCACGATCGCGCTCGAAAAGCAGAGCATGTCCTTGTATGCGCTGTTGGCGAAGATCTTTGCCGGCGACGCGCGGCTGCGCGATTTTTGGTTTGGGATGGCGCGCGACGAGGCGCGCCATGTCGGCGCACTCGACCTGGTTTCGACCGTCCTCGAAATCGACGGCAAGCTCGATGCTCCAAGTCCGATTTCGCTCGAAGATTCGTCCATCCTGAAGCTGCGCGCGATGCTCGAGCGGTTTAATCGCGAGGCCGGGCCCGGGCTCAAGATTCAGCGCGCACTGGCGATGGCGCTCGAAGTCGAGGAGACCGAACTCGAAGACCTGGTCGCCAATCTGCTCAAGGCGGTGCAGGCGCCCGACGAATACGAGCGATGCCTGCGCTTACTGGTGCATGACTTGGGCGAGCTGGGTTTCATGATCGAGCGCTATTGCGCCGACGTGGGGCTGCTGAGTCGATGCGACGCTCTGTGCAACCGCCACGCCGAGGCGCTGCGCACCTCGGCGTCGGGCGGCCGCTGAAC
>DATLTX010000253.1:0-3980 GCA_035533435.1 Binataceae bacterium (SeqCode)
CGAGCCGCAAATATCTCTTATCCGGCGCGGGTTAATTCCTCACGGATTGGTCACTTGCATCGCAGCCCTGATGGTTTAGCCTGAAGCGAGGCGGACGACCGGGGATAATTCATCTCAAGCACGCGCGCGGGGCGCGCGACCCAAGAATCAAGGAGAATATTTCGCGATGGCTGCTGGTACCCACGAGACCGTCGCTCTTAATCATCTGAACTCGAAATCGGCGGCGAATCCGCCGTGCGCGATCGTGATTTTCGGCGGCGCGGGCGCGCTGTCGCATCGCAAGCTCTTGCCCGCGCTGTACAATCTGTCGCTCGACGGCGATTTGCCCGAGCGCTGCCCGATCGTGGCGTTCTCGATGGAAGATCTCGACGACGAAAGCTACCGGGCGCTGGCGCGCGATGGAATCGAGAAGTTTTCGCGGCGCAAGATCGAAGCGGCGGCGTGGGAAAAATTCGGTCCGCGGATTCATTTCGTGCGCGGCCGCTTCACCGAGCGCGCCGATTACGACGGTTTACGCGCGCGCCTGGAGGAGATCGATCGCGCCTACGCAACCGGCGGCAATCACGTTTTTTATTTCGCGATCCCGCCGTCGTTTATCGAAAGCTGCGCCGCGATGCTGCATGAGGCCGGCCTGATCCGTCCGGCCGACGGCGAGCAGCACTTCACCCGCGTCGTGGTCGAGAAGCCGATCGGCTACGACCTGGCCAGCGCGATGGCGATCAACGATCGGATCTCGATGCACTTCGACGAGAGCCAGATCTTTCGCATCGACCATTACCTTGGCAAGGAGACGGTTGAAAATCTGATGGTCCTGCGGTTCGCCAACGCGATCTTCG
The DNA here is from genome assembly GCA_035533435.1 of Binataceae bacterium (SeqCode). Classification (GTDB taxonomy): domain Bacteria; phylum Desulfobacterota; class Binatia; order Binatales; family Binataceae; genus JBARDN01. The sequence goes on from DATLTX010000253.1 coordinate 837, forward strand.
AGCCGCTGTGGACCTCGCGCTTCGTCGATCACGTGCAACTGACCGTCGCCGAGGACGAAGGCGTCGGCGCGCGCGCGCCGTATTACGAACGCGCCGGCGCTCTGCGCGACATGGTGCAGAGCCATATCCTGGGCGTGTTGAGCATTATCGCGATGGAGCCGCCGCGCAGCACGCGGGCGCGCGCGGTGCGCGACTCGAAACTCGACGTGCTGCGCTCGATTCGTCCGTTCAGCGACGAGGATATCGAAAAATTCACGGTGCGCGGCCAATACAGCGCGGGGCTGGTCGCCGGAGCCGCCGCGCCGGCCTATCGCGCGGAGGCCAACGTCGCGGCGGACTCACGCACCGAGACTTTCGTGGCGATGCGCTGCTGGATCGACAACTGGCGTTGGGCGGGCGTTCCGTTCTATATACGCACCGGAAAGCGGATGCCCAAGCGAACCAGCGAGATTGCAATCTACTTCAAATCCGTGCCCCGGATCTTGTATAACGCAAATCCGCGCGCCCAACTGGCGCCCAATATGCTGACTATCCGGATTCAGCCCGACGAAGGGCTGTCGGTTCATATCATCTCGAAGGTGCCGGGCGCGCAGGTCCGCCTGCAGCAGGTCGCGGTCGATTTTCATTACACGAGCACCACGCCCGAAGCCTACGAAACTCTCCTGCGCGACATCATTCACGGCGACCAGACCCTGTTCATGCGCCGCGACGCCGTCGAGGCGTCATGGCGCCTGGTCGATCCGATTATCGGAACTTGGGCCGAATCGCCTGCCGATCCTCCTTTGTACGCGGCGGGCTCTTGGGGACCGATTGAGGCCGCCCTGATGATGGCGGCCGACGGACGCGCCTGGCGCGCGCTCTAGCGAGCGTACCGGGTGCCATCTGGGGAGAACGGACCGTATGGACATCCGGGGAATAACGCTTTCGCATCATGTCGCAACGCAGAGCAGTCCAGGGTTGGCCAACCATGACCTTGCCTTGATCCTCGAACGGATCGAGTTTGTCGCCAAGCGGATCGCGCGCGCGCTTGCGCACGCCTCGATCGGCGGCGAACTCGGCTACACCGGCGAGACCAACGTCCAGGGCGAGCGGACCAAGAAGCTCGACCAATGGACCAACGAGGTGTTCATCGAGGCCTTCTCGCATCGCCGCCCCGTGTGCTGCCTTGCGTCCGAAGAGATGGAGCATGCGCTGCACGTGAACCGCGATTGCCGCCATCCGAGCTACGCGATCATTTACGATCCGCTCGACGGCTCATCCAACACCGACGTCAATGGACCGCTCGGGACGATCTTTTCGATTCGCGAACGCGCCGCCGTCCATTCGGCGGACGTAGCCGATCTGCTCCGCCCCGGAACCGAGCAGGTAGCCGCGGGATATATTCTGTACGGCCCCGGCACGCAGCTGGTTTACACCGCGGGAGCGGGTGTCGATATTTTCACGCTCGACCATCGCCGCGGCGAGTTCATGCTATGGCGCGAGGGGGTGAAGATGCCGCCGCGCGGCGCCGCATACGCGGTCAACCAGGGAAATATCGGCAAGTTTCATCCGGGCGCGCGCAAATTCGTCGAGCATCTGACCAGCCGGCGGGACAAATCAACCTCCTACTCGCTGCGCTACTCGGGCGCCTTCGCCGCGGATTTCCATCGCTGCCTGCTCGAGGGCGGACTCTATCTCTACCCCGGCGAAGTCACCGCCGACGGCCACACCAAGGGCAAGCTGCGCCTGATGTACGAGCTGGCCCCGATGGCAATGATCGCGGAGCAGGCGGGCGGCAAGGCCTCGACCGGCACCGAGCGCGTGCTCGAGGTGATGCCGTCGTCGCTGCACGAGCGCCAGCCGATTTATATCGGCAGCGCAGCCGAAGTCGAGCTTGCGGAACAGATGCAAGTCGAGGGCTGACAGCAAAGGCTCTTATGGCGCGGACTTTACTGGCCGGCGATGTCGGCGCCACCAAGACCCTGCTCGCGCTTTACCGCGGCGACACCGCGCCGCTCCGGATTGTCCGCAAAACCCGCTACACGAGCCGCGACTATGCGGGCCTCGAGCAGGTTTGCGCGGAGTTTCTGAGCGACGGCACGCACGCCGATGCGGCATGCTTCGGCGTGCCGGGCGTGGTGGTCGAGGGAACCGCGCAGCCGAGCAATCTCGACTGGAAGCTCGACGCGAAAAAAATCTCGGCGACGCTCGGCGGCACGCCCGTGCGCCTGCTGAACGACCTTGCTGCGACCGCGATGGGCGTGGTGAACCTTGCTCCCGGCGACTGCGAAATAATTCATCCCGCCGGCTCCGCAGTGGGCAACGTCGCGGTTATCGCGGCGGGAACCGGACTCGGCGAGGCGGCGCTCGCCTATGACGACGGGCGCTACTATCCGGTGGTCTCCGAGGGCGGACATTCGAGCTTCGCGCCCGAGGGCGAGGATCAAATTGAATTGCTGCGCTTTCTCGCGCGCGAGTTCGGGCACGTCAGCTCAGAGCGCGTGCTGTCGGGACCGGGACTCGTCAACGTGTACCGGTTTTTGCGCGCGCGCAGCGGGGTCGAGGAACCGCAGTGGCTGCGCGCCGCGCGCGACAGCGGCGACCCTGCGGCCGCGATCAGCGCGGCGGCGGCGGAATCGCGCGACCGCGTGTGCGTTGACGCGCTTTCGATGTTTTGCGCAATGTACGGAGCGGAAGCGGCAAACCTTGCGCTCAAGGTGCTGGCGATTGGCGGCGTGTACCTGTGCGGCGGAATCGCACCGAAAATTTTGCCGGCGCTAAGGAGCGGCGAGTTCGCGCGCGGGTTTACGGGCAAAGGCCGGCTTGCGCCGGTGCTGGAAAAAATCGCGGTGCGCGTCGTCACGAATCCGGAGGCCGCGCTTTTGGGTGCGGCGCATTCGGCGCTCGCGATGCTGTGCTAATAGTGGGAATAATCCCGGAGGCGGATCGGAGGTTTTATCCATGACCAAACGAGTGCGCGAAATTCTTTCCTGGTACGATTCGGAAAACGCCGGCGTGCGCAGCAACCTGGCCCGCATGCTCAACCATGGCAAGCTCGGCGGCACCGGCAAGTTCGTGATCCTGCCAGTGGACCAGGGCTTCGAGCATGGACCCGCGCGCAGCTTCGCGCCCAACCCTCCCGCCTACGACCCGCGCTACCATTTC
>DATLTX010000254.1:0-3117 GCA_035533435.1 Binataceae bacterium (SeqCode)
ACCTTATGCACTCCGCGCCGCAGCAGCTCCGGATCCCAGAACAGCGGCAGATCCATCAGCACTGAGTACCGCTCGGTGAATGCCATATCGTGCGGCAGGCGCGGTCCGGGAATCTCGATCGGCGCGTGATGCGTCAATTCACCGGCGGCTGACACGACGTTGTAAGTCATGAATGGAGCCGCGGTCGAGTAGTCGAAAAACAATAGCTCGCCGGTCACCGGATCTACTTTCGCATGCGCCGATACCGTCCGCTTAAGGCCCCCGCGAAACGTCTCGACGCCCAGGGTCTCGAGCGTGCGCGCATCGACCTTGTACGGGAGCCCGCACTGGTACCACAGCGCCAGCGCGTAGCCATTATGAAACACCACGTCGGTGTTGGCCGTGTCTTTGAGCCATCCGTCGGAGCCCGCGCCTTTCGGCGCGCTCGGGTCGGGACGGTCCATCAACCCGGGCCATACCGCGTGCCCGGCCTGCTGTTCGATGCGGAAGCCGTCGGTGCGAATCCATCGGTTGCGGTACGAGGCCCGGCCGTTCTGGAATTGGATCGCATGGATCATCCCGTCGCCGTCGAACCAGTGGTAGCGTCCGCGCGGCTGGAAGATCGGATTGGGACCGTTGCGCAGGTAAACGCCGAACAGGTCGTCGGGAATCTCGCCAATTACTTCGAGACTGTCGGCCGTGATTTCGCGCCCGATCGGGCCGAACACACCGCGCAGAAACGGATTCTCGCCGGCTTCAATATTGATCGGAATCTCGGTTTCGACCTTCACTGCCATCGCGTCACCATCGCGCCGCCGCGCTCGCGTCTCGTGGAAGGCTTGCGGGCTTTTGCGGCTGCCGGGAAGGTATCATATCAACCGCGCAAGCTCACGCCGCGCGGTCGCTGAACCAACGGGATGCGCGGGGCTTTACGCCGGGCTGTCGCCGGAACTAGGATCGATTCGGACCAAGTTCACGAACGCGAGGGAGACAGCCCCGATGAGCGAGCATCTTACCGAAATCGATCAACCCAACCGCTGGCGGCTCGAAACCCCTGGGCATCAGGGCTGGAAACGCTCGGCGCGGCCTGACGACCCAAACAAGTACTTCATGGTTTCCGCCGATTGCCACGCCAATGAACCGGGCGGTTTGTGGCATCAGCGGCTCGACAAGGAGTACTCGAAGCGTCTGCCGCGGATCGAAATCGATGAGAACGGCGTCAAGTGGCAAATCTCTGAAGGATGGCAGCGCTCGCGGCTGCTCGACAACCGCCTCGAGGGCGAGGATCACATCCGCGCCAAAGCGGGCGCCGACCCCGTGCAGCGCCTGATCGATCTGGACCGCGACGGCGTTGATATCGAAGTCATCTTCCCGAACAAGGGCCTGATGATGTGGGCGACGTCCGACGTGAAATTCGCTGCCGCGCAGTGCCGCGTATGGAACGATTGGGCCGCGGAAACCTACGGGCCTTATCGGGACAGGATGGTGCCGATGGCGTCGATCGCGACCGGAGATCTGGAAGGCGCGGTCGCCGAAGTCGAGCGCACAGCCAAGCTCGGCTTTCGCGGTGTCACCCTGCCCTGCAAGCCAATCTTCGGGCCGCACGACGCGCGGCATCCGAATTACAATCTGCCGATTTACGATCCGCTATGGGCCGCGCTGCAGGACTTGAACCTGTGCGCGACCTTCCATGTCTCGACCGGACGCGACCCGCGCGCGGCCCGCAAGGACGGCGGCGCGGTCATCAACTACGTTTCGCATTCGCTGGCGCCGACTATCGAGCCGATCGCAAACCTGTGCGCCTCCGGCGTCATCGAGAGATTCCCGAAGCTGCGTTTCGCCTCGATCGAGGCCGGCATCGGATGGGTTCCGTGGGCGCTGCAGGCGATGGACGAGGCCTACAAAAAGCATCACATGTGGGTCTTCCCCAAGCTCAAGCATCTGCCGAGCGAGTACTTCCGCAGCAACGGCTTCGCGTCGTTCCAGGAGGACGCGCCGGGCCTGGATCTGGCGCCGAAATACGACCTCTGCCGCAACTTCATGTGGGCCAATGACTATCCGCATCATGAAGGTTCGTGGCCGCATTCGGCCGAGGCGATCGAGCGGCAGATGGCGCACCTTACCGACGAGCAACGCGCGCAGATCCTGGGGCTCAACGCGGCGCGGATGTTCAACCTCGAGGTGCGCCGCCACGTGCCGATGCCCGCTGCGCGCGCGAACTGAGCGCGGCGCGATCCGACGGCGCGATGCGGCCGATTCCCACCGCATCGCGCAGATGCGCTGCGCGCGCGATTGTGCGTTAGAACAGGCGATTCCCGAAAAAGAAAGCGTTTATGTCACGCTTCGAGCCCTGCACCGCCGCAGCGGGCTTCTTTGCCAGCCGCGCCGCCAGTGCGCGCGCCTCGGACATCAGATCTTCCCGCTTGACGATCCGGTTGATGAGGCCCATCGCGAGCAACTCTTCGGCGCGATAATGGCGGCACTCGAGGACTGCCTCGCGCGCGCGCCACGGCCCCATCCTGGCCGCCATCAGTTGCGCCGGGGCGCCGCGATAGGGCACGCCCATATCGACTTCGGGCACCCAGAACTCCGCGCCTTCCGCGACCAGGCAAAAGTCGAAAGCGAGCGCGAGCGACCATCCGCCGCCGACCGCGTAGCCGTTGATCGCGCCGATCGTGAGCGCGTCGAGATGCGTGATCGCCTCGAAGGCGCGTCCGATCAGCCGCGGGAAGCGCCCCGCCGTCTCGCGCGTGATCCGCGCGCGCTCGCTCGGGTCGGTGACGCCGCGGGTCGCGGAGAGATCGGCGCCCGCGGAAAACGCCGCACCGGTGCCAGTGACGATCAGGACGCGAGTCTCGCGATCGTCGCGCACCTGATGGATCAGGCTTTCGAGCTCTAGGACGACGGCGTCGTTCAGCGGGTTGCGCTTTTCGGGGCGATTGAATGCGATCGTCGTCATCGCGGCGTCTTTTTCGAAGGTGAAATATGTCGGCATCTGCTTTCTCCGCGCGGATTTAGGCGCGGCCCCGATGCTAGCGCCGTGCGCGATTCGCCGCGATAGCCCGGCCGCCGCGCGCGTGCTGTACTATTTTGGCCCCGATAGAATCCATGACTCAGCCGCGAACATCGAGCTTCGAT
>DATLTX010000255.1:0-20030 GCA_035533435.1 Binataceae bacterium (SeqCode)
AATAAACTTCCGCCAGGCTGTGGGCGGCACAGCAATCGCGTCCCTTCGCGGCGCTGACAAAGGCTTTGAGGCTTCGCTCGTGATGCTCGTGATCCTCGAGGAAAACCGGAATCAGCGCCGAGGTATCGAAGAACGCTTTCAATCGCGTTTTCCCAGGTTCTGTTCATCGCGCTCGCGCCTGACCTCGTCGAGAGTCTGCTGAACCGTCGCGGCCGAGAGCGGTTCGCCGCGATGGTAGACCCAGACGCCCTGAACTTTGCGGAGCCAGCGGCGCCGCGCGAGGGCCGCAGGATGATTCGATCTCCGGTGCTCTCGGGTCGAGCTGGTCGCCGGCGTCCAATTGAAGCTTGTCGCGGACTCGCTTCGGAAGGACGATCCGGCCGAGCTTATCCAACGTCAATTTGGCGGTCATCGTTACCATTCGAAGCTGGAATTTGGTAATGGCAAGTAGCAGGGTCGAGCGGCGCCGAACCCGCTTTTACTTGCTGACCTGACGGTGGCGAAAGCAGGTCACGAGGTGATCGTTGACCATCCCGACCGCCTGCATGTAGGCGTAGCAGATCGTTGAGCCGACGAAGGTGAAGCCGCGGCGCTTGAGGCCTATACTCATCGCGTCGGACTCGGCAGTGCTCGCCGGCACTTGCCTGATCGTCCGCCAGCGATTGTGGCGCGGACGGCCGCCGACGAAGCCCCAGATGAAAGCGTCGAAGCTTCCGAACTCGTCCTGAACTTCCAGGAAGGCCTTCGCATCGCGAACCGACCCTTCGATCTTGAGCCGATTGCGCACGATTCCAGCGTCGGCCATCAGGCGCTCGAGCTTGCGCCGGTCGAAGCGCGCAACCGCCGCCGGATCGAAGCCATCGAAGGCCGCACGATAGTTCTCACGTTTGCGGAGGATCGTCGCCCAACTGAGGCCCGCCTGCGCGCCTTCGAGAATCAGGAACTCGAAAAGCTTTTGGTCGTCGTGGGCGGGTACACCCCATTCGCGGTCGTGGTAGAGGATGCCGAGGTCGTCAACCGCCCACGCGCATCGTTTCAATCGAGCGTCCTTCGTAGCCGGATTCACAGCCATAGCTGGGCCTTTTTTAGCATCGCGGCGCTCGGCGCGCATCGGGCGGTCGGATGCGCTCGAATATACCGAAGCCAAGCTTCGTCTTGGATACATAACGCGAGAACGCGTCAAACATTAGTTCTACTAATTTCCTCAAAGGCATTAATTTCCGAGAACTAATCGGATTCGTTGACTCAATTCCCCGATTCACGACACAATAGATGGATTTTTAACGGTACTGCCGCTGGCAGTATGCAGGAGGATTCCCGCCCTTATGTTCAACCTTCGATTTACAACTGTGCTGAGCAGTGCGGCCGCGCTTGCCTTGAGCGTCACGGTCGGCCTTGTCAGCGCGCGCGCCGGGGTCAAGCCCGGTGATGTAATCACCACCGCCAACGCGGCCAAGGTCAAAGACCTGGTCTCGCCCGGCACCTATTACATGGTCACCCACGGGATGTCGATGGACATCGTTCCGACCCAGCGGATTGATTGGCCGCCTCCGTATAAGGACGCGACGGAAAAGTATTCGTCGCAGGTCCGCCTTACTGACGACCATCGCTCGCTGGTTGGCTTCGTGGCGGGGCAGCCGTTCCCGCTTATCGACGCCAACGATCCGTATGTTGGCGCCAAGGTGATGTGGAACAACGCGTTCCGCCCGATCACGACCGACGACTACGATCTGCGCTTCTTCGACTGCCAGATCGAGTACGTCAATCCGGGCGCGCAACAGCGGCAGATCAACGATATCCAGGTCGGCCATTATGCTGGCTATGACCTGGTCGGCCGCACCGAAGTCGAGCCGCTGCCCACCGATCCCGACTACAGGACTACGGGACGTCTGTGGCTGTTCGGTCTCTACCCATTGCTCGCGCCCGAAGATGCGCGCGGACAGGGGCTCATCCGCTGGCGCTACGCCGATCCCACGCGCGGCGACGATAGCTGGACCTGGACCCCCGGCACCCGGCGTATCCGCCGCTTGAATGATTCGCTGAATTCGAGCGCCACCGGTGCGCAGACCTTCGACCCCGACCACTACTCGGGCTTCAACCCCAAGACCGAACAGTACGACTACAAGTTCCTGGGCGAAAAAGAGATGCTCGCCGTTGTCCATGCGCAGCATTCGCCCGAAGTCACCTGCCCGACTGACGGCGGCGCCTCGGCCTGTCCGGAAGCGTGGGAGATGCGGCACATGTACGTCGTATCGGCGGTTCCCCGGCGCGAGAACAATCAGGCCGGCAACGTCCTCGACGCGCAGACTGTAGTCTATCTGGACTCTGAAATGTGGTTCGAGCCGTACGTCGATGGATACGACCAGAAGGGCCAACTCTGGCGCACCAATATCTTCTGGGCCGCCTATCGTGACCGCCCGGTTCCCGATGCGCGCGTGGCGATCTACCCGTTCAAGCGCGAGTTTATCGTGGGCTCGGCCCGCTATGACGTGCAGTCGGGCTTCGCGACGATGTGCTACCTGCCGGGGCAGCGTACCCCCGAGCGCGAATGCTGGTACATCAACATGGGCGCGGTGGACAAGAACTTCTTCACCACCAAGGCGATGGCAGCCGCGGCTCCGTAAGCGCACATAACATCAACGCCCTTATCGCTCTGAGACCCGGGGCGCGGCAGGCTCGATGCCCGCGGCGCCCCGGGTTCTCTTTTGCCCCCCTTGATACAAGTTGTACAGACTGATACGTCAATTTGTAGGATTTGGACGAACACAGTCTGAATAAGCCGATGAGGGAAAAATAAAGCATCCCTCTGAAGGCAGGGCAGGGCAGGGAGGCCATGAAATGCTAAAGCGTAAATGGGGACAGACGCTTTGTGCGATCGCATCCTGTCTCGCTTCACTGATGATTGTATCGGCGGGCGCGCGCGCCGAGGTGAGGCCGGGGGAAGTGATCGGGGCGCAAAACGCAACGCAGGTCCGGCAGCTCGTTTCGCCGGGCGTGTACTACGCCGTGACGCACGGGATGCGGATGACGATCGTGCCGACCGGCCAAATCGAATGGCCGCCGCCATACAAGGAGGCGACCGAGAAATATTCCGGACAGGTCCGCTTGAGCGAGGACCGGCGCACGGTGGTCGGCTACGTGGCAGGACAGCCGTTTCCGTTGATCGACACGAATGATCCCGACGTCGGGATCAAGTTGGTGTGGAACAACGTATTTCGCCCAATCTCGACCGACGATTATGATCTGCGTTTCTACGACTGCCAGACCGAGTACATCAAGCCGGGCCAGGACCAGCGCATCATCGACGATATCGAGATCGGACATTACGCGGGTTACGATCTGGTCGGGCGCACGGAAGTCGATCCGCTGCCGATCGATCCGGACTATCGGATCACGGGGCGGATGTGGCTGTTCGGACTGTACCCGATTCTGGCGCCGCAGGAGTCGCGCGGGCAGGGGCTAATCAGATGGCGTTACGCCGATCCGGACAAGGGCGACGACAGCTGGGATTGGCAGCCCGGAACCCGCCGCGTGCGCCGGCTCAACGAGGCGATGATGAGCACGGCGACCGGCACGCAGACCTATGACCCGGACCACTACTCGGGCTTCAATCCGAAGACCGAACAGTACAGCTACCGGTTCCTGGGGGAGCGCGAGATGCTGGCGAGCGTCCACGCGGCGCATTCGCCTGAGATGACCTGCCCCTACGACGGCGGCGGGACGGCGTGCCCGGAGGATTGGGAGATGCGCCGGATGTTCATCGTCGATGCGACTCCGCGCCGCGACCGCAAGGGCGCGCCCTCGGCGCTGGATCGCGACACGGTGGTCTATCTGGACGCCGAAGCGTGGTTCGAGCCGTACATCGACACCTACGATCAGAAGGGGCAGCTCTGGCGGGCGCACATCTACTGGCTGACCTATCGCGACCGGCCGGTGCCGGACGCGCGCGTGGCGGTCTATCCGTTCAAGCGCGAGTTCGTGGTGGGCGCGGCGTCAATCGACGTGCAGGGCAACATCTCGACCATGTGCTATCTGCCGGGGCAACATACGCCGGAGCGCGAATGCTGGTACATCAACATGGGTGCGGTATCGAAGGATTTTTGCACGGTGAAGGCGATGGTCGCGGCGGCGCCGTGAAGAGTCGCTAATATCTGGAGAAATCGCGGCAGCGGCGCGGAGCTCGAAAAGTTCCGCGCCGCCTGCTTTTTGCCGCATCATACGCCTCCTGATCCGAGCCGGCCGCGGTAACTGTTCCTAATGCCTATGCGCAGATTTTTTCGTGTGCAATTTTTCGCGCGCGGGAGAAATCTTAGGAAATCGCGTGGATATGGACCACGGCTGTTTTTGTCTTTAGGTGAGGAGGTTTCCTGGATGCTCAAGCGGGTGTTAACCATTTTATCGCTCGCTGGCGCGATCGCGGTCCTCGCGATCGTCGCGGTCTTGCCGCGCGCGTCAGCAGGCACAGTCAAACCGGGGGAAGTGATAACCCCGCAGAACGCCGCGACGATCAAGGACGTCGTCAGTCCCGGCGTCTATTACATGGTCGCGCACGGCATGCAGATGGATATCGTGCCGACCCAGCGCATCGATTGGCCGCCGCCGTACAAGGACGCGACCGAGAAATATTCGGCGCAGGTGCGTCTGACCAGCGACCATCGCTCGCTCGTCGGCTACGTCGCCGGGCAACCGTTTCCGCTGATCGATTCGAATGATCCGGAAGTGGCCAACAAGATCATGTGGGACAACGTGTTCCGCCCGATCACCTCGGACGACTATGACCTGCGCTTTTACGATTGCCAGATCCAGTACGTCCGCCCCGGCCAGTCCCAGCGCGTCATCAACGACATCTGGGTCGGCCATTACGCGGGTTACTCGCTGGTGGGCCGCACCGAGGTCGAGCCGCTGCCGACCGATCCCGATTTCAAGATCACCAACCGGATGTGGGTCTTTGCGCTGTACCCGATCCTGGCCCCGGCGTCGGATTACGGCACCGGCCTTATCCGCTATCGCTACATGGATCCGAAGCGTGGCGACGATTCGTGGACCTGGAACCCGGGCGTGCGCCGCGTGCGCCGGCTCAACGAAGCGATCCTGAGTTCGGCGACCGGAACGCAGACATTCGATCCGGATCATTATTCCGGATTCAATGCCAAGACCGAGTTTTACGACTACAAATTCCTGGGCGACAAAGAGATGCTGATGAGCGTGCACGCCAAGCATTCTCCGGAAGTCACTTGCCCCACCGATGGCGGCGCGTCGGCCTGTCCCGAAGATTGGGAGATGCGCCACGTGTACGTAATCCAGGCGACCCCGCGCCGCGACCTTGGGCAGGCGGGCGGTGCGCTCGACAAGAGCTCGGTCATCTATATCGACAGCGAAGTGTGGTTTGATCCCCTGGTTGATACCTACGATCAACAGGGCCAGCTCTGGCGCTCTAACGTCTATTGGCTGGCGTATCGCGACCGGCCGGTGCCGGATGCGCGGGTGGCGATCTATCCGTTCAAGCGCGAGTTCGTGGTCGGCGCGGACCGGATCGACATGGAGGGCGGAATCTCGACGATGTGCTATCTGCCCGGGCAGAACACGCCCGAGCGCGAATGCTGGTACATCAACATGGGCGCGGTCGATAAGGACTTCTGCACGGTGAAGGCGATGGTCGCCGCGGCGCCGTGACGATCGACGCAAGCGCAATTGCGTAAACGCAAAACGGCGCGGAGCCTTCGGGCTTCGCGCCGTTTTTTCGTTGCGGTTCGCCCCCCGCAAAAGAGCGTGCGCGCTTTACTCGACCGTCACCGACTTGGCGAGATTGCGCGGCTGATCGATATCGGTCCCGCGCTCGGCCGCCACGTAGTACGCGAGCAGTTGCAGCGGAATGGTCATCAGCACCGGCGTCAGCATCCGGTTGGTGGCGGGAACCTCCAGCACCTCGTTTGCGACGGAGCGCAACTCGTCGGTCGCGCGGTCGGTCACCGCGATAATCTTTCCTCCGCGCGATTCAACCTCGCGCAGGTTCGAGAGCATTTTGTCGAACAGATCGTCGTTCGGAATCAGCACGACCACCGGGACGGTTTCGTCGATCAGCGCGATCGGGCCGTGCTTCATGAACCCGGCGGGAAAGCCCTCGGCGTGAAGGTAGGAAATCTCCTTGAGTTTGAGGGCACCTTCGAGCGCGACCGGGTGATTGATCCCGCGGCCGATATAGACGAAATCGCGCGCGGACGCGTACTTGCGCGCGATCCGCTCGATCTCGGGCTCGAGCGCGAAGATCGCCTTCATTTGCGCGGGAATCGCAAATGCCGGCGCGAGCAGCGCTTCGCTTTCAGCCGCGCCCAGACGGCCCATCCGCGCCGCCAGATGAATCGCGAACAGGTAGTAGGCCTCGATCTGGGTGATGAAGCATTTGGTCGTGGTCACGCTGATCTCGGGGCCGCATCGCGTGTACAGCCGCGCATTCGCCTTGCGCGCGATCGAGGAATCGACAGTGTTGCTCAGCGCGATCACGTGCGCGCCGCGGCGCGCGCCTTCCTCCATCGCGGCCAGAGTGTCGGCGGTCTCACCCGACTGCGAGATCGCGATCATCAGCGTGCGCGAATCGATCGGCGCGCGCCGATAACGGAACTCGGAGGCGAAGTCAGCCTCGACCGGAATTCCGGTCAGCTCCTCGATCATGTATTTCCCGATATTCGCGGTGATCCACGACGCGCCTTCGCCGACCATCACGATTCGCCCGATCGCGCCGGGGCCGCCCGCGGGTAACAGTTCCTCGTCGAAGCGCACTTCGGACGACCCCGCGATCGCCCGATCGGCGAGCGTGTCGATCCACGCCTGCGGCTGTTCGCTGATTTCCTTGCGCAGATAGTGTTTGAAACCGCCCTTGGTCGCGGCGGCCGCGTCCCATTCGATATGGCGCGCGCGGCGAGTGACCGGGGTGCCGTCGAACTTCATGATTCGCACGCCATGCGCGGTGACTTCCGCCAACTCGCCGTCGTCGAGCACGACAGTCGAGCGCGTGTGGCTTAGGATCGCGGGAATATCCGACGCGACGAAATTTTCGCCGTCGCCCAGGCCCAGCACCAGCGGCGTCGCGGTTTTTGCCGCGACCAGTTTGTCGGGCTCAGTCTCCGACAGCACCACGATTGAAAACGAGCCCCGCAGCTCGCCAACCGATAGCCGAACCGCTTCGGTCAGTCCGACGCCAGCCTTGACGCGCTCCTCGATCAGATGGGAAATCAGCTCGGTGTCGGTCTGCGAGCGAAGCTGATGCCCGCGCCCCAGCAGCGCGGCGCGCAGCTCGAGGTAGTTCTCGACGATTCCGTTGTGAATCACGGCGACCGGTCCGGCCTTGTGCGGATGCGCATTTTCCTCGGACGGGCGGCCGTGTGTGGCCCATCGCGTGTGGCCGATTCCGATTTGTCCGCCCAGCGGTGCGGCCGCGAGCACCGCGCGCAGATTGGCCAGCTTGCCGGCGGCGCGGCGAATTTCGAGCTTGCCGTTTTGCACGATGGTCGCGACGCCGGCGGAATCGTAGCCGCGGTATTCGAGCCGCGCGAGCCCGTCGATCAGGATTGGGTAGGCCTCAGCCGTCCCGACGTATCCAATGATCCCACACATGATCGTTCCCCTCCCGCATCGAATGCGGAGTTTGGCGCCGCACCGTCGCGCGACAGTTCAGGGAATCACGCAGCCACGGCGGAGCCGCCGCGTCCCTGCGGCGATCCGTAAGCGAAGGCGATGGTCAAAAGCGGGAGAGTTTCTTGATTCTTCGTCAGGGCGCGTTTGCCCCGCCACTCAAGACGGTTTTTGTTACGCGGTCACCCGCGTGGTTTGTCCGCCTTTTTCGGCTGTGGAACCGGGAAGCCATCCGCCGAGTCTTTCGATTAAGCTTCCACCTCGTCAACTCGGATTGCGGTTACAATCCGAGTCCTGGCGCTACTCTCGTCCGAAATTTTTCGTCAGCTAGACCATCACCTCGACATGAATCCAGGCTTCGCTTCCCTTGCGGCAAATTATCCCCGCCCGCGCGATCTCGCACAAGCGCGGCGTTCCGGCTAAGCGCGGATGGAGTCTATTCATCAAGGAGCGCCGAGAACTCCGCCACGGTGATCTCCACAGTCCGGATTATGCTGCGCAAAGTTCCCCTATCGAGCGTGTTATGCAGGGGAACGGTAACGGGATTTCGCCCCTCGCAGGTTAAACGAGCATGGCTCCCCTTCTGCCGAACTTGACGGTAGCCGAGCTTCACGAGTGCGCCGACGCACACGCGTCCAGATATGACGGGAAGTGCTGCGAATTTTGCCATTGACGCGGGCCAGCGCCTGCCGAACCTTCGAGAACCCAGGTCATCCGGCGACCGCGAGCCGCACGATTTCGTACTCCGGAGGCAACTGCCAGCCTTCGGATTCCTGATTCTCGAGACAGAGCTCGATGGCCTCGCGGATATTTTGTAGCGCTTCGTCGCGAGTCCGGCCCTGACTGATACAACCGGGAATCACGGGGCATTCCGCGACCAGATAACCGTCTTCGCCTGGGGTCAAGATAACCGGCAGTTCCATCATTTCGATGGTACCAGCCTTTATAGGCGCCCGCTAACGAACGCGGAGTGCGTCATTTGCCGGAGTGCTTGGATGCGTGACTCGTCGCGGCGGCGGAGTCGCCGTGGCGTTTGCGCCAGGAGGCTGTCCAGCCCGATTTTTCGCGTTGCGGATGGTGCGACATCACTAGCGCGCCGTCGGGAACCTCGCGGATGATGGTCGTGCCCGAGGCGACATAAACGTCGCTGCCGACTTTGATCGGCGCGACGAGCTGCGTGTCGCATCCGATCATGCATCGGTCGCCGATTTGGGTTTGATGCTTTTCGTAGCCGTCGTAGTTGACGGTAATCACGCCGCAGCCGACATTGGTGTCGCGGCCGATCGTGGCGTCGCCGAGATAGCTCAAATGGCTGGCCTTGGTGCCGCGTCCGATTTTCGCCTTCTTGGTTTCGACGAAATTGCCGATCCGGTTATGCCCTTCGAGATCGGTGCCGGCGCGCAGATTCGCAAAAGGACCGATTTCCGAGTCGGCGCCGATCCGGCAATCCTCGGCGCGCACGCCCAGCTTGATATGGCATCGCTCGCCAATCTCGACGTCCTTGAGCCACGCCGTGCCTTCGATTCTGGTTTCCGCGCCGATCCGGCATCGCCCAAGGATCTGCACGTTGGGTCCGATGATTACGTCGGCGGCGATTTCCGCATGGTCGGAGATATACGCCGTCGCGGGATCGACGAACGTCACTCCCGCCGCCATCAGCCGCCGGTTCACCTGCTCACGAAGTAGGGTTTCCATCGATGACAACTCCTCGCGCGTGTTTACGCCCGCGAACTCCGCGGCGTCCCGCGCCGGCCATGCCTGGACGACAAGCCCGCGCGCGCGTGCGGATGCGACAATATCGGTCAGATAAAATTCATGCTGTGCGTTTTTTGGTTTGAGTTCGGCGAGTGCGGCGCGCAGAACGCCCGCGTGCGCGATGTAGATCCCGGTGTTGATCTCGGCGACGGCGAGTTCCGCGGGTGATGCGTCGCGCGCCTCGACGATCGCCAGGGGCGCTCCGTGCGCGTCGCGGACGACGCGTCCGTAAGCGCCGCCGTCGGCAAGGACGACGCTGATAAAGGACAGCGCCGCGCCGCTCGTGCGATGCGTCGCGACGAACTCGACCAGCGTCGCGGCGGTCAGCATCGGCATGTCGCCGTATGCGATCAGCACGTCCCCGTCGTAACCGGGCGCAATCGCGCCAAGCCCGGCGCGCGCCGCGTCGCCGGTGCCGCGCGGCTCGGCCTGGATTGCGCTTGCGACTTGCGCCCGTGCGGCGGACGCGCGGATGGCGGCTTCGACTTCGCGCGCCTGGTAGCCCGTCACTGCAACGATCGGCGCGGCGCCCGCCGTCTCGAGCGCGCGGACCACCCGCGCGACCATCGGCGTACCGCCAATCTCGTGCAGAACCTTGGCGCGCTTCGAGCGCATCCGCGTGCCGAGTCCCGCGGCGAGCACGATCGCGGCGAGGCCGGCTTCGGCTATGCGCGAGTCTTTTGCCATCTAATCGGGCATCCGCCTAGTCGTACTCGGCGAAGTTCGAGACCTTCCAGGTGTCGCCTTCCTTGCGCGCGGCGATCATCCAGTTCTTTTCGAAGGTGCCGCCCTCGGGCACGTCGATTGTCGCGCGAAACACGTACTGGATATGGTCGGGAGCGTCGCGCTCGGCCTGAAGTTTGTAGTGGATTATCGGCTTGCGCGTGGTGTCGTCGATCGCCTGGCCCTGGGTGAGTTTCATTTCCTCATGCAGCTTGTCGAGCGCCAGCCCGGTGCATAGCGGTTCGGCCGATTTCAGATCGATCGCCATGTAATGCGCGGTGATGAATCGATCGACGACGCCGCGCGGGCTGTTCAACTTCGTGCACGCGGCCGCGCCCAAAACGGCGAATGAAAGTGCGAACGCAATGGCGGCGAGCGCGGCGCGGCGCGCAACGGGTCGTGACAGCGGCATCATTTCTTCCTGAACAGCTCGTCAAGCTCTTTGCGCGTCCTGGCCGGCATCGCCGCGGCGGCGCGGTTTTTCCCCGGGGTGAAGTACTCGCAGAAGTTTGCGCGCTCCTTATCCACCACTCGCTCCGCCATCGGTTCCCGGCATTGATTGTTGTACGCCGGATCATGGAAGCCGCAGTTTCGGCACGCGTGCTGCGCGCGGCCGCATCCGGGGCACATCTCGCGAAAGCTGACGCGTTCGCCGAATTCTATTTTACGGCCGCAGAAGAAGCAGTTCATCGCGCGCGCTCAGCGTTCGATCCCGGTGTTCAATCCCGGGGACATGCCGCGGGAAACCGCGCTTTTTCAAGCACTTCGTCACTGATAGCATAGCCGCTGTGGCACCTGCGCGCGAGACAATGCTGAACGCGATCGAGGCCTTTGCCGGCGCACTCGCGCGTGCGGCGCGCGCGTCAGCGCACACCGTCGATAATTACCGCCGCGACCTGATGGCGCTGCGCCGGTTCATGCTCGAGCGCGCCGCGGCGCTCGGGCGTATCGAAGACGAAATCGATCCCGCCGCGATCACGCCCGACCATATTCGCGGATGGCTCGCCGAGATGATGAAGACCTACCAGCGTGCGACCGTCCAGCGGCGGCTGAGCGCGGCGAAAGCGTTTTTCCGCTACCGCGAGAACGCGGGCGCACCCGGTAATCCGACGCGCACGATGCGCTCGCCGCGCTCCGAGCGGCATCTTCCGCGGGTTCTTGATCAAGACGATGCCAAAAAGCTGATCGAGCTGGACTCCGGCCTGCAGACCGCAGCCGCGTTGCGCGATCGCGCGATAATCGAGACCCTCTACTCGACCGGGATTCGGGTGAGCGAACTGGTCGGGCTCAACTGGCGCGATATTGACGAAGAGATCGGGATGCTTACGGTGCGCTCGGGCAAGGGCAACAAGGATCGCGTCGTGCCGATCGGAGAGCCCGCGCTCGACGCGCTGACGGCGTGGCGGCGCGCGATGCCGATTGCGTGGGAGGCGGACGGCCCCGTGATCGTGAACCTGCGCGGCGCCCGGCTGACGACACGCAGCGTAGAGAATATAGTGCGCGCGCGAATCACCCGCGCTGGCATCGCGGTCGAGCTGACTCCGCACGGGCTGCGTCACTCGTTCGCAACGCATATGCTGGGCAATGGCGCCGACCTGCGCTCGATACAGGAGATGCTCGGGCATGCGAGTCTTGCAACCACGCAGCGCTACACGCACGTCAGCGTGAACCATCTCAAAGAGGTTTATCGGCGCTCGCATCCTCGCGCATGACGGCGCATGACGAGCGCCTTAAGGCAAAATGAAAATTCGCAGCACAACCATCCTGAGTGTTCGCCACGAAGGCAGGGTAGTGATCGCCGGCGACGGGCAGGTCAGTGCCGGACCGACCATCATGAAGCGCGGCGCGCGTAAGGTGCGCCGCCTCCACGGCGACCGCGTGCTGGCGGGCTTCGCCGGTTCGACCGCCGACGGGCTGACCTTGTTCGACAAATTCGAGAGCAAGCTGCAGGAGTACAACGGGGTGCTCAGGCGCGCCGCGGTCGAGATGGCCAAGGACTGGCGCACGGACAGGATTCTGCGCCGGCTCGAGGCGATGCTGATCGTGGCCGACGCCGAAAGTTCGCTGTTGCTCTCGGGCGCGGGCGACGTGATCGAGCCTGATGATGGCATTTTGGCGATCGGATCGGGCGGGAACTTTGCGCTCTCGGCGGGGCGCGCTCTCCTGCGGCATAACCCGGGACTGTCGGCGCGCCAGATTGCGGAAGCGTCGCTCAAGATCGCGTCCGAAATCTGCGTCTATACCAACGACCAATTTATTATCGAAGAGTTATAGGCACGCGGCCAAATCGTGATTAATCTTTGAAGCGTGCGGCGCGCCGGCGAGCGGGTGTCCACGCAAATAAATAATGGCAGTTCCACAGGTAATGACCCCGCGCGAGATCGTCTCCGAACTCGATCGGTATATCGTCGGCCAGCACGACGCCAAACGCGCGGTCGCGATCGCGCTGCGCAACCGATGGCGGCGGCAGAACGTCGCCCCCGATCTGCGCGACGAAATCGCGCCCAAGAACATCCTCATGATAGGCCCCACCGGCGTCGGCAAGACGGAAATCGCGCGCCGCCTGGCCAAACTCGCCCAGGCGCCGTTCGTCAAGGTCGAGGCCTCCCGCTACACCGAGGTCGGCTACGTCGGACGCGACGTTGAATCGATGATCCGCGACCTTGCGGAAATCTCGGTCAAGATGGTGCGCGAAGAAGAGCGTGACCGGGTCAAGATCAAGGCGCGCGAAAATGCCGAAGAACGCCTGCTCGATCTCCTGTTTCCGCCCCCCGCCAAAGCGCGCCGTCCGGCGGGAATCTCGCCCGAGGGTCATCTCGAGGCGACCGACGGCGATTCTCATCGCGACACCCGCGAGAAGCTGCGCAAGCTGCTCGCGCAGGGGCATCTCAATGAACGCGAGGTCGAGATCGAGGTCTCGGCCAACGCGACGCCGATGGTCGAAGTGTTCACGCCTCAGGGCATGGAAGAGATGGGATTCAACATGAAGGATCTCATGAGCCAGATCATGCCCAAGAAGACGCATCATCGTAAGGTGAAAATTCCCGAGGCACTCGAGATTCTGATCCAGGAAGAAGCCGCGCGGCTGGTCGATATGGAAGCCGTCGCGCACGAGGCGATCAATCGGGCCGAGCAATCGGGAATCGTGTTTATCGACGAAATTGACAAGATCGCCGGGCGCGAGGCCGGCCGCGGACCCGATGTCTCGCGCGAGGGCGTACAGCGCGACTTGCTGCCGATCGTCGAAGGCTCGACCGTCAACACCAAATACGGCGCGATTCGCACCGACCACATACTGTTCGTGGCTTCGGGCGCCTTTCACACCAGCAAGCCGAGCGACTTGATCCCCGAGTTTCAGGGACGCTTCCCGATCCGCGTCGAGTTAAAGGCGCTCGCGCGCGAGGACTTCATAAGAATTCTGACCGAGCCCGAGAATTCGCTGACCCGCCAATACGTAGCGCTGATGGCGACCGAGGGGCTGCGGCTGACGTTCACCGACGACGCCGTGGATGCGCTGGCGGCGATCGCGGCGCAGGTCAACGAGCGGACCGAAAATATCGGCGCACGGCGCTTGCACACGGTCCTCGAGCGGCTGCTCGAGGAGGTTTCCTTCAATGCTCCCGAGCTCAATGACCGCGACCTGGTAATCGACGCGGGATACGTCCACGGACATCTGGACCCAATCCTCAAGGATGAGGACCTCTCGCGTTACATCCTGTAATGTCGGTGTGCGAGGGTTGCCCGGCGCCAGTTCGCGCCGATTACCGGAACGGCGAGGACGATCCGGCGGTAATTGCGCGGCGGGCGCAAGCCTGTTTTGATTGCCACCTGAGGCGGGTCTTTCGCCGGGGCCGGTTGGAGGCTACGTGAACAAAGATCTGATCGCACGAGCCGAGATTCTGATCGAGGCGCTGCCGTACATCCGGCGCTTTCGCGGGCAGACGTTTGTAATCAAATACGGCGGCCATGCGATGCAATCCGAAGAGTTGCGCACGGGATTCGCCGAGGACGTTGTCCTGCTCGATCTGGTCGGCATCAACCCGGTCGTCGTCCACGGCGGAGGTCCGCAGATAACCGAGTTGATCGGCAAGCTTGGGCTCAAGTCTCACTTTGTGCGCGGGATGCGCGTGACCGACGCGGCTACCATGGAAGCGGCCGAGATGGTCTTGCAGCGGATCAACAAGGATATCGTAGCGATGCTCTCGCGCCACGGCGGTCGCGCGGTCGGATTGTCGGGCAAGGACGGAGATCTGATCGTCTCGCGCAAGATGCGGATGGTCGTCAAGGACGAGGATGGGCGCCGCAGCGCAGTCGATATCGGGCTGGTGGGCGAAGTCGACCAGGTCAATCCCGAGATCATCCGGACTCTTGAGGGGGCGAATTTCATTCCCGTGATCGCGCCGACCGGAGTGGGCCGCGACGGCCAGACCTATAACATCAACGCCGACGTTGCCGCCGGCGAGATCGCGGCCGCGCTCAAGGCCGAGAAGCTGATCCTGCTGAGCGACGTCGAGGGCGTGAAGGATCGCGACGGCAAGCTGCTCTCGACGCTCGACGCGGCCGAGGCGCGCCGGCTCATCGCGCGCGGCGTGATTCACGAAGGGATGATTCCCAAGGTCGAATGCTGCATCGACGCGCTGGCCAAAGGCGTCGCTAAGACGCACATCCTCGACGGCCGAGTACGCCACGCGGTGCTGCTGGAAATTTTCACGCGCGCGGGAATCGGTACTGAAGTGGTGCAGCGGCGGGCGCGAGTCGCGGATCTAGCGCGCGGCGCCAATAAGAAAGCCTGAGGACTCCGATGGGATCAGCACGATGAACAATGCGGAAATTGTCGAACTGGCGCACAGCAACATGGTGGACATCTACGGATGCCTGCCGATCGCGTTTGTGCGCGGGCATGGCGCATACCTCTTTGACGCCGACGGAAATCGCTACCTCGATTTCTTCTGCGGTCTGGCCGTAACCAGCCTCGGTCATGGGCATCCGCGAGTCGTCCGCGCGATCAAGGAACAAGCCGAAAAGCTGACCCACGTCTCGAATGTGTTTCACACCGAGCCGACCGCGCGCCTGGCCGAGCGTCTGGCCACGCGGTTCGGCGGCGCGAAAGTGTTCTTCGGAAATTCCGGCGCCGAAGCCAACGAGGCCGCGATCAAGCTGGCGCGCAGATGGGGCCACAAGGATGGCGGCGGCCGCTACGAGATTATCGCGACGTTGGGTTCGTTTCACGGCCGCACGCTTGCGACGCTTAGCGCGACGGGCCAGGAGAAGTATCATCAGGGGTTCCAGCCGCTGGTGCCCGGCTTTCGCCTGACGCCCTTCGACGATATTGCGGCGCTCGAGCGCGCGATTCACGACGAAACCGTGGGCGTCATGGTCGAGCCGATTCAGGGCGAGGGCGGCGTCGTCACGCCGCACGCCGACTACCTGAAGCGCCTGCGCGAGTTCTGCGATCGCCGCGGTATCCTGCTCATCCTCGACGAGATTCAGACCGGGGTGGGCCGCACCGGAAAATTCTTCGCTTTCGAGCACGCTGGCATCAAGCCCGACATCGTGACGCTGGCCAAGGCGTTGGCGGGGGGAATTCCGATCGGCGCGATGATCGCGAAAAACGAAATTGCGTCCGCGTTCACTCCGAGCAGCCACGGCACCACGTTCGGCGGAAATCCGATCGCGTGCAGCGCGGCGCTCGCGGTCCTGGATGCAATCGAGCAGGAAGGAATTTTAGCCAACGCGACGAGCGTCGGTGCGTACATTACCGAGCGCCTGCGCGAGATCGGCAAGAGCTGCGACCGTGTGCTCGAAGTTCGTGGCCTGGGGATGATTATCGGCGTGGTCTTAAAGGGCGATCCGCGTCCGATCGTCGATGCGTGCCTTAAGGAAAAGCTCCTCGTCAACGGCACCGCCGGTAATGTGCTGCGCCTGCTTCCTCCCTTGAACCTCACGCGCGAGGAAGCGGACATCGGGCTCAAGATAATCGAAAAGGCGCTCATGAGCGCACCGGTGGCGCGGTGAGTGGCGCGGTTCAAAAGGGCAGTATCGCAGCGCAGGCCGAGACTCGCGTCAAGCGCGACTTTCTGGACATGGCGTCGCTGAGCGCTTCGGAGCTGGGCGGGTTGCTCGCGCTCGCGGCGCGGCTCAAGGCCGAGCTAAAGTCGGGCATCGACCATCCGTACTTGCGCGGGCGCACGCTCGCGATGATCTTCCAGAAGCCGTCGCTGCGCACGCGAATCACCTTCGAGACCGGGATGGCGCAGCTCGGCGGCCACGCGATCTATCTGGCGCCGAACGACATCGGAATCGGCGAGCGTGAGACCGTAAAGGATGTGGCGCGCAACCTGTCGCGCGTCGTCGATCTGATTATGATCCGAACCTTCGCGCACGCTAACTGCGTCGAGCTGGCGCGCGAGGCGTCGGTGCCGGTCATCAACGGACTCAGCGATTTGCTGCATCCCTGCCAGGTGCTGGCGGATCTGCAAACTTTGCAGGAGCATTTCGGCCGCGATATCTCGAAGCTCAAGGTCGCGTGGGTCGGAGACGGATTTAACATGGCCCAGAGCTGGATCGAGGCTGCCGTCCTTTTGGCATTCGAGCTGCGCGTCGCGGTGCCGCACGGCTATGAGCCGGAGAAGCGGTTCCTCGAGCTCATCCGGCGCGAGGAGATCGGCATCGTGACCAGCGATCCAGTCAAAGCGGTGGCCGGCGCCGACGTGATCTACACCGACACGTGGACTTCGATGGGCCGGGAGAAGGAAGCGGCGCAGCGCCGGCGCGACTTCAAGGATTTTCAGGTTAACGGCGCGCTGATCCGCCACGCCGCAAAAGACGCGCTGGTGATGCACTGCCTGCCGGCGCATCGCGGCGAGGAAATCACCGACGAGGTGATTGACGGACCGCGTTCAATCGTGCTCGACCAGGCCGAGAATCGCCTCCACGCGCAAAAGGCGGTAATGGTTTGGCTGCTGCGACCAGAGGTTCTGGCGCACTCGGCGCTCGCGCATGGGGCGTGATTTAATCTAGTACAAATGCCCACCGAAAAAATCAGAAAACTCGTGCTCGCTTACTCTGGCGGGCTGGATACCTCGGTAATGCTGCGCTGGATCAAGGATCAGTTCGGATGCGAGGTTATTGCATACTGCGCCGACGTCGGGCAGGGCGAGGAGACCGTCGGTCTCGAGGCAAAAGCGCTTGGCACTGGTGCGAGCAAGCTCGTGCTCGCCGATCTGCGTGAGGAATTTGCGCGCGACTTCGTGTTTCCGATGATGCGCGCGAACGCCGTATATGAAGGCTACTATC
The DNA here is from genome assembly GCA_035533435.1 of Binataceae bacterium (SeqCode). Taxonomy (GTDB): domain Bacteria; phylum Desulfobacterota; class Binatia; order Binatales; family Binataceae; genus JBARDN01. Next base: position 17,404 of record DATLTX010000255.1, read on the forward strand.
TGCTCGGCACGTCGATCGCGCGTCCTGTGATCGCGAAGCGGCTAATCGAAATCGCGCGGGATGAAGGCGCCGACGCCGTCGCCCACGGATCCACCGGCAAAGGCAACGACCAGGTCCGGTACGAGCTGGCCATCGCGCGGCTCGCACCAGAGCTCAAAATAATCGCGCCATGGCGCCGCGCCGACTGGACCTTCAAGGGCCGCGCGGACATGATCGCCTACGCGAACGAAAAAAAGATTCCGATTCCGGTCACCGCCGAAAAGCCCTATTCGATGGATCGCAACCTGGTCCATATCAGCTACGAGGGTGGAATTCTCGAAGACCCATGGCGCGAGCCGTACAACGACATGTTCCGCCTGACCGTCGCGCCCGAGAGTGCGCCGGACAAGCCCGAGTACGTTGAGATCGAATACGCGGCGGGAAGTCCGGTCGCGATCGATGGCGAAACGCTTTCGCCCGCGAAGATTATCGAGCGCGCCAACGAAATCGCCGGCCGTCACGGCGTCGGCCGCGTCGATATGGTCGAAAATCGCTACGTGGGAATCAAATCGCGCGGCGTGTACGAGACGCCGGGCGTCACGATGCTGTCCCATGGGCATCGCGGCGTCGAGCAATTGACTCTCGATCGCGAGGTGATGCATCTGCGCGACTCTCTGGTCTCGCGCTACGCGGAGATGGTGTATTACGGCTACTGGTTCGCGCCCGAGCGCGAGGCGCTGCAGGCGCTGATCGACAATGCGCAGCGTGACGTGAACGGAGTCGCGCGCGTGAAATTGTACAAGGGCGCGGCAACAATTGCGGGACGCAAATCCGCCAATTCTCTGTACGATCCCGCGATCGCGAGCTTTGAAGAGGCGGGGGGATACGATCAGTCTGACGCCGAGGGCTTCATCCGGCTTGCGGGCACTCGCTTGCGCGCGCTTGCGCGCGTTCGCGGCGAGGGCGCAAAGGGCCGCGCGGAGAAGTGAAACTTGGGCAAGGTCATCCAGTTCCGGCCGCCGAAATCGCAGCCGAAGTTGGTGCCACGAATCCGCTCGGGGCATTGCCCCAAATGTCTGCACAAAACGGACGTGCATATCGTTCATCCCGACGGCACCGTGAGCTGCGCGGCGCGCGGATGCCTATGCCGCACCCGCCATCCCGAATGACCGGGCTTGCGCAGCACGGCGCCGCAAACGGTGGACGTGAGGGATGGTTCAGCCCGCCGCGACTCAATGAAGCTCGAAGCAGCGTAGGTCGGCACTCTGACGCTCACTTGAAGAAGAACCTTAGGTTGACGGAGGCTTAGCAGCATGTTGGTCCCCCCTTATCATGCATTCATGCTTCCGCTTTTGCGGATCACAGGCGACGGGGTGGAGCACAAGCTTGATGAGTGCGTCGACAACCTAGCAAACGAATTCAACCTGTCCCCGGACGACCGTAAAGAGTTTCTCCCCAGCGGTAAGCAGACTGTATTCGAAAATAGAGTCGGTTGGGCGAGGACTTACCTGAAGAAGGCGGGCCTTCTCGAAAGTCCAGCGCGCGGACGATTCAAAATCACTGAGCGTGGACAACAGGTACTCCGCTCGAATCCCCGCCAGATCGATCCGAAGTTCCTCGAACAGTTTCCCGAATTTGTGGCATTCAAAACAATTCAACGAACTCCCAATACCGAAGGTGCCGCTAAAAATCAGGAGAGCGACTCGGAGGGATCTCGGACCCCTGAGGAAATAATGGACGCGACCTCTCAGGCGCTACGACGGGCACTTGCTCAAGACCTTCTGGAGCGGGTTAAGATGTCGTCGCCAAGGTTTTTTGAAAGGCTTGTTGTCGATCTTCTAGTCGCGATGGGTTACGGGGGATCGCGAAAAGAGGCTGGCCGCGCCATCGGAGGAAAGGGCGACGATGGACTCGATGGCGTAATCGACGAGGACCGGTTGGGGCTGGACAAGGTGTACGTGCAGGCCAAGCGATGGGCTGGAACCGTCGGTCGGCCCGTCGTGCAGGCGCTAGCTGGCAGCCTGGAGGGGCGCGGGGCGGTCAAAGGGGTCCTGATTACAACCTCAGATTTCTCGCGCGAAGCCCGCGAATATACGGAACGAATACAAAAGCGGATCGTATTGATTGACGGAGAGATGCTCTCGGAATTGATGATCGATGCAGGCGTTGGCGTCGCAGCAGTTTCGAACTACCAGATATGGAAAATCGATTCCGACTACTTCGAGGGCGAGGAATAGAATCGGGCTTCGACGGTCCGACCCGCTCCAATAGGGAGCGGAGGCAGCGTATGCTCCTATCTTCGGTTGGAAATGATCCGAACGAAAAAATCAGTCTTGAGAGCGTCGGTGAATCCGGCGAGTGAGACGCGCGCGCGCGCTGCCTCGAATCTCATCCGCGGGAGGTTTGCGCGCGGACGGTTGCCTGAGGTCGAGGCGTTTACCGCTTCGTTACCGTTTGATCGGCGGCTGTTCCGGCACGATATCCGCGGCTCGATAGCGCACGCGCGGATGCTTGCGAAGGTGCGTTTGATCCGGGCGGGAGAGGCGCGCGCGATCGAGCGCGGACTCAAGGAAATCGAGCGCGAGATCGACGCGGGACGGTTTCGATTTGCCATCGCCGACGAAGATATCCATCTCGCGATTGAGCGC
>DATLTX010000256.1:0-8562 GCA_035533435.1 Binataceae bacterium (SeqCode)
GCTGGAAAATGATCGCCGCCCGCATTCTTCGATAGCGATCCGGCTCAAAAGCGCGCAAATTAGACGCCTATCAGCCCTTGAACAGATAGGCCCTGCTTATCTAGTGTCGGGCATCAATTTTCCGGGATGAATTCCCGCGGAGGACGTGACAGGTGGCGACCAAAATTGGGATCAACGGCTTCGGCCGGATTGGCCGGATGTACTTTCGCGCGGCGCTGCACAAAAAAGACCTCGAAGTCGTCGCCGTCAACGACATCACCAGCGCCGCCACGCTGGCGCATCTGCTCAAATACGATTCCGTCCACGGCACGCTCAAGCAGGAGATCAAGGTTGACGGCGCCAGCATCGTGATCGATGGCAAACCGATCCAGGTGCTTGCCGAGCGCGATCCGTCAAAACTCCCGTGGGCCAAGCTAGGCGTGCAAGCCGTCGTCGAATCGACCGGCCTGTTCACCGCGCGGGACAAGGCCGCGATGCATCTGGCGGCCGGCGCGAGCAAGGTGATCATCAGCGCGCCCGCCGACGGCGCCGACGTTACGCTGTGCCTCGGCGTCAACGAAAAAACCTACGACCCGGGAAAGCATCACGTGATCTCCAACGCCTCGTGCACGACCAACTGCCTTGCGCCGGTCGCGATGGTTCTGCATGAGAGCTTTGGAATCGTCCACGGCCTAATGACCACCGTGCACGGTTACACCGCCGATCAGAACCTCCAGGACGGACCGCATAGCGACTTGCGCCGCGCGCGCGCCGCCGCGCTCTCGATGGTGCCCACATCGACCGGAGCGGCAAAGGCGATCGGCCTGGTGCTGCCCGCGCTCAAGGGCAAGCTCGACGGAATCGCGGTGCGAGTGCCGACGCCCAACGTCTCGATCGTCGATCTGACCGCGACTATCGAGCGCGACGCCGACGCCACCGCCGTCAACGCGGCGATGAAGAGAGCCGCCGAAGGTCCGCTCAAGGGAATTTTGGGCTATAGCGAGGCGCCGCTGGTCTCGATCGATTTCAATGGAAACCCGAATTCGTCCACCTTCGACGCTCCGCTGACCAAGGTCCTCGGCAACCGGCTGGTCAAGATATTCTCGTGGTACGATAACGAGTGGGGCTATTCGAACCGGCTCGTCGATATCACAGCCTACGTGACCGCCAAGCGGTAGCCGCGCGGCGCGCCGGAATTTTTGGAATCCGCCATGGCGATCCTTCCCGTTACCGCGCTCGACCTCGAGGGACAGCGCGTTCTGGTGCGATGCGACTTCAATGTGCCGCTCGCTGAGGGCAAAATCTCCGACCCCGCGCGAATCGACGCGAGCCTGCCCACGATTCGCTATATCCTCAAGGCGGGCGCCATCGCGGTTCTGTGCTCGCATCTGGGCCGCCCCAAGGAACGCTCGCCCCAATTCAGTTTGAAGCCGGTCGCGGAATATCTGAGCGCCGCGCTGGGGCGCAAAGTAGCGCTTGCGCCCGATTGTATCGGCGACGTGACTGGCAGGATGATCGCGGCGCTCAAGCCGGGCGACGCGATCCTGCTCGAAAACCTGCGCTTTCACGCCGAGGAAGAGGCCAACGATCGCGACTTCGCGCACGAACTCGCGCGTGGCAAGACCGCCTATGTCAACGACGCGTTCGGCAGCGCGCATCGCGCGCACGCCTCGACCGCCGGGGTCGCAAAATTTTTGCCCGAACGCGCCGCAGGCTTCCTGATGATCCGCGAACTCGAGGCGCTGCGCGCGGTCACGGAAAATCCCGCGCGCCCGATGGTCGCGATCCTGGGCGGGGCCAAAGTCTCCGACAAAATCGGGCTCATCAAAAATTTGCTGCCCCGCGTGGACGCGATCCTGATCGGCGGCGCGATGGCCTACACCTTCCTGCGCGCGCAGGATATCGCGGTCGGGCGCTCGCGCGTTGAGGAAGACAAGGTCGCGCTCGCCCGCGAGCTGCTCGCCGAGGCGGAGAAAAAAGGCGTCGCGATCGTCCTGCCCTCGGATCATGTCGTCGCATCGGCTCCTGAAGCAGGCGCGATGACCCAGACCGTCGGCGAAATTCCCGCCGACATGATGGGTCTCGATATCGGTCCGGCGACGATCGAGCGCTTCAAGGCCGCGCTCGCGCCCGCCAAAACCGTGGTCTGGAATGGACCGCTGGGGTTTTTCGAGATTGCGGAATTTGCCCGCGGGACGCTCGCCGTCGGCGAAGCGTTAGCCAACCAATCCGCCACCAAATCGATCTTGGGCGGCGGCGACACCGCCGCCGCCGTCGCCGGACATGAGTGGGCCGCGCGCTTTACCCATATCTCGACTGGCGGCGGCGCCACGCTCGAATTCCTCGAGGGCCGCGAGCTGCCCGGGGTCAAGGCGCTCGAGCGCTGAACCCGCGGCACGCCGCGCCAAGGACTATCGCGATGCGCAGGCTACTTTTCGCAGGCAACTGGAAGATGAACCTGACCGCGCTTGAAGCGCGCGCCGTGATCGCGGCGCTGCGCGTAAATATCGATCGTGACGCGGCGGCGCTCGCCCGCGATCGCGACATGATGATCGCGCCGCCCGCAGTGATGATTCCCGCCGCGGCGCAGGCTCTGGCCGGATCGTCGATCGCACTCGGCGCGCAGAACATGCACTTCGAGGACAAAGGCGCCTTCACCGGCGAGATCTCGCCGCCGATGCTCCTGCAGTTCGGCGTGACCCACGCGATCCTCGGCCATTCCGAGCGCCGCCATATTTTCGCCGAGACCGACGAGCTGATTAATCGCAAAGTGATCGCCGCGCTCGGGCATCGGATGGTCCCGATCCTGTGCGTCGGCGAGACTCAGGCCGAACACGACGGCGGCCACGCGCTCGCGGTCGTGATGCGCCAGCTGCAGAGCGGGCTGGCCGGAGTTTCCGCGGCCGATTGCGCCACGATGGTCATCGCCTACGAACCGGTATGGGCAATCGGAACCGGACGCACGGCCACTCCCCATGAGGCGCAGACCGTCCACGGCTCGATTCGCCAGGCGGTTGCGGACCTGCACGGGCATCAGGCCGCCGACGCGATCCGGATTCTTTACGGCGGCAGCGTCACGGCCGACAATGTTGACTCGCTCGTCTCCAAGCCCGATATTGACGGGGCTCTGGTAGGTGGGGCAAGCTTGAAGGCTGACTCCTTTGCGAGGATCATCCGGGCCAAGCGCGCCGGCTAGTCGCGAACCAAGCCCCGCGGACAAGAATTCAATGTATGTATCTGCAGTAATCGCGATTCACATCGTCGTGTGCATCGTGCTGGTTGTGATTATCCTGCTCCAGCAGGGCAAGGGCGCCGATGTCGGCGCGGTCTTCGGCGGCTCGAGTTCGACCGTCTTCGGCGCCAGCGGCGCGGGAAACGCGCTGACCAAAGCTACCTGGGCGCTCGCGACCGCATTCTTCGCGACCTCGATCTTCCTGGCCTATTCGTCAACTCAGCGCGTGACCGGCAGTATCTTTAACAGCTCGTCCGCGACGACCAGATCGGTGATGCCCGCCGCGCCCGCCGCGGGCAAGGTAGCGGTCCCGTCCGCACCGCCATCCGGCGGCCAGCAGGCGCCCGCGGCGCCGAAAAGATAGCGGGCACGATCCCATCCGAAGCGCGGGTGGTGGAACGGCAGACACGCCAGTTTGAGGGGCTGGTGGCCGAAAGGCCGTGGGGGTTCAAGTCCCCCTCCGCGCACCAATTCTTGATCTCGCACGCTCCGAGTCCCATTCCGTCATTTCGACCAGCGGGAGAAATCCCGGGCGCGCCCGCAGTGACGTACGGAAATGTTGGAGCTCGTGGATGTCGCGCCATTCCTCGCGCGCAGACTCGTGCGCGCGACTGAACAAGCGACGTGCAAAGAGCTACGGGGATTTCTCGCCGCCTCTGCCTACGCGACGGATCCCGACGCACATCTAACGAGCAGCCACGCGAGCTCGAAATGACGAGCGGTGGTTTTGCCAGCCTCTCGATATTCATGCAACCAGCCCAAGTCCGTCATTTCGACCGAAGGGAGAAATCTCGCGGCGCGCGTGCGGTGACGTGCAGGCATGGCAAATCGGCGCGGCGGGCCGTCGATCTGAGAAGTATCAATTCCTCTTACGATCACTCGAACTTGATGCTGCTGAGGAATGCGGCGGCTTCCGCGGCGCCGGTCGGGGTGCCGCCGGTCGGGCTGCGCTGGGTGTAGATGAAGCGCACGATAAAGCCGGGCGTGCGCGGATCGAGGCATTCCAGGCTGTCTTCTTCCGTAATCAGCCGATCCGCCGAGGGCTCGGTCGTGTTCGCATAATTCACCGTCAGGATCGATTGCGCGTGATAGTGCAGACACGTCGTGCCGTGTCCGGGCGCAGCCGTGACGACCTTGTCGCCGCCGGGCAGGCTCTCGGCCCAGCGCTGCAACTGATCGGCATTGGTCACGGGTACCGACGGAGTATACGCGAAGACCAGAATCTGCGACTCGGCGCGGCCGTCGTGGCGCGTGAACTCGGCCAGCGTCGGCGGATCGACGGTGTCGCGCATATACCATCCGGACCGCGCGGGCCGCTGGAACGAAAAATCTCCGCGTTGCATGCGGCCCGGCAGATCAACCGCGTCGGTCTGCAGAAGATAGGTGCATCCGAGCGGTCCAATAGCGATTAGCAGCGCCGCGGCGCATCGCCGCACGAGCCAACATCGGCCCGTGACGGCGCTCATTAGATCAGCAGGCTGCGACAGGGGCTTCATGATCGATCCGGCGCGCTAAGAATAACCGCGACGGTTATAGCGGGCGGCGGGTGGCGCGGCAATCGAAGCCGCCGCGGCGGCCTCTGTCCATAACATGGGCATCGTGCTTTAGTCCTGCCCGTCAAAGCGCCGCTGGAATCCGATACTCGCCCGGATGGAGGGAAACCCGGATGCAGGAAAGTCACGGTACCAAGCTTCTGAGCGCCGCGCTCGTTGCCGTCGGCATAATTTTCGTGATCGGAGTCTATCCGCTTACGATTCTCTGGCCGGCGGGATGGATTTGGCACTCGAGCGGACACTCGGATTATCTGCAAATGATCCTGGGGATTTACGCGACGCTCGGAGTCTTTCTGATTCTTGCGGCGCGCCGCCCGTTCGAGAATCTGAGCCTTATCTGGTTCACCGTCTTCTCGAGCTTCGTGCACGGCGGGATCATGGCATTGCAGGCATCGGCCTATCCCGAGCATCGCGGACATCTGCTGGGCGATGTACCCGCGCTGATACTTATCGCTATAGTCCTTGCGATTCTCACTCTCCGCGCGCAGGGTGCGAAGGCGCCGGCGCACACTGGTTGATCGGCCGGTCGTTGCTCCGGCCGCCGCGCTTCGAACCGTCCGCGCACACGGCGCGGCCATGCGCTCTTGCGTTATTGTTGATTGGCGCCCGGATCGATCGGAGAGCTGGCCGGCTCTTCGGTCTGCGAAATATCCAGCGACACGCGCATCGTCTGCGTTCCCCCCGCGCTGCGATAGATTCCCGCCATCGGCGGCACGTCGCCATAGTCGCGCCCGACCGCGACGCGCAAATGATGGTCGCCGGCGCGCGCGCCGTGCGTAGGGTCGAAACCGATCCATCCCGCGTCCGGGATCATCGCCTCGATCCACGCGTGGCTGGCCTGCTCGCCGAGCGGACGGCGATTGTCCGCCTCGACGACCGGGGCCAGGTATCCGGACACGTAGCGGGCGGGCACGCCCGCAAGGCGCAGGATACCGAGCGTCAGATGCGCGAAATCCTGGCACACGCCGCCGCCCTGTTGCAGGATATGATTTAAGTCCGAGCGCACGTTGGTGGTGCCTGGCTCGTAAGCGAACTGCCCGCGAATCCATCCGACGATCCGGCATACGTAATCCACCACCGACTCGTTCATCCGCGGCCGCGCCATCCAGAACAGCTTCTTGAGCGGCTCGCTGAAGGGCACGTAACTGCTGTGATGCAGAAAATCGTATTCGAGCTGCGAGCGCAGCGCGTCGCCGGCCAGAAATTCGCCGAACGGACGGCGCGGCGCGTCGAGCGGACGCGGCGCGGCGCGCTCGATCAGCGAGTCGGCCACCACCACCAGCTCGCGATGCGGCTCGTGCACCGAAAGCGCGTGCACGATATTGCCGAACGAGTCGCGATAATCGATCACCGCGGCGCGCGGAATGACCTCGAGGCGAAACCCTATCGTGCGCTGGCCCGGGCTCTCGCGCGGCCGCAGCCGCACCTCGTTGTGCGATTCGTAGGCCGGCCGGTCGTAGGCGAAGCGCGTCACGTGTCTGACCCGAAATCTCATTGCGATTTTCTTGGCGACTATCCTGGCTACTGTACTTAGCGACTATTTCGGCGCTCTATTTCGTGAGGTTATTTTGCCTGTATCGCCGGTCCGCGTCACGGACTTTAATCATTCAAATTTCAGATACTCGGCCGATACTTCTTCGCCGATCCGCGCGCAATCTTCCTGAATCCCGAGCAGATACTCATGCAGCCCCGACTCGATCACAGTCGGCGCCGCTCCCGCCCGCAGCCGCACGCCCAGCGCGTGCGCCGCCGGCACCCGGTTGCTGCCGTTCGAGTGCATCGCGCCCGACTCGACCCGCCCCAGCGCCGAGCCGAGCCGGTCCACACAAAAACGCGCGGCGCGCGGAAACGATCCGTCGAAGAGCAGAATCTCGACTACTTTATCCGCCCGAATCATATTGCCGTACGCACGCCGGTACGCCTCGAGCGCCGACGCGCTGCGCAACAGCGCCGCCCATTGCGAGAGATCCAACGGCGAGCCGACATCTTCGAGCGTCGGCAGCAGCACATGATACTTCACGTCGAGCAGGCGCGAGATATTCTCGGCGCACTCGAGCGAGCGCCCGATCGCGAGAAAATCGTAACCGACATCGCGCGAAATCGTGGTCTGGATTACACCTGCGATCCGGTAAAAGCGCTCGCGCAGATCGGAGAAGAATCCGTACACGCCGGTCGCCTCGAGTCCGGCCGGCGTCCACCTTTGCGCGTCGAGGTAGAGCGTGTTGATCTCGAGCCACAGCTCGGAAGAGATGCGATGGCGCAGCGCGCGGCAATTCTCGCGCGCAAATTCGATACAGCTCCGAATCGAAGAGAGATTTTTCTCGTCGAAGGTGTAGTAGCCAAGCACCGACGCCTCGTCGTCGGTCGCGTAGCGCGAGTCAAAATCCTCGCGGTCGCCGGTTATCGCCAGCATCGCGCCCCACGCTCCGCTCGGCTCCGGCGGGCTTTCCACCAGCAGATGATAATTCACATCGACCAGCCGCGCCCGCCATTCGGCGCGCTCCAGATAACGCGCGGTCCAGTAAAGATGATTTGCGACCCGTCTCAGCACGGCCCGTCAAGCACCCAGGTGTCTTTGCTGCCGCCCCCCTGCGAAGAGTTGACGACCAGCGAGCCCTCGCGCAGCGCAACCCGGGTCAGCCCTCCCGCCAGTACCCGCGGCCGCGTGCCCATCAGGACGAAGGGCCGCAAATCCACGTGCCGCGACGCGGGCGCAACGCCCCCTTCGCCGTCATCGACGAGCGTCGGATGCACCGACAGGCTCACGACAGGCTGCGCGATATAGTCTTTCGGATTGGCTTCGATCAGCCGGCGCGTTTCGGCCAGCTCGGCATCGCTGGCGCGCGGTCCGATTACCACTCCATAGCCGCCCGAAGCGCCGGTCGGTTTGATCACGAAACGATCAAGGTCGCGCAGCACCATCGCGCGGACTTCCGGCTCGCGGAGCAGATGCGTCTCGACGATCGGCAGAATCGGCTGCTCGCCCAGATAGTACCGGATCATCTCCGGTGTGTAGGCGAACACCGCCTTGTCGTCAGCGACACCCGTGCCGATTCCGTTGGCGATAGTGACGCTGCCCGCGCGAATCGCCGCCGTCAGTCCCGCCACGCCCAGCATCGAGTCGTGCCGAAACACGACCGGATCGATAAAGTCATCGTCGATTCGCCGGTAGAGAACATGAATCTGGCGCAATCCGTGAACCGTCTTCATCCACAGCTTGTGATCGACGCAAACCAGGTCGCGCCCCTCGACCAGCTCGACTCCCATCTGCTGGGACAAAAACACATGCTCGAAGAACGCCGAGTTAAACGGCCCCGGCGTCAGAAGCGCGACCGTCGGCCGCGATATTCCCGCCGGCGCAAGCTCGATCAGGCTCGCCAGCAAATCCGCAGGGTAGCCCTCGACGCTGCGCACGCGACAGGCGCGCAGCACGTCCGGCATCAAGCGCGTCGTCACCAGCCGGTTCTCGATCACGTACGACACGCCCGACGGCGTGCGCGCGTTGTCCTCGAGCACGTAGAAGAGCCCGTCGGCGCCGCGCACCAGGTCGATTCCCGCCACCGTGATAAAGGTTCCGCCGGGAGGTGTGATTCCGACCGCCCCGCGCCGATATTGCGACGACTCCAGAATCAGGTCGTGCGGAATCAGCCCGTCCTTCAGGATATGCGCCTCGCCGTAAATATCCGCCACGAAGGCGTTGAGCGCGCGCACCCGCTGGATCAGCCCCGCCTCGAGAGTCTGCCACGTGGCGGCGTCGATAATTCGCGGAATCGGGTCGAACGGAAAAATCCGCTCGGC
>DATLTX010000257.1:0-14129 GCA_035533435.1 Binataceae bacterium (SeqCode)
TTCCCCAGATGATCGTAGTATGGATACTCATTATTGATCTGATAGTAGGTATTCGGCGCACAGTTGCCGGAGTTGAACGGGCTGTAGGAAAGCGAATCCAGGTAGTCGATGATCGGCGACACTCCCGGCTGTGTCTGATCCGAGCAATTGGTCAGTCCGCCAAAGCTGCTGCTGCCCGGATCCAAGGCGGGCAGCCCGTCGAGCTGGTAGAAATTGTTGATCGCGGGCTGGACGGGATTCGGATTCGCAACCAGGTAGCTCGCCGGCGTGGCCGGGTTGCCGTTGGCGTCGGCGTAGTAGTACACGTCGCCGGTGAATATCGACTGCGAGTTCGGCCCGGTCCCGCCCATTACCATCTGATGATAGTTGTCGTTGATCGCGTATGACTGCGCCAGCGCATTGAAGATCGGATAGTCACCCAGCGCCATGTTGTAGAAACCCATCCCGACTCCGCCTTGATAGGTGGCCTGCAGGTCGCCCGGCGCGGGCGGGGTGCAAGACGGATTTGCGATGGTGGGGGAGCAGGTTCCGGTCAGCCCCCAACCCATGGTGGTCGCGACCCAGGTCACCAGATCGTGGAGGCACCCGCTCGGATTGGCGGCTGTCGCATGGCTGACGCTGCAATCGGATTGCTGCCACATCTGGTAGAAGCGATGCACGGGATCGCCGGTGTTGGTCGCGAAATCAGGCGGTGGCGGAGTCCCCGGAATAATCGAGGCCAGCAGCGGTATCGCAACGCAATTTTTGGATTCATAGCTAACCAGATTGGCGGGATTAACCAGGGGATAGGAATTGTTGGTAAGCGGACTTACCACCCCACCGCTGGTCAGCGTGTACCGGCAATCGGGAACCGGGGTCAAACCGAGCCCGAGTTCAAGAAGTGGTTGATAACTTCCGCCCGTCGAGAGCAATGCCTGATCTTCCGGGTCGAGCCCGATATCGGTGCAGGTCGGCGGACCCGTGATTCCAAAGATATAGCCGAACAGCGAAAGTTGGCACGGCGGCGCCGGCAGCGCATCCAGCGTCGTGCTGGGCGGGGGCAGAGTCGCATAGGGCGTCGAGCCGGTTTGATCGGGGCTGATCTCGTAGCTGACGGTGTTCACCGCCTGATGCTGCTGCGCGGCGGCGCTCGGGTTCTTGGCCGGCTCGAAGCCGGCTTGATTAACGATTCCCTGCGAGAGCAGGTTCCACACGCTCTGGGTAGGATCGGGGGGAACGTACGTGGCAAAGACGTTGTCGAAACTGCGGTTCTCGCCGATCACAACGATCAGGTGCTTGATCGGACTCCGTCTGCCCGCAAACGCCGGCGTAACTCCGCTTGCCAGAATCGAAACAACAGCCAGCGCGCAGACCCCACCCCGAATAAACTTGTACATTACTCCCCCCACCGCCGCCGCGCGTGCCGATGCGCTCGCGCATTACTTGATGCCGACGATCTCCGCCGTCGAGCAGTGATAGACCATCGTCGGCGCGCCGAAGCACCAGATCAGATCGCTGTCGAGCTGCGGACGATACAGCGGCATCTCGCCTTCCGTATTCGCGCACAGGCATCGCCCGCACGGAGTCTTTCCGCAGCAATCACGATAGCTGACGATATAGTCCTTGCCGTCGCCCGGATGCCTGCACGTCCCGACCCACGAGGTTGGCGAGGGCGACGCCCCGGGCGGACAATCATGCGAGCCGCCGCCGCAGCAGGAACAGAGGTAGCCGTCGATCGCGCAGTACTTCCAGTAGTCGCATGCCGAGTCATCGTCGGGATTCCCGTGCTTCACCATCGCTTCCATCCCCGCCGGCACTGGAGCACCGGGCGGCAGCGCGGGAAGACCTTGCGCGCGCGCCGAGGCCGTCACGCGATCGACGGGGAGCAGCGGAATGATCATCCCGCCGACCGCCAGCTTGCCCAGCCGCGCAAGAAAACTGCGGCGCGAGGAACGCTGCGCAATCGCGCGGGTCAGATGCTCGAAGAGCTGATCGATTTTATCCATATGACCGCGCTCGTGGCTTAGGGACCGTAAATCAAAAACGGCGCGCCAAGATTGGTGTACACGCCCTGGTATTTGCCATCGGGCAGGCTATAGGTTTCGAGTTGGCTCTGGATCAGCGCAAGACATTCGAGGATCGGCTTGGGACCGCTGCTCGTGCGAATCGAGTAGGCTTCGGTCTTGAGCGGAATTCTCGCGATGCGCGCCTTCTTTGCGGTATCGAACACCCAAACTTCCTTGCCGGTCTGCTTGTGGGTCCATTCGCCGCCCTGATGCATCAGCAGGTAAACGGAGCCGCCGTCGGCGCTGGCCGAGATTGATTGCCATCCGCCGGGCCGCCAGTTGGCCTTGCGATCGTCTTCCGACAGCGCGGACCATCCGGGTTCGGCGCGAGCCTCGTCGCCTGATAGATCAACCTGGTAGATCATGCCGTGATAGGAATCGAAGTAAGCGGTCGTTCCGACCAGAGCGGGTTGATCGAAGACGGGATCTTTCGAGGGATTGAAAAACGGTTTGGATTGTTTGCGGCTCTTGAGCTTGCCCGCGTCGTCCAGATTGACGGTCAGGATCGAGCCGTCCGCGCACATCGAGGAAAACTTGCGCGCTCCCGACACCAGCACCTGAACGCATCCGGGCGTCTCGATTTCTCCGACAAACTTGCGCGCCTTCAAATCGACTACGCTGACCGAGGTCGCCGGAGTCAGGTTCTCGACCAGCATGAAGCGTCCGTCGCTCGTCACCGCGGCCGAGTTGTCTTTCGGCACAATCAGCAGGCGTTTGGGCGGAATTTTAACTTCGCTTTTGAATCCGAGCGTGTGCGCGTCGAAGATCTCTACGGCGTCGGTGCGCGTGCCATGCCATGTGCGCGAGTAAAACGTGCCGACCATGTACAGCTCGCTCGCGTCGGGCGACATCACGAAACTCGCAATGTAGCCGCCGTTCAACTGGCCAAGCATCTTCCGCGCGTCAGTATCGAGGATATAGACCTTGCTGACCTGCGGCACCGAAATCGGACTGTCGAAGATATATGCCCAATGCGGCGACGGCGCGCCGAGCTTGTACGAGGTCATCTGGTCGGGCGCAAGCTGCGCGCGCGCGGAATATGGCGCGACGGCTAGCGCGAGCAGTGTGGCGGCAACGATAGCGATACGGCTCTGCATCCGACCCCCGAACTATGGGTGATTAGTACACGTCGTCCGGTTTCGTCAAGGCTGACTACTTTTTTTTCGCAGCTTTTGTTTTGCCGGAGAGCGCGGCGCCGCGGGCGCGCGAGGCTGAGCGCTGGGGCGGCACCGTCATCAGGTAGCCGTCATTGAGGATGGCGGCGAGATCGTTCCAGCGGACTTTCTTGTCGAGCCGGACGCCGACCCATCCTTTGTGGCCGACGTAGGGCGGTTTGAAAAATCGCGCCGGATCGGAGCGAATAAGCCGCTCCTGCGCGGTCGGCGGCGCTTTGATCCAAACCGCGACGTGGCCGCTGTCGTGATGATTATTGTCGGTCATCGCGAACATCTTGCCCGCAACCCTGAAGGTACATTCGCCCCACGCTTCCTTTTCGGCCGCTTCGGGAAACGCAAGGCAGATCTCGCGCAGCCGCTTTAGCGCCGAGTCTGAATCATCAAATTTGCGGGGATGCGCCAATATCTGAAACCCTCGCACGCGGATTGTGCTGCCTGCTGGCCCGCCACGGTGGCGCCCACAGTTCCGCTACCATCTAAACCGCCGTAACGCGAGAAAGTTACGGGCGCGCCGCTTGGTTGCGGCGCGCCCGATTCATCGCGGATTTGCCTCGCCCTCAAGTCATGGTGTCGGCATCGGCGCAGGCTGCTGGTTGAGCCCGCAGGTCGGAGCGGACACGGGCGCATAATGCGGAAAACTGCCCGTCACGGTGGAGCGACTCGCGGGCGTCGTGCCTCCGAAGTAGGCCAACTTGGGCTGCCCGGCCGGCTCGGCGGGCCAGGTGATGCCGCCGGTTCCAGTCAACCAGCCATTCGTGTCGCCGGTGGATCCAAATACCGGACAGGTCGAAACTCCCGGCGTGTAAGTATCGTTCAGCACGACCCGGTAGGTTGGGCAGCCTTCCGCTGGGCAGTTGTAGTAAGACTCTCCAGTGCTGATCCCACCACTTTTCTGAGGGCAGAACGCCGGGTCGTTCGGGCCGCCAGTGCAATTGCCGAGCGGGGATGGTCCGACGGCATTCGCGTCGGTCTGTTCCACCCAGAGATACATCATCCCAGTCGAGGAATCATAGAAATAGTTATTCAGATTGGGTGGTCCGTTAGGCGTCCCGTCGGTTGTCAGGTCCGCGTATTTGGTCGTGGCTGTGGTTGTCAGCGGTGGAGTATTCTGCAACCACTTGCAAGCCGGCTGCCCCGCACGGTCCGTAAATGCAGTAGCGCCGGACGGACAGGCGCCGCTGACTTGCAGGCTGACGCCATCGGTTGGGCAGCCCAGGAAGCCACCTACCTGCAGGTTGGCGGGGTTTTGATAATCGAGGTTGGTACACCACTGATTGGCATCGGTGAGAAATTGTAGCTGATTGAAGTATTTCCTCAGGGTATTGTCGGCTGGTTCAACACCACCCCCTGCCCACGACCGATAGCCATGCGTCACCGTGAACTTGGTGTAATCCGTGGGGTGATTTCCGTTTGCGTCGCTGTAGCAGATCCCTATTTGGACATAGAAGGGTGTGGTCGGGCTGATCCCGGGTTTGACAGTATCAACCAGGCTGATATCGACCAGGTTCGGAATTCCCGCCCCGGAGGTAAGACCCCCTACCGTGTATGGATCGGCGCGTACAACGTAGCCAAACCCGCTGGTAACCTTCGGCTCCCAAACTCCCAACCCGTTGCGGCTATGCAGCAGCATCGAACCGTGCTGGCCAAAGTCGAGACTATCCTTGTAAAAGGTCAGACCCTGGGTATGGTCATTCGGGGGCCAGCCAGGGTTCGTCGGAGGATTGGTCGGCGTGTTGGTCGGGTATTGAGCTTCAAACTCAAGCTGGCCTATGCCGCTTGGAACCATCGCCGCCGTCGGGCGCGACTCGAGATCCGTGTTTTGCTGCCCTTGAGCCTTGCACTCGTCAACGGAGTTCGAGGAAGTGTTGATCTGCAGGTTATTGAGCGAAATCGGGAACGCCCCGGCAAACGCATTTCCGGCCGAGTCCACCACCGCGTATCCGCTTAGCGATCCATCCAGGTCAAGGATCGAGGTGTTCTTGTCGCCGTCGTTGAAGGAACCTTCATTTACCAGATCGGTGAAAACCTGATGACGGAAATCGACATTGGTGAAGGTGAGCTGCTCGGCGGCGGCGGCGGTTGGATACGCGCTCTGATTGCTGTCGAGCCATCCGATCGCGGCGTCACCTTCGTAATGCTTGTAGTTATTAAGATAGGTCCATCCCGTGGTGACGGCTTTGTCAGTCGTGGTCCACATCGAACTCGGATCGACGAGGTAATTCACGAAGCGGTCCTGTATGATTAGCGGCGGACCGTCATAGCTCATGAAGCCGAACATGTTCCAGTCCGGAGTGTCATAGCCGCGCTCGAGAAACTCGCCGCCGGTTGCTTTTCCGCTCGCAGGCACGGTTTGATCGATACATCCCTGCATGCCGCCGCGCACGACATTATTGCTGACCTTTATCTTAGCTCCGCACGGTCCGAAGCGGTCCACATTGTTGGTGCTAAGTCCCACCATCGTGGAATGACTCTCCAGCGACCATACGCCGGGATAGTTGCCGTCGGCTCCGCCCGAAGTCACGAAGCTGATACTGCGCCGGTTCGTGGCGAAGCGCCCGTCTTTGACAAAGAAAAAGACCGGCCTGAGCCAGAGTCCGCGGTCACGGATGCGGCTTAGCGTAAGGCCGTCGAACTCATCGACCACCGGATGGTTGAGGTTGCTTTTGGCCGCGTTCGAATAACCGAATATCTGGTCGGCGGTCGGCATTTCAAACGGATCATCATTCAGGCCGCGGTAGCATCCGTGACCGCGGTTGTTCTGAAAGACGCCATGCACCTGCGTATCGGGGTTGTAGAGGGTATCCGGACCGATCGGGATAAACTTGACTGCGTTGAGATTCGGGTCCGGCGGCGGAATGTACCAGTAAGCCGCACCGGTATCCTGACAGCCGGCAATTGAGTTACCAATCAGCCTGGCGCTTGGATTGAGTATCCAGAATCCAGAAGGAGGCTCGAAATAAGCTACCTTGGTGGTATCAGCGTTGCCTGGGTAGCAGGTTATGTTCTTATTGAGGGGAACGCCTGTGCTTGTGAAGGTCCCTAGTGGACCATAGAAACCACAATTGCCCCGCACTGTGATGAATGGAATCGGCGACGTTCCAGCGCCCCCCTGGGGGTTGTACTGATTGTCGGTGTCGAAGATATTGAATTGGTCGAAAACCGCGGACGCCGCGTCGAGTTGAGGAGCGCTCGTAGGCGCACTGAACATGTTGTCGCCTTTCCAATAGTAATTAAAAATCAACTTGTCGCGGCTCTCATCGCCAGTGCCGGTCGCGTTCACGTCGAACGAATTGCTCATCGCGCCCATCCCGACGTTGCCCTGGAAAGTTATGTTGCTTTCGTCGCCAACCTCTTCGTAGAAAATATGACCCGTGATCCGCGCGCAGACATTGTTGGTGATCGACAGGCTCTGCGTCGAGTGGATCGTCATGCACTTGTTGTAGCTATGATCGATACTGTTGGAATCGATCAGAAGGTTGACAGCGCTGTATGCCGACAGCGGGCCATCCATGTGAAAGTGGAACGGATAGCTGCCGAGCTGTTCTTTGCCGAACTTTTGTAATTCGACCCCCTGAATTGCCAGCGCCTGAAATCCTTTCAGGAACTTCAGCTCGCCGCCCCAGTGCTTGGTGTTGCCCTTTTCGTCGCTGTCCGAGGTCAGCACTATATTGCGGCTGATAAGTCCGACTTCCGCGCGCTCATCGACGCCGTAATTGGTCGCCGTTCCGGCAGTATAGTTTGCGGTCGTGCTGGGATCGCCCGGGTCAGGACCACCGAAATGGTAGTATTCCAAACCCTGCTTGAGGGTGATCTTGGAGCCGGTGGCGTTCGGGTTGTCCTGATCCTGCTCGACTTTATTGATCTCCACGAATTCAGTTTCCCACGGGGAGAAACTGGTCGTCGCAACCGCGATCCAATCGCCGGCGCGCCACGCGCTGGCTCCGGTGTCCACCCGCGCCGCGGTGTAGATTATGTTCTTGTCTTTCGGCGGCGGCGCGATCACCCCATTTGCCTTGGAAAATTTGATCGCGCTGCCGGCGGGCTGGCTCAGAACCGTCCAGCTGACGCCCTTGTTCGCAGGCACGCCGCGCAGGCCGTACATCCTGAGCGTGCCGCCAGTGCCGCCCGAGGTGGCAGGTTCGAGCTGAATTCCCTTTATGTAGCCAGCGCAGGACGGAGTGGAAAGATCGAATGCGCCGCAAGTTGTGGGCTTGTTGCCGACGAAACGAATCGTGACGTTGGCTTCCGGTTTGGTCGTGCCGATGGGGCAGGCGGCTGAACCGATCAGCAGGCTTCCGCCTTTCACGTCGATTCCGGTAGTGGTCAGATTGACCCCTCCGTCGGACGCGATTTGATCGGTGATAGCGAGCGTACCGCCGGTGTTGATCGTGATCTGGCCGAGCGCCAGCTTGGAAGAGTCCTTTTCAACCGCTACGGTGCCTTCGCACGCCTTTTTTGTGGCGCCGGCGCCGATGATTACCTCTTTGGTCTTATCATCCACGCACGATTTGAGATTCGTGCTTGGCTTCGGATTTTCGCAGGCTTCCGCTACCGGTCCGCCTCGCGTCCGGCGGGCCAAAGTCCCTTCGGCACTTACCGCGAATGGATCGGCGTATGCGATTTGAAGCTTCGCATTCGTGCCACTCTTGCGACTGGGGGCGATTGCCGTGGCGGACGCACTCCGTGTAACTGCTGGGCTGCTCGATCCGATACCGTCGCCGGTGGCGAACAGCAGCGCGAGTATCGCCGTCATCACCAGGAACGGCAGCCGAATCGCCCGCCCCGCAACGCTATGTTCCACAATTCGCCTTATGCCAGAGAAATGAGACAACATCGTAAATTATAACCTCACCGATTTTCTCAGCCGGTTGGAGAACATCAGGCTTCTCTTGGATTTCGCCTAATCTGCAAACCTATTCGAAGCAGCACCAGATCGGGGATTTTTCTCTCAAGCGCAAAATGGCTTCTCTTCTACAGGACTCCCGGAAGCGGGAAATACTTTATTCCGCTGCCGTTGGTGCATGCGAACGGAGTCGAGGTGCCAGCGCACGAACCATGCTTCAGCGGCTTGCTTATCTCGTCCGGATGGTTTTTCAGCGTGTCGAGATCGATCTGCACCAGAAAGCTTGCGTCCACGTTCAGGACGTAACCAAGGTTGTGGCAACTGTCGATGACTACGGCGTAGGGAAACGTCGCCGCGGTGAACTGCGCGCCTTCGGGATCGTTGGGGATGCTGCCGAAAACAGAATGAATATCCGTGGGGCTCAGTTGCGCAACCGGTTGCGAGGGCAACGTCAACAGCGCAATCTGCTCGCCGCTGTCGGCGGTCAAAAGCGCCTCGTGAGTCGCCGGATTGATCGCCACCCCCGGCATGTTCTCGCTAGTCCCGGTATTCTGATTGACCGAATTTGGCACCGTACCCGCCTCGTCGAGCATGCATCCCACGCCCGAGGTGTAAGTGGCGCCATTGAGATTGAGTACCGTCGCTTGCGACGAAAGAAAGTTGCCAGCGATCCAGAGATGGGTCGTTGGATCGACCGCGATGCCGTCGGGGTCGCTATTGAGATTGATCAAATTCTGATCGCTGAATTGGCAGCTCGCGCTGGCGGTCAGATCGGGAGCGTAGAGGCTCGGCGTAATCGGATCTGATGATCCCAGGGGCACTCCCGCGGCGCCGTCGAGGGCGAAACTGTTAAGCGGGTTGTCCAGATTGAGCAGCGGGCCGAAGGTCTGGCTCACCAGATCGAACACCGCGACTCCCGTGCAATTGCCGATGCAGGTTGACGCGACATTGCTCATCGAAACCAGTGCGGTATTGCTGCTCGCATCGTAAACCACGCCGTCCAGAACGCTCGGGCGGCTGTTTGTGGGAAAGGATACGTTGGTGATCGAGTTGTCGCTCTCACTGATAATCTGCAGGACGCCAGTGCTGATCTCGGGATCGCTCAGGACCAGAATTTGGCCGGCGCCCATATCCGCGGCGGCGGCGTGCGGCCGCGCCGTCAATCCGAGATCAATTGTGGCGGTGCGCGGATCCTTGTCATCGGGATTCACGCTCAAATCCAGCACCCCGACCTCGCCCGTCAGATTGTTGCTGAGAAACGGCAGCGGCACATAGGCGAGATTGGTCTCGCAATCCACCGCAAAGACGCTGGAATTCGTGGCCGCCGAGGGCGACGCAACAGGAGTCGGCGTCGGCCGGAAGGAGGAACCGCCGCTGCCGCCGCATCCTGCCAGCGCGAGCATAAAAACACCCGCGAGCAAGCCCCCGAGAAGCTTGCCTGGAAATCCACCGAGATATTTCCTGCTCACGTTTCCTCCCTTCGGCTCCACAGCAAGCCGTGAGTATTTTCCTGAGTACTCACGAAAGCCTGCATCTAAGGGCTTCCTTCGCGGTCAGACGATCCGCGAAGGCTATGGTAAATCCAGACGGATGGATCCCCCCATCCGATTACCCGTCGCATGCGCCAACCGGAGCGCTTACGTGGGCCCAGGATTAGAATGCGGTGCGCCCAAGTACGGGAATTCCTTTAGCACATCATTATGCGGCTTCAAACCGTCGGGCGGTATCTCACCCTTGGAGAGGAAGGCGAGGCGATGATCGATGACATCGTCGGTAAAAACGCGGCCGTTGGGATACTTCGCGGGCTTCGATGGATTGTAGCTCAGCATGTCGGGCAGGAGGCCGTCGGCGTCGATCGCGGCGATTGCTTCTTCCCGGGTGTAATTGCCGGTATGCCCCATCAAGTGGACGAACTGATCGAGCCAGCGCTTGCGATCGTCAATTGGCTCGCTGCCGTTGTATTCCTCTTTGGTCTCGTCGGTGTTGAAGAAGCTGCTGACCGACGGGTGGCCGGCGCGATCGACATGACGGAGCTTGCCGTCGCGGCGCACGCTGCATCGTCCCCAGATGCGGATCGCGGGCTTGGCGCCGAGTTCAATTGTCGGCAGCTCGAGCACCGTCGAGAATACATTGCTCAGCGCATTCGAATCCTTGCCGGTCCATGGAGTCTTGCCGCCCAGGTGAGGTGAAGTGAAGTTTCTGCCGCCCTTGGTATCGAAAAGGTTCTTGATTCCGTCGTAGTCGAAAAAGAAAGCGTCGCTGCGAACCCCGGCGAAGAACGTATAGGCGCCGGACTTGACGATGTTGGGTTTGGCGCCGAAGGAGACCTCGGCGTCGGCGATGACCTTCGTCCCGACAGCTTCGACCGCGCGGGCATCCGCGCCTTTTGCCATGAAGACATTTGCGGTCTGCTTACCGTTGCGCAACGGGGCGAAGACGTAACTGATCGCGAGGTCGTTCAAACAATCTCCGTCGTTGTCGATGTTGAGGCGGTAGATCGCCTCGGGATGGAATTCCGGCGCCTCGGCAAACGGATTTACATTGAGGATGAGCACGGTCCGCGCCGGGTCCGCCGGCGCCTGAAACGCGTAGAGGTCGCAAAGATCGAGTCGTTGGTCGCCGAGCGGAGGACCGAGCTTCAGGCCGGTGAAATGATTCGACATGGTTGGCTCCTTCCTGATGTCCGGTTGTCTTACAAACCGGGGCCCGGCAGGCATTGAACAGAAGCGTTCGCCAGGCAGGTAAAAGTGGACCCCGCCGGTCAACTATTAACCCGCAGGTCCATTTTTTCAAGCCCAATCGACAAAGCGGATATTTCTACTAATTGACATATCCGCGCGCAAGCGCGGCGCCCGTGCGGCTACTGCCGCTCGTTCGTGAAATCGGCGTGCCACGTCATCTGGCTCCACGGGCGTCCGTTCCATTGCGCGTACACGCTCGCTTCGACGCGCATCACGTCGCCGTCAATTCGGCAGCTCATGTTGGTCAACTCATCGACCGATCCTTTGGCGGGAAACATCCCGAACAGGCTTCCCGTCGGTTCGTCGAAATGCAGCAGCGCGCGCATCTGCGCGGTCGTGCGTCCGTCGGTCGAGATCACTTTCATGATCCCTCTGACGTTGGTCAGCGAGCGATGATATCCCGCAAGGCCGGTCTCGCTCAGCGTGAGCTTGAACGGGCCGCCCGCGGATTGCTCGTAGCAGATGCGATAGGTCTTCGGAATCCACTTCGAGACTCGCGGCCCGCCCAGCATCCGGAGCGAGTCCAGGCGCGGCACGACTCCGCGCCAGCATCCGCGAAACTGCCGCGGCAGCGGGATTTCGAGCGTGCTCGCACCCGGCGGCTGGCGCTGTTGCGGGATGATATCGGAAGGTCCGGCAGGCGGCGGAGATTGCGGCTGCATCGACGGGATAGTCTCAGTCGCCGAATTGTTCTTCGAGGGTTGCGGCGCTTGCGCGTGCGGAACCGGAATCTCGAGTTCGCTCCCCGTACCCTGATTGATTTGCTGCGCGAGCGCCGCCGACGCCACCAGTATCAGCGCGAGCGCGACCCCGAGCGCCGCGCCGCGTATTCGATCGCGCCTGCCCATGCGATCAAAATTAGCACGCCGCCCACCGCGCGCGCGCGGCTCACCCCAGCGGATGGCCGCCGAACAGAAATGGATGCGCCGCAACCAGCGCCGCGGTCAGGGCCACGCCCACGACGATCGCGCGCCACGGCGTGTCCGCAGCGGTCCATCGCTGGCGTCGCGCAAGCAGCGCCGCGCCGGGAATGAACGAGGTCTCGGCAACATAGTCGCGGTAGCTCGCGCCCAGCTCGGTGAGCTTTCGCGCATCCTGATGGAGTCCGCCCAGGATCCCGAGCGCGGGAAACGCGCCGAAAAAGCAGATGTCACCGAGCCAGCCGTTCATCAGCAGGTGTCCGATGCCGAAAAGCGTGAACGCAACGAAACTCGGATGGCGCGTGAGCTTCTGAATCCCGATCGGCGCGCCCGCGCGCCCGCGCGCCGCCATCGACGCGGGCGACGGATTCATCAGCCCGGCGGCGAGGATCACCAGCGCCAGCAGCATGAGCAGCCATGTCAGCCAGCGCGCGGCCTCGACATCGCGCAAATCCCACATCATCGCCCCGGCGTGCTTGTGATGCGCAAAGGTGACGCACAGTCCCACAAAGGTTACGAGGCTGACCAGCGAGTAGATGGCGCGATAGGGTTGCTCGCCAACCGCCCCGATCAGGCGCGGGCGCACGGCCGACGCGGAGATCAACACATGACTCCCGACAAACAGGACCGCCCAGAAGAGAATACCGATAACCGCTTCCATACGGTCCTCCCCGGCAGGGCACAGTACCCGCCGCGATTTGGCAGCGTTAATATAGGCTGCCTCAGAGCCTAGAGTCAGGCGCCGCGCGGAGGATTCTCGCCGGCCTGCTCGGCTTCCGTCAGCGCGGCGATCATCTCGTCGGCTTCTTCAGGCTCAATCTCGCCGGACTTGACCGCTTGCAGGATCTTCATGATGTCGCCCTGGTAGGCCGCTGGGTCGAGCGGGCGCGTGCCGCCCGGGCGCGGCGCGCTCGCGGCAGGCGCGGAGGCATCGGGCTCCGCGGGGCGCCCTTCGCTGGTGGGATGGCGCGCGGCGCGGCGGGCTTCGCGAATCGCGTCCCTCATTCGGCGCGCGGCGTCTTGAATCGAATCGCGCATCTCGCGGCGCTCGGCGCGAGTGCGGATGCATCCGGGCCGCGAGGCGCGACGAATTTCCTCGCTGAGCTTGCGGCTGAACTCCTCGACGGCGCCGGCAACCTCGGCGGAAACCTCGCCGCCGGCGTCACGCATCATGTTGCCGGAGAATTTTCCACCGCGCGCTACGATTCGGCCCGCGGCGCCCAGAATCGAACTGACGAAGCCGGGGATCTCGCCGCCGAATTCCGCGCTCAAGATTTCGCCCAGCTCGTCGAACGCGCCCGGCATCCGCCGGCCGGTCCGGCAGTAGTCGCCTTCGTGTGCGCCGGCGCGGGCGATAATGATGTCGGCGTTGCGGGTCTCGAGTAGCAGGCGCGTGCGCTCGCTAGCGGCGCGCTCGATTCCGATCGAGCCCTGGACCCGTCCGATACCGGTGCGTTCGAGTCCGCCCTCGTCGATTCCATAGAACCTGATTCGGCCCCATCCCGCCGAGGCTGCGATACTGAGCGAGGCGTCGGAATCGAGTTCCGCCTCGATTCGTCCGCCGCTCTTGGCCTGCCAGATTTTTCCCGCGGGAAACGGACCGCGCAACTCGAGCGCGCCGCCGACGCCGCCGAGCTCGAGATTTCCGCTCACGCCCGAGACCGCGCCATGCCCGCCGACTCGGCCGATCGCCGCGTCGCCCGCGACGTTCTCGAGCCGCAGTCGTCCTCCCACCTGCCGGATCGATACCGAGCCCGCCGCGCCGCGCACGACGGCCTTTGCGCCGACGGAATCAATGTCGATCGCTCCGGTCGCTTCGGCCTCGAGCTTGCCGCCGATCCGGCGCACGCGCACGAATCCCGAAGCGTGATCGATCGCGAGTGAGCCGCCGACCTGTTCGCACTCAAACGCCCCCGATGATTCGATCGCCGCGTTGCCGCCGATCCGGTCGAGAATCACGACCGCGCCGGTCCGCCGCGTGCGCAGGTTTCCGCCGACGCGGCCGAGCACGGCGGGCGCGGAGACATCTTCGATTTCCAGATTGCCACGGCAATCGACGATCTCGAGCGCGACTCCGGCCGGGACGCGCAGCTCGGCGCTCGAGCGCAGCGTGATATCGGCGCGCGCGCCCTCGCGATTGATCCGCGGCTCGACGCTCGCGACCACGGCGGCGGGCGGCGCGTCCGCTCGCGTCACGCGGAGATTTCCGTGTGCGCTGACAATTCGGATCGATTCAACGCCCTCAAGGTTCGACTCGTTCATTGCCGGGGTTCCTCCTTCGCTCACGTCAAAATTCAGCCGCGCGCATTGCGCGTCTCGCCAATCGCGGTAATCGCGGCCATCGCATCTTCGGGTGAGATTTTTCCCGCTTTGAGATCGTCCAGAATCGCGCGACGGCGCGTGGC